>JAQTWB010000018.1 GCA_028689495.1 bacterium | reverse complement strand
TTCATTACAGAACTGCAATTCCCATCCAGGTGATTGCAGCCCAGACAAGCGCAATCATCACTGCCGCCGACCCGAGGTCTTTTGCCTGACCAGACAATGGATGCCGGTCGCTGCTGATGCGATCGATAGTTGTTTCCACCGCACTGTTAAGTAGCTCAACAACAAGAACGATAATCAGGCTACCAATCAGTAGCAGTAATTCAATTACTGATTCGCCGATATAGAAGGCGAGGGGGACAGCAAGAACTGTCAAGAAAAGCTCCTGCCGGAATGCTTCATGCCCGGAAAAAGCAACTTTCATACCGGTTACAGAATACTGGAGTGCATGATAAATGCGATGAACACTTTTTAACTTCATGATGGTTGCCACGGTTTATTCAATAATTGGCTTTGCCGACTGCTGCTTGAAAAACTCCCAGATAACTTCGTTGGCATCAATGACCTTTGTCGCCGGACCTGTTGTATCCTCCCTGCCTGTCTCGCTACCCGGCCAGCCGTGGCCAGCTCCGGTGAGACGCCAATACTGCACTTCAGCGTTATCAATACACTCGCCGTATGTGTAAAGTTCAGCGGTATGGGAATTATTGGTGCGGCGCTCCTTGAGAGACGGAGTTTCACGACAACCGTTATTTTTCACCCAGGACAAAATCGACTCCGGAACAGAATAGTGTTTGACCCTGTGGTTGGTATAAGGAAAGCGGGGGCCAATGCCGCCATTATAAGGTGCTCTCGGGTCGTCGATACTGTGAATCTGCAGAATGGGAATAACGCGAGTCGTCTTCTTTTCAGTCGGTCTGACAGCCGCAACCGCAGCTATTGCTGCTATCCTGTCGGGGCGTTCCTGCGCGATGCGGTAAGCCATCATCGCGCCATTGGAATGCCCGGCAAGGTACAATCGAGTCTTGTCATGTATTACCCTCGATTCAAGGTTGCCTAAAAGCGCAATGATAAAACCAACATCGTCAATATTGTTTTTCTGGGCATATCCACAACAATGTCCAGCATTCCAGGTTAGAAGTTTATCAGAGAAAACACCTGAGCCGTTGGGGTAGACTGCAATATAGCCAAACTTGTCGGCCGCGGCATCGGAGTTATTGTCATGCCGGAACTGACTGGCATTACCACCACCGCCGTGAAGATAAATCACTACCGGTAATATCGCCGAAGATTCGTGTGGGGGTATATGAACGAAATAGGAGCGATTCTTTCCTTGTTGCACGAGTTGATATTGGTAGTTTCCGGATATTGCTGATCCTTCGGCATGGGCCTTGTCTATCGACAACAGTGATGAAATAAATATTACCAAAATCGATATTCGACAGAAGTTTTTTCTTGCAACTATTTGAAAGGCGGTTGTCGAAGCGACTATATCTAAAGTGAAGCAAACCATTAGTTTTTCTTGATGAACTATTTCGTAAAGCAGAGTAACCGTCATCCTGTGAACCAGCAAGAAGGCTATTCTCCACAGATTATGGTGATGGTCAGATCCAAGGATAGGCCCATAGCCCTGGGTTATTCTCATAAACAGCAGAGAGAACTAACCCGGAAATTGCACGTAAATGCACGGATGAAACAAGTTTCACCCGCGAATTTGCGAGTGCAATGGCCGTTTTTAGTGCAATTCTGTTGTTACCGTTTGCACCCGTTATTTACCCTACTGCGGTTGCGAATTCTGGCCAATCTGCGGGAGAGCGTTCGGTCGGGAATACACCAGTATTCCCTCCTCTCTACTCCCACACCTTGCCTCAGACTTCACAACCTCGTGACGGGTTTACGTGCAACATCCGGGCTAAAACAAAAACTGATATTAATTAAAAATAGCGCAAGAGTTTTGCTAACTATTTGGCGCCATTATCATGTTACATTTTGATGCGACTCCGATCTCGAGCGATGAAAAAAAATGCGAAAGGGGCCTTTATACCGGCAACCCCTTCGCAATGAAATTACAACCTTTCTTTCAGTCCATCTCAAATCTCCCGCCACACTCGCGCCTTGTCCCAATCTTCCCGCGGGACATGTAGCGGGTTAACTATGGAGAAGAAGCGAAACGGGCTCCCTTTATAACGACTGGCGAAGTGATCTCCAGTATCTGGTATGACGACTTCTCCTTGCGGCACCGTATCACTGTAAATCAGCACGGAGCAGTTTTTCAGTAATTGACCTTCGTCACGCACAGACTTGGCCGCGCATAGTGCAGTCACGGGAATGCCCTCAAGACCCTGGCGGATAAGCCACATCACTTTTTCATGACAGGCGATAGCCATATCTTGAGAAGTAAATCGCCGAGAGGCCAATTCTTGCCAGACCCGCTGAAATACCTCATGAAGCGACTCTCCTCCGGGTAGTGCCCCGTAATATGGATTGTCTTTCCATTTACGGTAGGCTTCCGGATTACAGTTCTCCCTCAGCGATGGGTGAACATTAGTCAGTTCTCCCTGGTTGAGCTCAGCAAGAGCCTCAACCATTTCCGGAATTCCGAACTTCAGTGTCGCCACAGTCTGCAGAGCTCGCAGATAGGGCGAAGAGAGCCAGATTTTCGGTCGAGCGCCATTTGGATAAACGTGATTGAGAACGTAATCTGCAAACACATTTCGTTGTTCAAAACCCAGTTGTGATAGAGGAGTATTGACTTCAGGGAGTTCGCTGAAGCCGATTCCTTCACATGTCGCCTCTGGTGCCTCGCCCTCCAGCTGCTGTCGCACTGAGTGGGCATGACGAAAAATCACTAACCTTTTCATAATCATAACCTCATAATAAAAACCAAAAAGAACAAAACCTGCACTGGGTATATATAATATTTGGAAGGGGAAAGGGAAGTTTTCAAACACTAACGGGTTTAAAGTTGAAACAGGCTTCAATTTAAAGATGGTGCGGACTACGTCGAGTCAAGATCTGATACCTCAGGACGCAAATTGATACCTAAACGTCAATATCCAGGTTAGGCGTTCTCCCGCTGTTAACCGTCAGTAAAACAGGAACTACTTAATGATGACCGGTGCAGCAGATATTAAATCTCAGGTGCTATTTGAGTTTAAGTATCTGCTGCGAAGGCTTTTGAATTTCTGCTATCTGGATAGTCAGAGCCTCATGCAGTTACAAAGGTTCTATCCATTTTTCTCGATGTAACATTTTTCTCTATACCTCCATTTCTTCTTCGGTCATGATATGGGCCATGATGTGTTCGGCAAACTCCGAAGTTGAAACCAGTCGTCCGTTGTCAATCAATCTGAAAAAGTCACTTGTCACAGTTTTTTCAATGAGAGTGTGCTTTAGGGACCTGACTACCAAATCAGCAGCCTCATCCCAGGTGATATAGCGAAGCATCAAGACCGCGGAAAGAATCAGTCCACAGGGATTGGCCTGGCCTAGACCCGCGATATCGGGGGCAGTGCCGTGAGTCGCCTCGAATATGGCACGTCCGGTTTCAAGGTTCAGATTTGCCCCGGGAGCAATTCCGAGTCCGCCAATCGTGCCTGATATCGCCTCTGAGATATAGTCGCCATTCATGTTTAGTGTCACAACAACACTGTGTTCCGTTGGATGGGTTAATATCTGTTCGAAGAAAACATCAGCGGTAACGTCCTTGATCTCGATGATGTGGTGATTGACCGGATTTTTCAGGTGCAACCATCTGCCTCTTCCGAAATGCATTGCCCCAAACTCTTTTTCTATAAGTTCATAGGCCCACTGGCAGAAAGCGCCTTCGGTACATTTCATCACATTTCCTTGGTGAACGATCGTCACCGATGGCAGGTCATGAATAATGGCATGGTTAACTGCAACACGGACTATACGCTCAGTCCCTTCTCGGGAAACAGGTTTAATGCCAATACTGCAAGTATCTGGAAAGCGTATTTTTTCATAGGCAGAAAGGTGACTGGCAGACAGGTAATGAAGTAGACCTGTGCACTCATCGCTTCCTGTCATGAACTCTATTCCCGCATACGTATCCTCACTGCTTTCGCGAAAAAGAATGATGTTTATATGCTGGGGATTGCGTAACGGACTGGGAGCTCCATTAAAGTAGCGAACTGGTCGGATGCAGGCGTAAAGATCCAGTTCACGACGAATTGCAATATTTAACGAACGTATGCAACCGCTTACTGGCGTTGCCAGTGGACCTTTTATTCCCACGAGATGCCGCGACAATGTCGCTAATGTCTGCGGGGGTAAGTAGTCACCGAATAACTGCCAACCTCTTTTGCCGGCAAAGACCTCCAGCCATTCGATGCGGCGCGTGCCCTCGTAAGCGACCTCTACTGCAGTATCGATTACCTTTCTTGTCGCATCCCAGATTTCAGGCCCGATCCCATCACCCGCAATAAACGGGATAATCGGTATGTCGGGAATATTAAAAGTCCCACTCTCGATCGTGATAAGTTGACCATCGGTCATAGTATTCTCCTGATAAAACCTAAATTTCCGCATCAGTCATACTGAAAGCACGACACGGAACCAATTTTGGGGTGATTTGTTCAACGCCCAGCTCAATCATTTTGTTTGAACTGGGCGTTGAAGGTAATTACCGCAATTACCTGATGGGGGAGAACTGCCTCACTACGCGCCATAGTCGGAAGTGAAGCAGCATGTTTATTGATTCTACCCGAAAAATTTGTCGGAAATGAACTGTGAATGGGTCATCTAAATGACGCGAGGGACTTATCATAAAGCCGACAGATAATTCAAACGAAGGGGAGTGAATTAATCGAACAGCAGCTTTAGACCAACAACAAGCGTCAGTGCTTCAAATGCTTTTTTAATAACTTTGTTGCCTTTGAGATAGGCGCCGCCACCGGCGAAGGCAGAGAAAGCATTGGCGATCGACGAGGCTATGAGCAGAATAAAAAACTGTGTCATCGGACGTTGGCGCGGCAATCATCGCCGACACAGCAGTTGACCTCCACCGTCAGGTGGTCGATGTGCATCAGGTCCGAAATCTTGAGTTTGTAATAGGAAGGTGAGCGAGGAAAACGGGTTACCAGTTCGATTATTCCCGCGTTGTGTGTGGAGCTGATGGGCCAGACATGCAGATCGCTTACCATGCATTCGCCGTCGTCTTCCAACCGATTGCGGATCTGATTCTGCAACTCGTGATCAATTCCCCGGTCAAGTAGAATGGCACTTGTTTCACGAGCCAGCCCTCGCGCCCAGGAGAGAATTACAATTGAACCAACTATTCCCATTGCCGCGTCAAGCCAGTTCAGTCCCCAGAATTTTCCAGCGACTAAAGCCAAAATCGCCGTAACCGATGTCAGGGCATCTGCTAGTACGTGCAGGTAGGCGGCGCGCAGATTGTGATCATGAGAATGGTGATGATCTTCCTTATGGTCTTCATGGTGGTGATGGCTATGCTTGTGGTCAGACAGCAGTAACGCGCTGAGCAAGTTGACCAGCAGGCCAATAACAGCAACAAAGATTGCTTGGTCAAACTGAATATTTGCCGGATGGAACAGGCGCTCGACACATTCAATAATCATCATCAATGCGACCATCCCGAGGACAATTGAACTGGAGAACCCGCCGAGGACATTTACTTTTGCTGCACGGAAGGAAAAACTCTCATCATGGCGGTGGGCCTGTGCGTAATAATAAGCTGAGATCGTAATCAGAAAAGCCAAGACATGTGTGCCCATATGCCAGCCGTCAGCGAGAAGGGCGACAGAATGGAATTTGATGCCGGCAATAATTTCAGCAACCATTGTTACCAATGTCAGCAGCAGGACCAGTTTGGCTCGTTGCTCGCCTCGGCTGTTCGGCTGAACATAATTGTGATCGTGCTGCCAGTTATGAATCTGGTGCTGATGCATTTTCAGGCCCCTCCCAAGGTAGCAAATTAATCGGTTGTGATTTACATCGACCCGTTTTGTGCGGCAAGGCAATTACTCTTTTTCAGCGATAAAAATCATCTCTTTGCAAATTGAGATTGGTTCTTTGTCGTAAGAGCCATATTCTTCTGTCACCCTGAAACCGGCTGACTTTAATAGCAGAATAATCTGCGGGTAGGTGTAGAAGCTCATATTAAGTGTTGATCGTTCCTCATTGACAAGTTGTTGATCACGGTATGAGCGGAAGATTAATTCTCCTTCAAAAAATTGGTTAAGTTTATCAAATGATTTGCGGAGAAACGACCTTCGAACTGTAATAGAAGCATCTTGAGGGTCAATCCATTCGAGGTCGGAATTCTCAACGCCGACCTCCTCCATAAGTTTAAAGTTTGGGTAGAACACATTGAATGCGAGTTTTCCGGCTGATTTGAGATGAGCATTAAAGCATCTAAACGCAGCAAGTTGATCGTTGACGGTAAAAAGATGCTGTATTGGCCTGAATGGAACCGTAATCAGGTCGTAAGTTTTACCGAGCGAAAAGTCCCTCATATCTCCGTGATGTAGCTCGACACGACTTTGAACTTCCCGAGGTTCTGACTTGAGCTTGTTATTCAGGATACCCAAAAGGTCGGGCGAAAAATCAAGTCCATCAATTCTCACACCAGCTTTTGCTGTCGGTAGCAAGATACGCCCCGTGCCACAGGCAACCTCAAGCGTGTCGCCATTAACTGACAGAGCCAAATCCATATAAAATGGGATATCCTTGAGGCGAGTATCTGCTGCGTATGCGGCATCATAGTGTCGTGCCGTAGCTCCGTAATACTCTTGGTCTTTGCCTGACAAAATTTTTGTTGTTTCAGAAGTGTCCATAAGCGTCACGGTAACATTGCCCCGGAATTTATTCTACCCATGATAGCGATTCAGATGCGGGTAGCGACCTGCTCCATATTGACCCGCCGTAGTCCGCGGTGGTCCGACGGGGGGAAGGCGGAAAAAATTGCTTTCACATCAAGAGGGTTAAGGTATAGAATATTCTCATTAACGCAATAGAATCGGATTATGGTTACCCGGTTCGCTAAATAGAAGGAATGTTCTATGGCAACTGTTGTGGTGCTGGGTGCGGGTATTTCCGGTCATACTGCCGCTCTTTTTCTGCGTAGAGGTTTGAAGAAAGAGCATAACGTGGTGGTGGTTACGCCTAATTCGCTCTGGAACTGGATTCCCTCTAATGTCTGGGTCGGCGTCGGGTTGATGACCAAAGACGACGTGACCTTTCCTCTGGCTCCTCTTTATGAAAAACTTGGTATTGAGTTTCATCAGGCCAAAGCGGTTTCGATTCACCCGGAAGGTGGCCATGACAAGTCTCGTCCGTTTGTTAAGGTCGAATATACCGAGGATAGTCGGGTAGGAGAGATTGCCGAGCTTGATTACGATTTTCTGATTAATGCGACCGGGCCCAAATTGAATTTTGCTGCGACTGCAGGTCTTGGGCCAGACGGTTTTACCAATTCGGTTTGCACCTACGGACATGCCGAGGAAGCGGCACGAAATGTCTTTAGCTCCATTGAAAAGATGAAGAAGGGAGAACGACAGACCTTTGTTGTCGGTACCGGGCACGGTATGTGCACCTGTCAGGGAGCTGCCTTTGAATACGCTTTTAACCTTGAGTTCGAGCTGAGAAGAGCTGGCGTGCGCGATCTTGCTGATTTTGTTTTCATAACTAATGAAGCAGTCCTTGGAGATTTTGGTGTTGGAGGGCTGCACTTTCAGAGAAATGGTTATGTGATTCATTCAAGGACATTTGCCGAATCTCTGTATGCGGAACGTGGGTTAAGCTGGATAACTGGTGCTCATGTACAAAAGATTGAGCGTGGAAAGATCTTTTATGAAAATCTCGAAGGCGAGGATCACGAACTGAACTTTGATTTTTCTATGCTGATTCCCCCGTTTGCCGGTGTGGGTCTCAAAGCTGTCGGTAGGGCGGGTAATGATATCACGGAAAAAATATTTGCCGGTAACGGATTTTTAAAAGTTGACGCTGATTATACCCCAAAGGAATACGATAACTGGAAAGCCTCGGATTGGCCCCTTACCTATCAAAATCGTGATTACGCAAATATCTACGCCGTCGGTATAGCGTTTGCTCCTCCTCATGCGATATCGCGACCGAGAAAAAGCAAAAGGGGAACTCCCATATCGCCGACCCCGCCAAGAACAGGAATGCCCAGCGCGATAATTGGCCGAGCTGTTGCCACCAGTATTTGCGATATCATCAACAAGGGTAGCCCAGGCCCGACACGAACGGCATCGATGGCCAAAATGGGTGCAGCTTGTGTCGCTTCAGCAGGATCTGGTTGGCTCAAGGGAACCGCAGCATCGATGACAATGTATCCGATTGTTCCGGATTTTGAGACTTATCCGGAATATGGCCGTGACTTGGACTATACTTTTGGCGAGATCGGTTCATCCGGGCATTGGATAAAAAATATTCTTCACCATATGTTTCTTTACAAAGCCAAAGCGAAGCCATTCTGGTGGCTGATACCGGAATAAGTAAACTTTGCTTAAGGAGTAGGTCCTCATGCACAACCAGATCCATGCAAACCCCCGTTTCGCTTCAAAGCCTACCGGTAGTACCTTGTTCTGGCGAACATTCCTTCCATGGCAGTTCTGGCGCTTTTGTGTGATCAACCTGCGAATGTTGGTGATGATCAGCCGTTCACACAGCGGCAAAGTGTCGCAGGACAACTGTTGTCCGTTCGTGCCGAAGGAGAAGGACGAATAGGGACGGTGAATCGGGTTATTTTTCTGTAAATTCGTTCAAATCAGGGTGATGAGCATCCGGCCGGATATTCAGCTACCGCTTCTCCAGCGCATCGGAGTCAAAATATCGTTTGCTTCCTTTCTGTCTGAGGTAAAGCGGTGTGTATTTCTCCCCGTTATCGAGGCGTTTTTTGCGTTCTGTAATCTCCTGACGACACCAGTCAATGTGGCGCAGGAAATAGTAAAAGGTTGGGTTAAGCCGCAGTGCTTCGAGAAACAATTGTTCGGCCTCATCAAGCTCTCCGACAAGAATGAGAATCATGCCCACGGTATCGAGATTATTCGGATTGCCGGGTTCGTCTTTCAGCGCGGCGCGTGCCATTTCAAGCGCCTGATTCTTCTTTCTGCAGCGCAGTAAAGCCAGGGCCATTCTACTGCGGTATTCAGCTGACTTCGGTTCCAGCTCCACCGCCTTTTCGAGATGCAGAAGCGCACGTTCCGGTTCACGGTTGATCAGATAGAGCTCGCCGAGTTTGCGGTACAAAATCGCGATTGTCGGATTTAGCGATATAGCTCTCTGGAGAACATCACGTGCTTTCAGATAGTGATCGGTTCCGCCAATCGCAAAATGATACAGGCTCAGGTAATAGTAGAGCATTGGATGGCGCGGCCATTTCGATACGGCGACACAGCATGCTTCATACATCAGCTCGTATTGTCTGGAGTTGTTGTAAGCAAGAATCAGGACGGAGTGCGCCATCAGGTGAACCGGGTTCTGCAGAAGAATTTGCCGGGCGCAATCAATTGCCAGATCGTGGCGGCTGGTGCCGGAAAAATGTCGTAACTGGGCTTCGAGAACAGTGATTTCTCGGGAGGTCCCCTCAGTCATATCGTTTTCCTGTCACGTTCCACCAAGCGGGCACCTATTTGTTCGCGTTTTTCTTTTCCATGTAGGCCTGCACAGACTCGTAGTAGCCGCCCTGATTGCTGTATCTGATGTAATTATTGATCGTGGCGAACCATTCGCCGGTCGAAGGAAGCACGCTGCTGACCGCCTCAAGCAGCAGTGCCATGTTCAGGGGAACTGTTGTACCGGCGACAATTGCCTGCTTGAACGCCCCTTCTGCTGCTATTTCGCAGACTCGGACAATATCCGAGCAGGAGAAACCGGAAGCAAGCCGAGCCAATTCCTCCATATCGATATCCTCTGTGCATGGCAGATCTTTCAGGTTCAGTTCGAAAATCCTCATACGGGCATCGAGGTCAGGCGGCTCGACGAACATCACCGTGTCGAAACGACCAGGTCGTCGAAGTGCGGCATCAACTTCCCAAGGCAGGTTGGTTGCACCAATGACCATCATCCCACTATTGCCGGAGTTCAGGCCATCCATTTCCGTCAGCAGCTGATTCACGATGCCACTTTTGTTTTGGGTTCGCCCGCGCACCGAGCCCAGGGCGTCAATTTCGTCAAAGAAGAGCACCGCCGGTGCCCTGTCTCGTGCCTGTTCAAAAATTGCGTGAATCGCTTTCTCAGACTCACCGATATATTTTGAGAGAATTTCATGAATGGAGACGATGATGAATTCGGCCTTGATTTCGCCCGCTAATGCTTTACCGATGAAAGTTTTTCCGCAGCCTGGAGGACCGTAGAGCAGTAGACCACCACCAGCGGCTTTTTTGTATTTCTGAAACAGTTCCGGGTGTTGATAGGGATAGATTATTGCGGTGCGAATTGCTTCCTTGATTTGCGACATGCCGGCGACGCTGTCAAAGGTGACGCCAAACTTTGTTTCCCCCATTGATGCGGCCGATGCCAGAGCAATGGGTTCACCTCCCGGCGAATGCTCGAGAAGGTGCATTTCAACTTCCTTGATCGCTTTCAGGATATGCACTTCCGGGTCCAGGTCGCGAAGCTCTTTTAGCAGCGGATATGCGTCCTTGTATTCCTTGTGGTGGACAAGTCCGAGAGCGAAACTTTTCTTGGCGGTGAGATTGTCGGGGGCGGAGCAATATATCGCGTGCAGCGAATTCAGAAGTTCATCCTTGTATTTTGCCTTCATGAAGTCATGGCTCCTGGTGCTGTATATTGAATTTGCGCGAGTAGGGGAATCCCCGAAAAACAGCGGTTGTCTATCATTTTAGTGCCTTTTGGGCAAGCGGTGGGGGGGGAGTTTTTGGATCACGCGAAGGCACGAAGGGGATCGGAAGACTGGGCACGCGAAGGCGCGAAGGCGCGAAGGGGTAGGGAATTTGGCTCACGCGAAGGCGCGAAGACGCGAAGGGGATCGGAAGAGGGGGCAAGCGAAGACGCGAATGCAGGGCACGCGAAGGCGCGAAGGGGTAGGGAATTTGGCTCACGCGAAGGCGCGAAGACGCGAATGCAGGTCACGCGAAGACGCGAAGGGGAGAGTCGAACAGTATAGGCGATAAAGAGGGCGGAGTCGGTCGATGTCCCGCATAATGCCTTGCTGAACCATTACTTTGTGGCCGCACGACTTCTTATGCTCTGGGAACCCATAGTGGCTCACCCTCACGGGTGCGTAATAGGTCGTAGATGAATTCCTGTCTCACAATTCGCCATGTATCTGGAAGAAAACCCCAATACCAGGACCGATAGGAGACTTGGAGTCGTATCCTTGCCGAACTGATTTGTTGTCCTAAATAAATTGCCCCGGTCAGGTTGCAGTAGGTAGTAGTACTGTGGCCGCTAGAAAGGCTGACAGCATCATGTCGACCCTTTATGATTACACCTCGCACATCCTGTGTTTTAGTTTTTGCCCACTGAACTGCGCAGTCAACCGCCAGATGTTCAATTTCTGGTCCACCATTATGGGTAATTTCAAAAGGGACAGAGAACGAATCACTCTTGTCAATATACGACAATGGAGCGACAGAAATATTCGAGTTAATCCCGTACCATGAGGCGACAAGTCCAATAAACGACAAGATGTAAACGACAAAATTATAAACCCAGCTCAAACATTTCCGAGTCTTCGCTGTTGTCGTTTCCCAGATGCTCATGACATGAGGAGGCGCTGATGTTAGCGCGGCTTTTCGACCCTTATTGTTTCGTAAGTTGTTTCTGTCTCGTTTTCTACGTCCCATATTCTCTTGATGCTTGTATTCTGGTGGGCCTTCTCTTTTTCCTGCGTTGCAAAGACAAAAACTGCTGCAAAATACATCATTACCCGTTCGGAGAGTCCGGCAACTTCAAGAACTCAAATCGGCAAAGTTTTAGAAGATACTCCTGCGCTCGTTTGGCATGTCCAGCGATGGAATCATTTGTTGATTGCAGGCCAGCAGACATGATGTTCCGTGTCTCTTCAATTGGAAGATGTATATAAGTGTCACCGTTCATTGTGGCGGTCAGTTTGGCCAGACATTCACTAACAAGTGCGAGATTCTCGGGAAGTAATTTGTGTAGTCCGGAGATAGTCTGGTAATAATCCAGTTCGTCATGGCCGGCGAGATCAAGAGCTTTTGAAAAGGACTCCAACCTCCATTTTGCCGGCATGCATTCAGCTTCAAGCCAGTGTGAAAATTTGCTGAGTTCCTCGGGTACTTTGTTCTCGGCGCGCCAGTTAAAATAGGCGACGACACGTTCCGAGAGTTTTTCGTCAATATGTTTCCCGCTGTTGACAAGGGAGTCCCCTAGATGAGCGAAGAGTCCCGACAGAATCTCATGCTGAGAAATATTCTTCTTGTAGAATCGTTCGAGCAGGCTGCGGTTACCAGTTAGTGAATACACGTCCCAGAGATAATAACTGAGCAGGTGTTTGCCCAGTTGCTCGACAAGGTCTTCACCAGCTTCCTTTGCCTCGGACAGGATATTTAGGTGATCCACCGCATATTCATACTCAGCGTGCAAGATTTCAAAGACAATCTTGAGTGGACGATTGTGGAGGATGAAACAACCGAAAGCATCTCGCCAGGCAAGGCTGTTAGTTCGTGGGAATAGAGTCTCTTTATGGTCGTTGGCCCAATTCTGATTGAGTGTGCAGAGATTTGTGAAATGAACCCCAAGTATTGCGTATTCGGGCCGAGTTAATGGAGATTGAGAATCCTTAGACAACCGTTTTGAGAGAATGCCCGTGACTTCTGACAGGAGGTCATCCGGTTCTTGTTTGCGAATCCAGAAGCCAAATTTAATCAGGGCATCAAGTGCCCTACTGCGGGTGTTATTGATAGCCTCGGTGAACTGATCCTCTCGATTTAGCAGGACGGGATGGTCACGATCGAGCCGCCAGTCAAATTGTGTACAGACGCTGTCAAGCAGACCTGCGAGACCGGCTCGCGCAGTGAGAGGGATCGCGGTTTCCTTCTTCAAACACTCGATTATGAAATCAACCACCGCTCTCCGGCAATTGCCCCAGTCCGGATATTCCGCAGATTCTTCCTGGGGTAGAGGTTGCCCATCAATCCTCTCCTTATCAGGGTGAGTCAAAATCCATTTACAAAAATCCATTGACTGCGGCAGACAATCGAATACCTTTTCTTGAATCAAACCCTTAAAGGCCTCAACAATTGCCCGAACATAAATTGGACGGAGAATTTGGTCGCGATTAGCCATCCAGAATATCAGGCGGCTGTTGTCGGCAGCAATTTTGGTTTTGAACAATGATTGAAGAACCTCGCTCAGAGCAGAGAAGCTGATTTCAACCAGCCAGTCATCGGGACTGTGGTGTTGATTGTTCCAGTTGTTCAGATATTCGAGCAGCTTCGCATCAGAGAGTCTATCCAGCTCTTCGTATGACCTGGGACTTTGATAACTTACCCAGCCAGAAACTGCTGGGCGATAAGGCATGTAGCTATCATCATCGAGGACATCGTTTGCGTCCTGCTCTGTCAGATTTTCATAATAGTCCAGGTTCTCTCCACTTAGCAGACAGGCGAAGGGGCGTAGTTGTTTGAGGTGAAAATAGCGCTGGCGTTCCTGAAATGCCGCAGGGCTGAATCGCTCGCCGAGATACTCACGAAAATTGTCTTCGGACGGACCACGAAGTATCTGCCCGAGAATTTGTTCAAGTTCTGCATCGCCAAGCAGCTGTTTGCCAAAATGTTCACATGCCCTGCGAATCATCAACTGAAATTCGTAATGGTGTTCCCATTTTGAATAGTCAGGGTGATTGAGAATAAACTCCCGAATCCACGGCAGGGTTTGCTCGCTGGGGTATAGCGCATAAAGATGTTGACGAATCCTCGAAAAAATTTGCCAGCGCTGATTTCGCAATGCCCGATCCAACGCTTCAACAGCAGCAGGTGATTTTTCGTATACCTGCCGGCAAGCGTAGAAGAGTGTTTGAACGAGAGACTCCTTCGTGTTGGGGTGGTCTTTGTGTGAGCTGTCCAGTCTCGGGCACCAGATTTCCGAACTGTCTTTTCCCAGGCCTTGTTCAAGATAATCCGGGTGGAATTTCAACCCTACCATGGCCGAAGTTGTCTTAACCAGGATGTTGGCCACTTTCAGGGGTTCTTTGTCAGATAGAGGTCGAACACCTTTTGTGAGGATCTGTTGGTATTCCCATTTTTTAAATCGCGGGGCGGGCTCCAGTGATGTATCCCCGGCGTTCGCATTTTCCTGTCGCCTTGATACTTTCTCATCACTTCGCGGGTCAGCTTGAAAGGAGAGCACATATTTTGCGATCTTGAGGGCTGCTTTAACTCCTCCCTCCTTGTATTCCCCCCACTTATTGAGAATTTTGACGATGAGTTCCTCCTCTCCCCATCGGTAGGGTGATTTGAGAAACTGCATGATCAGGGGCTTGAGGCGAAGTGAAAGCGCAGTGTCTTTCAAATCACCAGCGATCGAAAAGATTTCCCTCAAAATGCGAGGGTTGTCCGTCTGTTCAAGACCAAGAATGATATCAACAACTTGTTTTGGATTCTGTTCGGAAACTCGTTGCAAGTAAAAGATAGGCCACCAGAGTGAAGTGATAATACGGCCGTCACCTGCGGCCTCTACGCCAGGTGGGTTCTTGAAAAAACCATTTTTGGATAACGGATTGATCCATACCGGATTGTCGACTGTTTTAAAAAAGTATGCGTAGTTGGCGCCACGGCGCTTGATTAACTCAAGCATGTTTTCAACATCACCTTGTTCAGGTTGCGGCTTCTCTAAAATCGCTCGAATAGCGTCTTGATCCTGAGCAGTTATCGGGGCCAACAGATCGATGACAATACGCTCGGTTAGAGAAAGCTGCTGCCAAAATGTCTCCTCATCGGGATGGGTGTTGTGATGGGCCAATCCCTCAAAAAAATCCCACACAGAGTGAAATCGTTCGGATTTCTCAAATCTAATCCCTTGATCCAGAGTGTCGTGCATTGGATCAATCTTGCTTATCATGGAATGAATTTGTTTTTTTCTTGTGGGTATCTGATTCAGCTCAAAATACTTATCAACACCTCGTATGGTTTTATCCAGACCGGTATCAATGGTCTTACCGTTCCATTCTCCTTCATAGCGATTCTTATCCGAACACAGTCGAGAATACAGGTTAACCCTCATGCCTTTAAAGTCAGGTTTCGACTCCTGAATCTCGCTCTCGACAAAAACACGGGGAAGTTTCTCCAGAAGTTCTCTCAAAGACTGCGCGGCCTGAGAGAACCGGTCGGGATTGTAAATGTTCTTGGCCGCATAAATGGCCCCAAGGTACCAAGTGGCCAGAGAATATTTTTGAGATTTTGTGGTGCTGAGAATTTCGAAGACCTGTTTTTGTATCGAGTTAAGCGCCAGTGGGCTTGGGGCTGACCCGGGAAAATCTAATCGATGCACTTTAATGTGTTCAACCACGATTATGCTCCACCTTCTGTACCCGCCGGGCATTTCGATTTTATGAATGCGAACAAGGGACGAAATACTTCGAAGTATTCCGGGCCCAGGGTTGGCACGACTTCCTTGGCGAAAGCTGTTTTCTGGTCATCGCTGACAAATTTTATAAAGCCATCTGTCCGATGAGTGTCTACAACAAAGAATTGGTCCAAACCGGGCACGCTATAAAACAACAACTCGATAGTCAATAATGACCTATTACCATAATTGCTTCCGGTATGTGGGTTGATTACCTGATTGCGAATTTGCCCGTCGGCGGGCACGGGTAAAAGCATCGCGTAACTTTCATGAGCACTGTGTTTTTTTACCAAACACTGACATGGATCAGTTTGCACATTTTGTCCAAGTTGGTTCCAGTCGTTGAATGCCTCATCAAAGTCAAAAACTGAGATAAAGGTGCGTCCCGGGTGATTCTGGTAAAGCGAATTGTCTTTAATAAGGTTGCGAAGGAATCCGCAACCGAACGCATACTGTATCTCAAACTTGCGCGCCTCGGTCGGAAAGAGTTTCGACCACGCAGTTTCAAGAATCATCTCATCGGTGATCCCCTCAGTAAACAAGACGACCCCGGTAGTATTCTTGAGAACGTGATGAATGTTTAACCGAGCTTCACTCTCTGAAAGAGAAATCAATCCTGCAGAGAGCGATTTGATAACATCGGCTTTCCTGACCTTCTTTGAAACAAGATTCGAGCCTTTAAATTCAAACAGGTTGATGACGCTCTCATTGGCATTTGTTATGGTCGACGCGCTGTGGCTGCTCATCAGTACATGGTTGTTTTTGGCAGTAGTGTCGGCGATCTCGAAGACCTGCGTGAGGAAGTCAAATTGCCATTCCGGGTGAAGAAATGAGTCGGGCTCGTCCAGAAGGGTGATGCAGTTGCGGTCCTTGAACAGCTCGACGATGGAGTAGATGTACACCGACTGGAACTGACCGTCGCTGAAATGGGCGATGGTGGCGTCCACGCCGCCGATCAGTCGCAGGGGTATGGTGATCTCGGCCAGCATCCCAAGGGTCTTCAGGTTGTCGAACTGGCGGAACAATTCCTGGGGGCTGAGGTCGGCGAATTCCTGCCGGATTTTGGCGATATCGAAATAGAGGATGTAACGGTTGTCGCCGGAGAAATATCCCTCGGAGCGCAACGGGCCGCCAGTGGCGGTGTCGATGCAGCAATGGAGCCGGTCGAGAAAGGTTTTGGTGATACCCTCCGGTTTCCAATAGCGGTCGGTTGCATCGTTCAATTCGATGTTAAAACGGGAATCAGCGGCGTATGTGGGGCGTTCCAGTACCATCTTCGCTTCGGGAGCTACGGTTTCAATACCGAGCTTCTGGCGGATGAATTGCCGGGCTTTGCAGGTGTCGGGCTGCATCAACAGAACGGCCAGCAGCAGCTCCTTGTAGTCCGGGCCGATGCCGATGAAATAACGCGCCTCGTCAAAATCGGCGCGTTTGATGCGTCTGCGGAAGGCCTCTTCATACTGCTCAACCAGCTTTGCCACGGTGTCGTTGTGGCCGGAGTAATAGATCAGCACATTATCCGGTAGCTGCGTCTTGCCAATGGTTTTTCGTTCTTTGCCGCCGATGGTCAGCTTTCCGGAGTTCCAGCCGATCTCGATGGCCTTGCCGTCGATCTCGAAGCCGATGTGGTAACTGAAGTCACAGGCGGCTTTGTCACGATCGAACTCGACGAGATGACGGAAGATTTCGATCAGCGCTTCGAACAGGTTGGATTTTCCGGTTCCGTTCTTACCAACAAAGACATCGATAAAACTGCCGCCGTCGAAGCTCAGGGAAAAATCCCGAAGGTTCTTGTACTGGTCGATATAGAGCGATGTCAGGCGCATGGCATCTCCCTACAGAAAGAAGCCTCACGCGAAGGCGCGAAGACGCGAAGGTATACCAGTGCCGTCGTTCCCGCATCGGAGGGAACCCAGGGATTCTGGATGCCCGGCTGTGCGGTTATGACGACCGAGGGAATGCGTTTCATTGACTAAAAAGCTCCCATCACGGCGTTCAGCAGTTCGTTTTGTTTGCCTCTGGCGGCGCCGATTTGCTGGTCGAGCTTGTCGCAGAGGGCCATCAACTGGTCGATGCGGGCGACGATGCGGTGCTGCTCGCGAAGTGGGGGGAGGGGGAATGGATAGTTTCGAAGAAAGCCCAAAGATACAAAGCTCTGAACAGCGCCAGAAGAAATAGCCTTCATATTCTTTTGTGCATGGACAAGGTAATATTGTAGGTATCGATTGTTCGGTTTTCCATCCATGAAATATTTAAATAGTGCGACGTTCTTTATTGAAAATTCGACATCAGAATCAACAATTACGGGGTTTCCGATACTCCCGATCATTGCAAAAAGGATATCCCCCTTATCGACCTTCGAACGTTCAGCTATTTTTTCGTGTTCCTCTTCGGAAATATATTTGACATCCTCTAGGTTGAGTTTTCCCGTGTAGATATTCTTGCTGGTAACAAGAGGATAACCAACATCCACGTATTTTGGTGTATCATGTGTGCCGTCACGTACATCGAGAGCATCGTTTAACCGCACCCACTCCCACCCCTTCGGCAACTCATACGGAACATCCTCCGCCCTAATCTCAGACAGTTTATTCTCCCCCCCTCTTCGCGCCTTCGCGCCTTCGCGTGCCCTTTCCCTCTTCTCCCTCTCGATCTCCCTCAGCAATTCACTTGCCGGCGGATCATTCTCATCCTGCTCTACCAGGCGGCCCATGACGGCGAGCTGGAGGATGGCCTTGCGCAGTTCGGCGACGTTTTCCTTGACGGTGTAAAGTTCGCCGAAGTGCTGGGCGAGGAAATGAAATGGATCACGCGAAGAGGGATTTGGCTCACGCGAAGAAGCGGGGGTGGGGGTATTGGAAGAATTTGGTTCACGCGAAGGCGCGAAGGCGCGAAGGGAAGGGTCGAGCAGTTGCCGGATGGCAGCGGCGTGAACAGCCAGTCGCTTTTGTTCCCGCTCCTTGCGCAGCTTCTCCAGCTCATCACAACGGGCCATCAACTGGTCGATGCGCGCGACAATGCGCTGTTGTTCAGGGAGTGGGGGGAGGGGGAATGGTTCTTCGGAAAAATATGATGTTGGCACACGCTTTTGTCCAGCGGAGCCTGTCATACTTGCCACGGCTTTTGAAATATAGTGCGGATTTTTTAGGTAATATAACAAAAACCGTGGGACTACTGATCTGAACGAATTTCTGAAAATATGAAGTTCAGTTGTCCCTGCTCCAATGCCATTTGGGAGACCGGAAAATACACAGGATTTCGCGTTTTCAAAACAAGGAGTAATTTTGGCCATGCCCACATCACCATCCGCAAAATGGGTATAGGCTTTCTTGATATCACTCCACGGGCGCTGTTCGAATTGGTGATTTTCTGAATAGCCCGCTGGTATAAGTGGCATGGGCACAAAGCCAGCCAAACCTGAGTCATTGGCAACGTTACGAGGGTTAATTTCTCCTATCTCCCCCAACCGCACCCACTCCCATCCCTTCGGCAGCTCATACGGCACGTCCTCCGCCTTAATCTCAGGCAGTTTATTCTCTCCCCCTCTTCGCGTCTTCGCGTCTTCGCGTGATCCAAATCCACCCGCCCTTCGCGTCGTCGCGCCTTCGCGTGCCCCTTTTTCCCTCTCCTTCTCTATCTCCCTCAGCAATTCACTTGCCGGCGGATCATTCACATCCTGCTCCACCAGTTTACCCTGCATGGCGAGTGTCAAAATCAGCTCACGCAGTTTGGAGATTCCATTGGGTGCGGCAAAGGCGGTGTCGAAGTGCTGCTCGAGAAGATTGTTCACGCGAAGGCGCGAAGGCGCGAAGTTTTTGGAATCATCCATGGTTTACCTCAACGGAAAAATGTTCACGCGAAGACGCAAAGGCGCAAAGGGGGGCGAAAGATTGTTCACGCGAAGACGCGAAGTCGCAAAGGGGGGCGAAAGATTGTTCACGCGAAGACGCGAAGGCGCGAAGGGGAAGGGAAGATGGTTTACGGGAAGCAACGAAGTTTTTTAAATTAACCATGAACCACCTCTTGTTGATGGACGCGGAGCTGTGAGGAAACGAAGTTTGTATGGTTGTTGACGATGCGTTTGAGGCCTTCTTTCAGCAGAGGGGCGCCGAAGTTGATCAATAGGCCGAGCGGCAGATTCATCAGTCGCAGATATGTCAGGAGTTGTTTCGGGTGAACCGGATGAATCGTTTCAACTGACTTCAATTCGACAATGAGCAGCCTGTCGACCAGTAAATCGAGACGAAAGCCCTCATCCAAAGTCACGCCCTGATAGGAAATGGGAACCGATTTCTGTCGCTCGACAGTTAGCCCCTTATTTTTCAGGATGTTTGCCAACACGGTTTCGTAAACCGATTCCAGTAACCCCGGGCCCAAATCCCGATGCAAGTTCAGAGCAGAATCCACTACGATCGCTGCAATCTCCTCCACATCCCTTTGCGCCTTCGCGTCTTCGCGTGACCCAACTCCCCAACCCCTTCGCGTCTTTGCGCCTTCGCGTGCCCCGCATTCATCCCTTCGCGCCTTCGCGTCTTCGCGTGATCCAATTCCCCAACCCCTTTGCGTCTTTGCGTCTTCGCGTGCCTCGCCTTCACTCCTTCGCGTCTTCGCGCCTTCGCTTGAGGCCCTCCCGTTATTCATCACCCACCTCCGGGTTACCAAATTCGGCTTCAAGTTCCTCAATTGATGGCAGACTCGGTTTCAGGTTATCCGGCAGGGCGCGGGTGAGCTGGTATTCCGAAACACCCATGGGTTTGTGGATGTCGCTGAGCGCATACTCCACCACGAGGCGATCGTGAGTTTTGCAGAGCAGAATGCCAATGGTTCGCTCGTCCCGGTCCCCACGCAACTGCTCATCCACCGCTTTCAGGTAAAAGTTCAGCTTGCCGGCATATTCCGGCTCAAACTCGCCGGTCTTGAGTTCAATGACGACATAGCAATGCAGCCTGGTATGGTAGAAGAGCAGGTCGAGGAAGAAATCCCGTTCGCCCACTTGCAAGCAATTCTGCCGGCCAACATAGGCGAAACCAGCCCCCAGCTCCAGCAGGAACTTGGTGATATGGTCAGTCAGCGCCTTTTCAAGCTCCAGTTCATTGTAGTCTTTGGTCAGCGTCAGAAAGTCAAAATTGTATGGATCTTTAATCAACTGCTGCGCCAAGTCCGACTGTGGGGCTGGAAGAGTTGCCGCAAAATTGTTGACCGCTTTTCCCTCGCGCTCATGCAAACCGGTCTCAATCTGGTGGGTCAAGACGTTGCGACTCCAATTGTGTTCAAGGGTTTTATTCACATAATAGAGCGCCTCGGAGACATTTTTGCATTTGGAGATAATCACCACATTATGCCACCACGGGATCGATACCAATGTGGCCACGAGTTGTGACTGAATTGGATTGTCGGCCAATTGCGTAGCAGGCTGCTTCGCAATTGATTCCCCATTCCTTTTCGGCAATTGGGCGGCAACTTGCTGTCCAATTATGCCACAGCCTGTTGCACAATCTACAATCCCCTCGGCATAAAACAGATGCCAGCGGCGAATCTGTTCAAGGTTTCGCTTGGAAAACCCCTTCATGTCCGGAAATTCCGCCATCAGGTCGGCGCTCAACTGCTTCAGAAATCCACTGCCCCATTGCGCCGACTTCTGGCGCTCCACGATATCCGCGCCCAGCTCCCAATAGAAAGTCAGCAAGGCGGTATTCACCTGCACCGCCGCCTTTACCTGCGCCTGCCGCAGCCGCTGCTTGATATCCTTCAGCCAGTCGCGGTATTCCGCTGTATTCAAATGCGATTCGCTCATGCCTTACCCCGCTTGTCTGTCGACAGGCAGGCTACCAGCTCGTTTTTCAACGCTGCCTGCGCTGCTTCGAGCTGTCGGACAATCTCCTGGTAATCCGCCATCAGCTCTTCCGGGTCACGATGATTGACCTCAACTTCGTGCGGATTCTTGCGGTCGAGGTTGTAGTTGCGTGCGGCAAGCTCTTTGGCAGAAACCTTCCAGGCATATTCGCTTGGTTTTCGCTTTTTCCTTTCCGCTCCGCCCCACCACGATTTTTCAAGGTCGAATTCAGTAATCGTAAGTGGCTTTGAGCGGGAGTAAGACTTATAGCCCTCGGGGTAAGGATGCTCGAAGTACCAGACGTCCCTGGTTGGGCCACCCTTTTCAAAGAAAAGAATATTGGTAGCGATACTGGTATAGGGGCTAAAGACGCCCTTGGGCAGGCGCACGATGGTGTGCAGGTCAAACTCTTCCAGCAGCTCGCGTTTGAGCGTAGTCTTGACGCCTTCACCGAAAAGAAAGCCGTCAGGCAGGACGACAGCTGCCTTACCGGTGTCAGCTTTGAGCAGGTGCATGATTAAGGCCATGAAGAGGTCAGCGGTCTCACGCGTCTGGTATTTCTTGAGAAAGTTCTTTTCGATACCGTCTTCTTCGACGCCACCGAATGGCGGATTAGTGATGATGATATCGACCCGATCCTTCGGGCCGTAATCCTTGAGCGGGCGGCTCAAGGTGTTGTCGTGTCGGACGTTCGTCGGAACGTCGATACCGTGCAGCATCATGTTGGTCATCGCCAGCATGTGTGGTAGCGGTTTCTTCTCTACGCCGTGAATTGACTCCTGCAGACGTTTTCGCTGAGCGGCTGTTTTCACCTGTTTGTTCAGGTGCTCGATCGCGCAGGTAAGGAAACCGCCCGTGCCGCAGGCCGGATCGAGAATTGTCTGACCGAGCTGGGGGTCGAGTATGTCAACCATGAACCGGGTGACGGCACGTGGGGTATAATATTCGCCGGCATTACCCGCTGACTGCAGGTCGGAGAGAATTTTTTCGTAAATATCGTTAAACAGATGGCGGTCACCTGATTTGTTGAAATCGACATCTTCTTCGATGGCGTTTATCACCTGGCGCAGCAGGGTGCCGGACTTCATGTAGTTGTAGGCGTCCTCGAAAACTGTCCCGACAACTCTACCGTGCGGGGAAACACCGCTTGCCGTTGCCAGCTTTTTTAGCGCCGGGAAGAGCTCGTTGTTGACGAAGTTTATCAGCTCTTCACCGGTCATGCCCTCGGGATTCCCGGCCCAGTTTGACCAGCGCAAGCGCAGTGGAAGCGGGGACTTGTAGCCGGGCACCGTGACCTGCCATTCCTCTTCCTTGTCGTTGAAGATTTTCAGGAAAATCAGCCAGACCATTTGACTGATGCGCTGGGCGTCTCCATCGACGCCAACGTCTTTGCGCATTATGTCCTGAATGGCTTTGATAAGCGTAGTGAGTGACATGGTTGTTTTATCTCCGGTTCTTTAGCTCAGGCGCGGTATAGTGCGTCTTCCAGGTCGTTTATCGCCTGTTGATAATTGCTAAGCCCGCCAAAGGCTTCGATAATTTCCAGCGGGGTGCCGAATCTGGTGAAGGGGGAAACAGTAAGAATCTGTCTTTCCTCGATTTGCGTCACGCCTTCATCGGCGTATTTTTCCAGCAATGCCTCAAGTACCCGACGAGCATTATCGCCATACCGGGTGAAGTAGTTGCGTTTTCTTACCTGCTCGGCACGTTCTTTTCTCGTAAGTGGAGGCATATCCCAGGCAACGTGGCAGATGAGATCAAAGGGATCAAATTCCCTGCCGGACTGCTTCCCGATCTCTTCGGCTAGGGCTTCAAAGAAGACACCTTGCTCTGACAGTTCATCGATGATTGCCTGCTTCTTTTCGGTGCTGCTCCAGCGGCGCAGGAAATCATTGAGCGAGCTGAATTCCTTGGTCAGGGTGTTGCGGGTATAGTCCTTCAGTGACTCGGTAATCATTTTGCCACTGGCATCAAAATACTGCACACGCTCGGCGACCACTTTGACCTCGACGTTGGCCACAACATAGCGTCGGACTTTTTTGTCTTCATCCTGCGGTTCGGGGCCGGTCGAATCTTCCCGGGTCGATTCATCTTCCGAACCCGGAAAAGGATCGCAGTCTTCATTGCCTTCCTCGTCAAAAACATCCGGAGGTACCGGTGACTCATCGCCCCTTGGTTCGTAGATCTGAACCGGGTCTCCATCAAAATTTGGGTCGGCAAAGAGCTCGGTCGCCTTCTTGAAGTCCATGATCGTGAAATAGAACTTGTCGTAATCTTCATTGATGCGGGTGCCACGTCCAATGATTTGTTTGAACTCGGTCATCGAGCGGATGCGCTGGTCGAGCACGATGAGCTTGCAGGTCTGGGCGTCGACTCCCGTTGACATCAATTTCGAGGTTGTGGCTATGACCGGGTATCTACTTTCGGGGAAGATGAAATTGTCAAGTTCGGCTTTTCCTTCCTCGTTGTCTCCGGTGATGCGCATGACGTACTTGCAGTTTTCCTTCGCAAGGTCCACGTTCTCATTGACCAGAGCCTGTCGCATACGTTCGGCATGGTCGATGTTGTCGCAGAAGACAATTGTTTTGTCGTAGGGATTGGTTTTCGTAAGGAACTCGGTGATTTTCTTTGCCACAACCTTGGTGCGCTGTTCGAGGATGAGAGTTTTATCAAAATCCTTCTGGTTGTAGATGCGGTCTTCGATTTCGTTGCCATATTTGTCGAGCATGCCTTTTTCGGGGCGCCAGCCGGCAAGGTCCTTGTCGAGATCGATGCGCACCACCTTGTACGGAGCAAGAAAACCATCGGCGATTCCTTGGCGCAGAGAGTAGGTGTAGATGGGATCGCCAAAGTAGTCGATGTTGGATACGTCCTTCGTTTCTTTTGGTGTTGCCGTGAGGCCGATTTGGGTGGCGCTGGAGAAATATTCGAGAATCTCGCGCCAGGCTGAATCCTCGGCGGCACTGCCGCGGTGGCACTCGTCGATGATGATCAAATCAAAAAAGTCGGGACTGAACTGGCGGTAGATGTTTCTGTCTTCCTCGCATCCGCTGATGGCCTGATAAAGCGAGAGGTAAATCTCATAGGACTTGTCAGCCTGGCGTTTCTGAATCTTGGTCATCGCCGAGCCAAACGGTTTGAAGTCGTTGGTGACGGTCTGGTCGATCAGAATATTGCGGTCGGCGAGATAGAGAATGCGCTTTCTTGCCCGAGCCTTCCAGAGTCGCCAGATGATCTGAAAAGCGGTGAATGTCTTGCCGGTGCCCGTTGCCATCACCAGAAGAATGCGATTTTGCCCCTGAGCAATTGCCTCGATGGTCTTGTTGATTGCCAGCAGCTGGTAATAACGCGGAGTCTTGCCACTGCCATCGCTGAAATAATCCTGGGTGACAAGGGCATTCTGCTGTTCCCCGAGTCCACGGTGTTCTGCCCACCACTGCCAAAGTGTTTCCGCAGACGGGAATTCGTGCAGGGAAAGCTCACGTTCAATTGTGCCGTCTGTGGCAATGCTGTTGTGAAACAAGAAACCATCGCCGTTGGAGCTGAAGACAAACGGAACCTGCAGCATCTCGGCGTAGCCCAGTGCCTGTTGCATGCCATCGCCAACAGTGTGGCAGTTGTCCTTGGCCTCGATAATGGCAATGGGGATGTTCGGTTTGTAGAAAAGTACATAATCCGCTCGTTTGTGCTCTGCCCGTTTGTGGAGTTTTCCGCGAACGATAATACGGCCTTTGGTGAGAGGAAACTCTTCACGTATTTGGGTCGCGACATCCCAGCCCGCTTTCTCCAGGGCAGGGGTGATGTATTTTGTGCAGATATCGCGTTCGGATAGTTGTTTTTTATTCATCAGGCCAACTTCCACTGTTCTATCATCCGTTCGCAAAATTTTCCGATGCCTTTGCCATTCCGCTTAGCCTCAATTCCTGGTGTGCCAGCAATTCGCCGACGGTGAGCGAACGCAACTTGCCCAGCGTTTAATCAAGGCCCTCAATATGGCAGGTGATAAAGGATGTGGAAAGCTGAGAGTGTGCGATGAGTTCAGAGTTTTTCGACCTTCATGTAATGGCATTTGTTTGTGCTTGATTCAGTTATAGACCGTGTCCTGCGTCACGCTGAGCCGATCCGCATTCTGAGTTACCAAAGATCATCTCTCCCACTCTGTAAATCGAGGATTGATAATAGTCAGTTTCATGGGAAAGTCTAGCGGGAATAAGGGGTTGGCGCTGGCGAGGTAAATAGTGGTAAATAGGTGGGGGCATTTAATGCTGACTAGTTAATCATTCGCCTGCAACTTGGTTTGTGTTCCTGCGATAACGGGGCATGACCTATGTTTATATTTCGCGAAGTGTCTGCCGGCCCAACGAAAAGTATGTTGGGGTGACGGGAAATTTAAAGCGGAGATTGGCGGAGCACAATGCTGGGAAGAGTGCGTATACGGCGAGGTATAAGCCGTGGGAGGTGGAGACCTATATTGCATTTTCCGATACCGAGAAGGCGATTGCGTTTGAGAAATATTTGAAAAGTGGTTCCGGGCGTGCATTTTGCGTGAGGCATTTTTGAATGTCCACCTCTGCTAAAGCTACGGCGGATCACCATCCTTCGCCCTGTACGTGAACTAACTGGCCTGCCAGCCGTAGCCCGCCATAGCTTTAGCGGAGGCGGGCGGAGGCTGGTGGAGGTGGGGGGAGTCGAACCCCCGTCCGCGAATCCGTTCCAAGAGACGTCTACATGTGTATTCTGCAATTTAATCTCGTGCAGCGGGCTCCCACAGACAGGATTCCTCTACACCAGCCTGAATATTGTTTCGGGCTGAGCGCTTCCGGCGCACACTCAGTCCTAGCTCACGAAATGAACCTTCCCAGAACTGTAAGCGAGCTCAGGTCAGGCGTTCAAGCAGATTAAGCTGCGAGAACTTGGAGTGCGTAATCGTTTTCGTTTGCGACTACATTTTGCCGTTTTTTAACCCGGCCAACGGCGTCCGGGACATGCAGTCTAAAGGTTCGTTGACCCACGTCGAACCCGTTTCACCCCCGTGTGTATTCCCTGGTGTCTAGTCAGGGTAGGGGGAGTTGCCTGTTCATACTGAGAAGGAAGGCAACGCATAGAGGATAAGCACCTGGCGCCGCAATAGCAAGGCTTAACTTGAATTAAGTGGGAGACGAGGTGGTTAGATATCTATTGGCCGGGCATCAAGTTACCGGATTGTCAGTCGCGGCGGTCCCCGGTCAAGCCGGGGATCGCGGGTTATGAGACGTGAGTCGTTAGGTGATAGGGCAAGATTGATTGGGCCGCAAAAACCCTCTTGAACGGTAGAACAGTGAGGAGAAGTAATGCTGTATGGTCAAATCCTGCAAATGATTCAGATCTTGCAATAGTTTGGCCAGCGTAGTCCGGTTCTGTAGGCCAATATTCTAAATGGGAGGGGTATATGTAGACACTTGTAACCGTATTTTTGCCTGAAAATATCTAAAGCAATTCTCTGATTGGGTCGACTTATACATCCGGTGGGGGCTGGCGGGTGTTGTTTTTTTGGTCACTGAAGCAACAACAGCGGATGATTCCAGTTTGCCACTTAAGTAGTACCTAGCCGTTTAAGGGGTAATAATGTCGGACCTGCAAAATCAACCAGCTCAGCAATCTGCTGAAAGGCTGGAGAATCCTGGAACAAAATTCAATCGAGAATCTTTACGAGCACAACATAAAGCTGAAACTCAGCAAGATAGTCCCGCTGATGTCGCTAACAATGCTTTGGAGAATGTTAAAGCCGGGATGAGGCCTAACGAGCTTGAGAAGAAGGCTCTCAGTCTTCATGCCGCTAAGTTACAAGATATGTCAGACGTGGTTGGCAACGCTTCCGCCAATGTGAAATATGGTATGAGCATGGACACCTTCGAGATTAAGAATTTACAGAAGGCCCTCGGAGAACTAAATGGTTCAGACCTGAAGGATACGGGTAAGCTAGACGAGGCAACCAAGCAGCAGATCAGCAACTACCGGGCGAGTCAGGGGTTTAAAGCCGGTAATGCCGTCGATGGCACGTTGCTTGAAGACATCGCCAATCGTCTTAGTGACAAAGCTGTAGAGATGAAGGACGCTAGCCGGAAATAACATCCGGTTAGTTTTCGTGAAAGTTCATTCGTCACGTAGCTGACAGACGAGTTTTTCAAGTTCGTATTCGCCAAGTGCGAGCCCGGTCCAGGCTTCGGCGATTTCTGCCGGGCGCAAGGTTGCACCACTACTGTGAGTTATCTGAAATTCAATTGCTGTGTCAGCAAAGTAGGAAACACGGGTAGATTTATCCGGGGAGAGGTTTTCATCGAGGGGCACCAAAGAGAGAGCCGAGA
The DNA here is from genome assembly GCA_028689495.1 of bacterium. GTDB lineage: Bacteria > Bdellovibrionota_C > UBA2361 > SZUA-149 > JAQTWB01 > JAQTWB01. The sequence goes on along the minus strand of JAQTWB010000018.1, from coordinate 20,860 downwards.
CGGTTTCGGCAAACGGTAAAAGCACTTCACGTGGTGGCTGGTGGCGTTTTTTTGCTGGTCGTTGGCGAATAACCTGGCAGGAGAGTAGCCGATCTTTCAGCTCGTCCGGCAGAACATTGCCAATCTGGTCCAGCGATCCAAGAAATCCTAGTGGCATCTCGGGGGATGTCTCAGGGGACATCTCACTGGAGCCGGGTTTTTTCAGCAGTCGCAGTTGCCAGCGTTCAAAGACAACTGACTCCTGAATTCCCGGAGCGCGAAGAGGAATCTCTCGGCATTCAGTGACGGCCAGTCCGGGAGGGAATTCAGCGTTCAGGCGTTCAATCAATTTCAGGCAATCGACCCTTTCCAACAGCATCAAATCGGCAAACTCGGCGCGGCTGAAAACGCCGAGCTGAGACGGCGGGCCAAAAGCGACTTTCGGTTTTGGATGAAAGCCAGCTGAGTAGACGAGCGGAATCTCCGCCCGCCGCATTGCCCGTTCCATGGCCTTCATGGTTTCCAGGTGGCCGATATAACGGTAGGGACCGTCTTTACTGAAGGTAATGCGCAAGCGGCATACTGCTTCCTGAATGATTTGACCAGCAGCCGAGATTTCCGGTGTTCGGACGAGTTCAGCCGGAACAGTTGACGACAGGTGGTTGTCGGTCTCGTTCTGAGCAGATTGCACGTAGGCATTATTGTTCAAAATCTGCAGTTTGTTTTCGCTTTCTTCCCGGGGCCAGAGGATATTTTTGGTCTTGTCGTAGTCACAGACATTGCAGATGGAGCAGCTTGTAGTCAGGCAATCAGCTGTTTCTTTTTCTTTAATCGCCCGTTCCCATTCTTTAAGGAAATACGACTTGGGGATACCACAACTCAGGTGATCCCATGGCAGAACCTCTGTGACATCCCGGGCACGCAGGTAGTCTTCAGGACGGATGTTGCAATCGGAGAACGCCTGAAGCCAGAGATCTTTTTTGAGGTACTCGTCCCAGGCATCGAGTCGGCAACCTATTTCGTAGGCACGTTCAATAACAGCCGAGAGCTTGCGATCCCCTCTGGCAAACACCCCTTCAAGGTAAGTGGAAAAAGAATTGTGATAGCGAAAGTTTACGTTAACTCTTTGCAGATGTGAGGCGAGCAGGCGCTGGCGTCGCACTGTTTCTTCGGGCAGAATCTGCTCCGCCCACTGAAATGGCGTGTGTGGTTTGGGCACAAGGGTCGAGACGTTGACGGTGATCTCATTACCTCTCGCCTCAGGTAGTGCGCGAATGCGACGGGCGATGTCAACGATGCCGAGCAGGTCTTCATCTGTCTCGGTGGGCAGACCAATCATGAAGTAGAGTTTTATTCCGCTCCAGCCCATTGAAAATACGTTTTTGGCCGTTTCAAGAATCTCTTCGTCCGTCACTCCCTTATTGATTACATCGCGCAATCGCTGACTCCCGCCTTCCGGAGCGACAGTAAATCCGGTGCGTCGCACTCTCTGGACCTGTTCGAGAATCTCCGGTTTCAAGGCATCGACACGGGTTGAGGGAAAAGAGATTGCCAGCTTGTCGCCTTCGCCATATTCGTCCATCATGGTTTTCAGGAGAGGAACGATTGAGCAGTAGTCGGCGGTGCTTAATGAAAGCAGCGAAAGCTCCTCGTAGCCGGTTTCCGGGAGACTTTGTCGCACGAGGCTGAGAATCTCCTGTGGTGAGCGTTCGCGCTGTGGGCGATAGAGATAACCTGCCTGGCAAAAGCGACAGCCGCGCACACAACCACGCATGACTTCAATACTGAGGCGGTTATGGACTGTAGTGATGTTGGGGATGACCGGGCGCACCGGATAGGGTGCCCCTTCCATTGTCGGCAGAACCCTTTTTGTGACTAGCGGGGGCGTCGCCTTATCGGCTTTTATTCCAAGCAATTGGCCTGAAGCGTCATATTCCGGGCTGAACAAAGAAGGAACATAAACCCCGGGGAGTTGAGATAGTTGGCGCAGTATCTCGTCTCGTGGCAGGCCAGTCTGACGACCAGCGCTGACAACACGGGCGATTTCCACAACTGCCTCTTCAGCGTCACCGAGTAAAAAAGCGTCAAAAAAATCGGCCAGTGGTTCCGGATGATAAGAGTATGGTCCTCCACCGATAACGATTGGGTGGTCAGCCTTGCGGTCGCGACTGAAACGAGGAATGTTTGCCAGGTCGAGCATCAGCAGAATGTTTGTGCCGCAGAGTTCGTATTGCAGGCTGAAGCCCAGCACATCAAAATCCGCCAGTGGTCGCTTGCTCTCCAGGGAACAGAGGGAGACGCCTTTGTTGCGAAGCAGGGCCTCCATATCCGGTAGCGGGGTATAGACCCGCTCGGCCCAGATATCTTCCTCTTTATTCAGGATATCGTAGAGAATTTGTAAGCCAAGGTGGCTCATTCCTACTTCATATGCGTCAGGAAAAGCCAGGGCGACACGGGTCGAGACGTTCTCTTCTGATTTCAACGAGGCGTTTCGTTCTCCGCCTATATATTGTCCTGGCTTGGCTATCTGCAGCAAGTCTCCTTGCATCAGATCGGAAAATGGATTGGTTGATGTAGTTTTCACGAGATATGCCGTCCAGAATTAATCAGTTTGGCTTGATATCGTATTCTTTAAAGGGTGAGTCAAGTTAGCCCGGAAAGGGAGTGTTGCGAAATTAGCATTTTGCCAGGATTGACTTCCGTCAATCCACTTTTTCGTATCAAAGATACGAGAAAGTCTCCCTCTATAAGTTTTTTTGTAGGGCCAAAATGGCCCTACATTTACTGCGCTTGATAGCGCGCAGGCATCCAGGTTGCGCTGTCTGCATTCCAGGTGTGTTTTTCAACACACCTGGAAATTGTCCGGCAGGAAACAGAACCTCTGGCCTTATGTCGGAAAGTGGGTTACTACTAGCGACTTAAAGCTAGGTGGCGGGTGTTGTGAAAGCCCTCCGGTTAAGTCCCCATGATGATGGGGAGACAGGTAGAAGTTCTATACTCTTCAGGGGACCTTGGTTATGCGTGTTACGCGGCTGGAAATTTTTGGCTTCAAATCATTTCGCGAGCGGTTTGTTCTTAATTTCGACAAAGCTTTGGTGGGGATTGTCGGACCTAATGGTTGTGGCAAGTCCAATATCATCGACGCCTTGCGCTGGGTGCTGGGTGAGACTCAAGCCAAGCAGTTACGTGGCGGAGTGCAGGAAGATCTGATTTTTAATGGAACTGATGAACATAAGCCATTGGGCATGGCCGAGGTTAGTATTACCCTTAGAGCCGACAAGGGGTGGGCGCCGGCGGTAGAGGTCGAGGAGTTTGAGCTACCCGACGAGGGTAGTGATGAGAATGTTTCGGCTATCTCCCCTGAATCAGATGTTTCAGAAAGCATTTCTGGGGATCAGGAAAGTCAGGAAAAGCAGATACAAAAGAAGCAGGCAAAATCGTTCGTCGAGGCCCTTCCCGGGTTATTTGCCGCCGAAGAGGTTCAATTAACCCGACGTCTCTATCGCTCTGGCGAGAGCGAATATTTCATCAATCAAGTGCCGTGTCGTTTGCGCGATATGACCGAGTTTTATCGAATGATTGGTCTTGGCTCCCGCGGCTTGAGTATTGTGCAGCAGGGGACCATTGGTCAGATCGTGACCCGTAAACCCGTTGAACGTCGAGAGCTGCTGGAGGAAGCGGCGGGGATTTCCGGGTTCCGCACGCGGATTGAGGCAGCAACCCGTCAGCTTGAGCGCACTTCCGAGAACATGGATCGGCTGCGCGATATCATCACTGAAGTGGATAAGCAGGTGAAGATTCTCAAGCGGCAGGCGGCGCGGGCCCGTAGCCGGCAGGAGTTGAAGGAGACTCTTCGTATCCGTGATTTCGAGTTATTTAATGCGAAAGTTGCTTCTGTCAACCTGAAGAGAGCCACGGCGATGAGAGAGTCGACCGAAACCGAGAAGGAACTCGAGGCTCTTTCATCGACATTGGAGGAGCTGAGAACTGGCCTTGAAGAGAAACGACTGCGGGCCGAGGAACTGGATGTTTCCGCATCAGGGTTTCATTCATCAAGGACTACGAATTCTGCTGAAATGGAGACGATAACCCAGCAGCTTGAGGCTTTGGGCGCTCGGCGTCAGCAGGCTGAGCTTGAGATCACTCGCCGTCGAGGTCAGGTTGAGGCATTAGGTCGTGAAGCGCAAAAGTTGTCTCAGGAGTCAGAACAAAAACTCAAAGATGCCGAGTTGAAGGAATTTGCCAGATCCAGTGCTCAGCTTGAACTCAGTCAGGCCCAGGAAAAGAGAATGCAACTGGAAAAAGGACTTGAGGAAATTGCTCTTGAGACGAAGAGCAAGCTCGAGGCTTTACAGGTTGCCGCTCAGACTGAAGCGCAGGATTCCGCTCCTGAAGAACATCCGGAAGTTAAAAGACTGGCTGCTGTCGCTGAAGAACGTCCAGGGATAGAGGAACGGCTGGAGTCGCTTGAGCAGGATATCCGTAGCCAACGAAAATCTGTTACCGAAGCACGTGAGGAGCGAAGTCGTGCCGATGCTCGTCTGGCTGGTGTGCGTTCTGAAATCAGTTCGTTGAGAAAACAGATTGAGAGTTTTCGCGAACACGCTGAGAAATCCACGGGAACAAATTCTGAACAGGATTCCATTCAGGCCAACATTTTGCTTGCCGGATTGAGTGTTCCGGCGGAGCTTGAGAAGTCTGTTGCCGCAGTAATTGGACAGGCATCTCATTACCTTGTCAGTGACGATGCCTGGAATATCCTTGAGGGCGCGTCTTCCCGAATGCAGAACCGTTCGCTAAAGGCTGGGGCGATACTTGCCTCCGGATCTCGCACGGCGAGTAGTCTGCGACAGAGATTGCAGGGCATACTTGCAGGCAGAGAAGATGCTCGTCTTTTGCTTGACTGTCTGGTTGTTGAATCCTGGGCGCAGCTTGCGGCTGAAGCCATGCTTGGAGATGTCATACTTGTTGATACCGCGGTTGAGGCGGTGCAGATTCGCAGCCTTGTCGGAGATGAGCCCTGCCGTATTCTCTGTCGATCGGGCGAGATGCTTGCTCATTGGGGATGGCAGACTACTGAAGGTAAAGGCCCCGAGCTTGGTTTGAAGCGTCATCTTGGTGAAGCTGAAGCGAGACTGGAAAACTGCGAAGGAGAGAGTGCCCGTTTGGTGGAACAGCTGAGGATTCGTGAGGAGCAGCTGATAGTTCAGGAAGAAGAACGGGTTTCACTGAAAGAGCGGCAGGGAGTTTGTTCAAATGCCGAGCGGGAACTCCGTATCATGCTCCGCGAGCTGAATGAAGCGGCTACGCGACGGATTCAGGAACAACGTAATCGCGAACGTGAGGAAAGAGAAAAGTTGCTTAATGTCGAGCGAATGGCTCAGCGAGAAGTGCGCGATGCAGTCAGTCGTGTAGCGACGCTCAGTAGTCGGGTTGATTTTGAAGCACGTCGTCGTGATGAGCTCAAGGAGGAAAGTGAGCGCTTGTTGCAGCGGCGGGAGCAGGTGATTGAGCGACAGGCGGCCGCTGAAGGTGACTTGGCGGTGGCAGAAAAGGCTCTCGCCGAGTTTTCTGAATCAGGAGAGTCCGGTGAGCAGGGATTAAGGCTACAGCAGTGCCGGGAAGAACTGCGAGAGATAATGCGGGAAATTGATCGCGAGTTGCGTGAGCTTGATGTGCGGCGTTCCGAGAGCCGACAGGAGCACACAGTGATTCAGAGGTCGCTGGACGGAGAACGGGCAAAACACGAAAAGCTTCAAGGGAATCTCAACCGTTTGGGACTTCTTGTCGAGCGCAGTCAGGTTGAACTTGAACACCTGACAGAGGATTTTAATCGGTATTATCCTGAAGATACCCTGGCACTTGATGAGGCTGCTGTTGAACAGTTTTTACAGGAACTGACCGAACCATTGGAGCAGGTTTTGCGCAAGGCTGCAGCCGAATCAGATCAGTTGCGTAAGCGACTCGAAAGAGAGGGTGAGGTCGATCCTGAATCAATTGAAAAATTTGAGCAGGAAAGCAGCCGTCTGGAGAACCTTGAGCGCCAACTGGCCGATCTCGAGAAGGCGTCTGAAACTTTGCGTAAGACCATTCGTCATTTGAAGGAAGTATCCCGTCAGCGCTTTATGGAAACTTTTGAATTCGTGCGCGACAAGTTTGCCGATCTTATTCCAAGACTTTTTGGCGGCGGCATGGGACGGATGGAACTTGTTGATTCCGATGATGTGCTTTCTTGCGGAATTGAGCTTGTTGTCCGTCCTCCAGGGAAGAAGTTGCGCACGCTCGAGCTGTTATCTGGTGGGGAAAAGGCGCTTTCGGCTGTGGGGATTTTGATGGCGATGTTCTTACACCGACCGAGCCCGATCTGTGTGATGGACGAAGTCGATGCTCCGCTTGATGATGCAAACCTCGAGCGTTTTCTTGGCGTGATTCGCGAGATATCACGTAACACCCAGTTTCTTGTTGTGACCCATAATAAACAGACAATGGTTGAAGCCGATCGTCTTGTCGGGATTACGATGCAAAAGAAGGGTGTCTCCACAGCTTTGGCAGTTGACCTGGAGACTATGGAGCAGGAAGTCGAGAAGTGGGTGGCCAATGCGTGAGTTTTGTTACCTGGTCGATATTCGACTGGACAAAACTATCACGACAGGAGAGAGGAATACCCAGTGAGATGCTAAGTGCTTGTCGTTTAAACAGGTTTGGCAAAGCCCTAATCATCGCCGTCGTACTTGCGACCATTGGGGGTGTTTACAGCCAGAAGCTTCATTTGCTGCGAGGAGATTTCCCCGCTTTTTATTCTGCTGCAGTCCTCGCTGGCAGCAGCGCCACGGCAGACGAGCTTTACGGCGAAGGCAGGCAGCAGGAGATTCAGTTACGGCATTGGCCGGAGATGAAAGATGAGTTTCTCATGTTTTCTTATCCGGCTTCCGTAGCTGTTGTTTTAGCGCCACTGTCTCAAGTCGGGGGGATTACCGCGAAGTATATTTTTACTGCTATTGCTTTCTTGCTCGCTGCAATCTTTCTTTTTCAATGTTCCAGATTTTCTCTAGTCAATTCCCCATGGTTTTCCGCCGGGCTTGCAATTTCCTTTTTGCCATTTCTGAGCGCAGTCACCTCTGGGCAGTTGAGCATTATTTTGTTTCTTGCGCTTCTGGCGATAGCCTCCGAGTTGTCCGATCGTGAGGAAGGGGTTCGCACTGGCAGACTGGTTGTGCCGTTTTTACTTCTTGGCTTCAAGCCGAACGTTCTGCTTGCTGCGGCCACTGCTGCATTTTTTCTGCTTTCGTCGGGGAAACGCGTGTTGATAATTCCTCTTTCGCTGTTAGTCTTGTTTGCTCACTATCTTGTCGGCGCATCGATTTTTTCCTGGGATTGGCCCCTTGTCTGGTTTAAGGCGACGGCCTCGTTTGCTGAAAAGGATTTTATTGCAAATGGCCACATGCAGAGTTCCGCTGTGGACTTGCTGTCAAACTTTTATCGCTATTTGACGGGGGATAGTTTGGCGTTTTTGCTGGTTGTAGCGCTTTCGCTCATGCTTATTGCTGTGCTGGCGCGCCTGTATCGGCGCAAACTGCCTGCGCCAGTTTTATTTATTCTTCTTGTCTGTCTTGGTACTGTTCATTTTCTGTATTACGATCTCGGTGTGCTGAGTGCGATGTTTTGGTTGGCGGCTTCAAAGAATAAGCGAGATGTTACATGGATGCTGCTCACCTGGGTGTCCGTAAACGCCTTGATTGTAGTTAAGGGCAGTTTGCCATTTCAACCAGCCGTAATCGTCGTCTTGGCATTTGTTTTGTACGGTGACAGCTTATATCGACATCAGAAAGACAAGATGGTTGGCGATGGATGATTATCGGGTGTTTCGCGAAGCGCCTTCCTGTATTATTGCCACAGCCATTGCCATGTCGGTGCAATTGTAGGGGCGCCTCGAGAGGCGCCCTTCGCGTCACTTGTATTCAGCCTGTCTTTGCTGGCGAAGCTGGAGCTATCCATTTCATCATTTCAATCAATTTGCCGTCTCCCGGCATATACTGATGCCATGGCATGACTCGAACCGAGTAACCAAAGAGACCGCTGTGAACGAGTGGCACCGTACAACTGTAGACACTCTCACCGTTTGCGTTCTGGTTGACTAGAGTCATTCTTGTTACCTGGGGACGTGTAATATTGTAGTCGGCATCTAGCGGGCCACTATACACTTCAACCCAAATATCATTTGTAGTCAGTTTTCCGCGATTTATAATAGCAGTGATCTCGGGTTGTTTGCCGACGCGAACACCTTTCTTTTCAATCGAGGCAGATACTATTTCCAGCGAATCCCAGCTGTTCTTTATATCTTTCAGCCATTTTGCCAGTTCACTAGCTTGAGAATACGAATTGGTTGATAGATGTTTCCAACTTTTTTCCGAAGGCAGATAGTAGTGTTCTGCATATTCCTTGACCATGCGATTGGTGTTGAATATAGCACCGATACTGCTCATCGATCGCTTCATTCGTTTTACCCATTCGCGCGGCAGTCCGTCTGATGAGCGGCGATAGAAAAGAGGGATTATGTCATGTTCAAGCGAATTATATAGCGAGGTGCTTTCGACATCATCCTGATAGTTACTATCACTGTATTCTTCACCGTTACCGATACTCCATCCCAGATCGGGATGGTAGCCTTCTGCCCACCAGCCGTCCAGCACACTGAGGTTGAGGCCACCGTTTGCAATAACTTTCATGCCGCTCGTGCCACTTGCTTCCATCGGACGGCGTGGGTTGTTGAGCCAGATATCAACGCCCTCGACAAGATAGCGTGCGACATTCATGTCATAGTTCTCCAGGAATATAACCTGGCGTTCCAGACCTTCCCGGCTGGCAAAGTGCAACCACTGACGTATTAGTTCTTTACCTGCATTGTCTCGGGGGTGCGCTTTTCCGGCAATTATTATCTGGACCGGCTTTTCGTTATCTGACAGAAGTTTTTTTAGCCTTGCCGGATCTCTGAGAAGCAGAGTCGCCCTTTTGTATGTGGCGAATCGTCTGGCAAAGCCAATTGTCAGAGCCTCAGGATTAAGGATTTCTGTGGCCGCGTTAATCTCTCGCTGACTTCCACCGCGGCGGCGTGATTGCTCCGCCGCACGAGAGCGGGCAAAAGACACAAGTGTCTCCCGCCGTCGTTCATGAACTCGCCACAGTTCCACTTCCGGTATTTTTTCGACTCGACGCCAGATGCTCTGGTCGCCAGGTTTTAGCATCCAGTCAGGACCGAGATAACGCGTAAGCAGGGCGGCCATTTCTCCAGATACCCATGACTGGGTATGGATTCCGTTGGTGATATGTTTGATTGGCACTTCTTCGATCGGAATCTGTGGCCAGATCGCTTGCCACATTTCCCGCGAAACAGCTCCATGCAGTTCACTTACACCGTTTGCATATGATGTTGTTCTCAGTGCAAGGAGAGCCATATTGAATGGTTGGTGTTGGTGTTCCGGTTCAGATCGTCCCAGCGGCAGAATTTTTTCAATGGCAATTTTTGATTCGGAACAGAAATCTTTGAGATAAGTTTCGATTAGATCTGCTGGAAAATTGTCGATTCCTGCGGGCACCGGAGTGTGGGTAGTGAAAATTGTACCGCTGCGAACTACTTGAAGTGCTGAATCGAAATCAAGCTTATCTTCATTGATGCGTAGATTCAAACGTTCAAGTGCCATAAACGCGGCGTGACCTTCGTTCATATGACATACGTGAATGTTCAGTCCAAGGGCGCGGAGGGCACGTTTTCCGGCAATTCCGAGAACGATTTCCTGTTTGATTCGCGTTTCAGCATCTCCGCCGTACAGTTGATTGGTAATATGCCGGTCGTCGGGACTGTTACGTGGGTCATTGGTGTCGAGCAGATAAAGCTTTACCCTACCGACCACGGCGCGCCAGATGCGGCAATGAACAACCCGTCCGACCATCGTGACAGAGACCGTTAATGGTGAGCCATCCGGATTTACTTCAAGCTTAATCGGAAGATTGTAAAAATCATTAAACGGATAGGTCTCCTGTTGCCAGCCGTCTGAATTAAGATATTGCTGGAAGTAACCTTGCTGGTACAGCAATCCGATTCCGACAAGAGGGATGCCCAGATCGCTGGCTGATTTCAGGTGATCTCCAGCGAGAATTCCCAGACCGCCTGAGTAAACGGGAAGACACTCGGTAAGACCAAACTCCATCGAGAAATAGGCATATAGCGGGCTTTTGGTGGCACCGTAGTTTGATTCATACCAGGTTGACTCAGCAAGATACTCCTGGAGGTCTTCGTATGCCCGATAGAGGTGAGCCATAAAAGCGTCATCATCGACAAGTTGTTCCAGTGTTTTCTGTTCAATCATCCCCAGGATCCGCACCGGATTGTGGTTGGTTGATTCCCAGAGATCAGGATCTAGTCGGCGAAATAGCTCGATTGTGTCATGTCGCCAGGACCACCGTAGATTGTGCGCCAGTTCGTGCAGAGCACTGAGTTCTTCGGGGAATGTTGCTTTGACTCGGAAGATATCGAATGCTTTTGGCATTGCTATGTCCTTGAATATTGTTGAATCGCAGTTCTATGGGCGTGAGAAATTTTTCCTGTTGTTATGACACATTTTTAACGTTTCAGGATTCATGTTTTAAAGGAGCAGGGAAAAGCAGCCTTAACCAATAGTGACTACTCTTAAAGGGGGCCGCCACGCGTAATAATAAAGGTATTTAAATCCTCTTATAAGAGATATTTTTAATGACGAGGGCTTTACAGCAAATGGTTTTTGCGTGACATTCGCATTGTCCTGAGAGGGTTGGTCTGCTAAGGTTCAAGCTCCTTGCAGTTGCGTGAACCTGAAAAGACTTTTGGCGTTCCAATAGGCCTCCAGAAAGGCTTTTTAATTGAACGCCCATTTTTCGGGTTAGGAACTAATTAAACATTACCTGAGGTTCTCTTATATATTATGGCAAGACGGAGAATAAAAAGGTCTAGCGTTGAAGTGGTGCGTAAAACCGGAGAGGTTCAGGCGTCGAGTGCGGCTGGTCGAGCCGCGGATAGTCGCATTTCTGATGATGTTCGGATCGAAAACCCAAGTGGAAATCTATCAGAGACTGGTCAGAGCACAGGGCTTCCTGTAAATACTGGGCTTCCTGTAAATACTGGGCTTCCTGTAAATACTGGGCTTCCTGTAAATACTGGGCTTACTGTAAATGTTGACGAACAATCGGCTGAAGCAGTGCAAGTGGTTCGGGCTTGGCAGGAAAGTCTTCCAGTCTCCGATCATGAAGACGGGCGTTTTGCGGCTGTTGTTTCAAATGTTGCAATGACAATCGAAGATGTGAGTGCTGGTGTCGAAGAGGCAGTAACTCCCCTTACGGTGTCGACTGAAACAGAGGGAGCTATTTTTGAATTTGAGAGAGAAAATTTTGCTGAGTCAGACTCGGCAGGGGAACAAACAGCTGACGCTTGCGCAGCAATAGAGGTCGAGAGGAAAACTATGTTTGAAGATGAACGAGACTACGCCAGAGAGCCACTGGGAGCCCGTATCAAGGTTATTGGTATTGGTGGAGGAGGAGGCAACGCTATCAATAATATGATTCGTTCTGGCCTGAAGGGGATCGAGTTCATTGCGGCAAACACGGATGCCCAAGCTTTGCGCTCGTCTGAGGCAAATGTAAAGATTCAGCTCGGGCTTGAATTGACCAAGGGACTTGGTGCAGGTGCTAATCCCGAAGTTGGTGAAAAGTCTGCGGAAGAAAGCGCTGAAGAAATTCGAGAAGCTTTGCGCGGCGCTGACATGGTATTTGTTACTGCCGGTATGGGTGGTGGCACTGGTGGCGGAGGTGCCAGTATCGTAGCGAATATTGCTCGCGAACTGGGCGCTCTGACAGTCGGTGTTGTGACGAAGCCGTTTTCTTTTGAGGGACGTCGCCGTACCCAGAATGCCGAGAAAGGGATTACTGCGTTGGAGAAGGAAGTCGACACTTTGATTTCCATTCCTAACCAGAGACTGCTTTCAGTAACCGGCAGGAACACAACTTTGCTTGATACATTTCGCAAGGCTGATGAAGTCTTGTTCCAGGCGGTCAAAGGGATCAGTGACCTGATTCTTTTTGAAGGATTGGTTAACGTCGACTTTGCAGACGTTAAGGCTGTTATGAGCGAAATGGGCCTGGCAATGATGGGCTCGGGAAGTTCAAGCGGCGAAAATCGTGCGATCGAGGCCGCAGAAAAGGCTGTCTCCAGTCCGTTGCTTGAGGATGTTTCAATCAAGGGAGCACGCGGTGTTCTTATTAACGTAACCGCTGGACCTGATGTTACGTTGCAGGAAATAAATGAAGCTGCGGAATTGATTCACAATGAAGCTCATGAAGATGCGAATATCATCTGGGGGATGGTCATTGATCAGGAAATGGGAGAAGCAGTTCGTGTAACTGTGATTGCGACCGGATTTGGCGACAGACATGCCAAGTCGGCTTCAATTCCATCTGGGGCAATTTCACGTGGGATGACTTCATCTATCGATAGAACTCATATCGATACTCCGACTTACACCAGACGCAAGCGTGAGATCGAAAATGACAATCAGCAATTGCGGAAGATTTCAGTTCTTTCTTCCAGCGAGTCTGAGGAGAAATACGAAATTCCGACTTTCCTGCGTCGTCAGGTTGATTAGCGGATAAATCGTTTCTTTTGGAGTTTGCATATGGGTTTATACTCGTGTGCAAACTTTTTTTTTGCGGGATGTTGTTATCTCGCATCATTTTCATTGAAGGAGTTTTAAGTGAAGCATATTGTGGCAGTTGCCAGCGGTAAAGGTGGAGTAGGCAAGAGTACGGTAGCGGCGAATCTTGCGGTTTCTCTTGCTCAGCATCAGTTTAATGGTCTTGGTGGACCTGGTCGGGTTGCACTTGTTGATCTGGATTTTTATGGGCCGAGTATTCCAACACTGATGGGTGGAGGGGAGTTGAGCGTGGGAGCTGACGACAGGTTCATTCCAGCTCTTCGTCATGGCGTTAAGTATATTTCGATAGGATTTTTTCTGAAGAATCCTGATGATCCGGTTATCTGGCGTGGGCCAATGTTCGGTAAAGCGATAACCCAGCTTTTTCAAGATGTGAATTGGGGAGATGTTGATATTTGTATTGTCGACCTTCCACCAGGGACAGGAGATGCTCAGCTTTCTCTTTCGCAGCTGGTGCCTCTTGATGGGGTCGTAATGGTAACAACTCCCCAGGAAGTTGCTCTGGCTGATGTGCGTAAAGCGGTAAACATGTTCCGCAAGGTCAATGTGGAAATCTTTGGCGCAGTCGAAAATATGAGTGGATTTCGCACAGCAGATGGGCAGGTCGTTGATATTTTCGGTAAAGGAGGAGGGGAGCAGCTTTGTGTAGCTTACGGTATTCCACTGATGGCGCAGATTCCTTTGGAGATGGGGATTCGGGAAGGAGGAGACTGTGGAGTTCCATGTGTTGTCGGGCAGGATGGGGCTTCAGCTGTAACAGGGTTGTTCGCGCAGATTGCTTCTTCGCTGACTGAAAAGCTTCAAGCTGCGGTGTCTGCGGCCAAACCTGCTTTAAACATTGTTAACGATTAGAACACGACCTATTAATGAGGTGCTTATGTCGGACACGGTGTTTCATAAAATAATGCGCGGAGATCTTCCCGCAGATATTCTTTATCAGGATGACCTGGTAGTCGCTTTTAGAGATATCAGTCCGGCGGCGCCATCTCATGTGCTGATCGTACCACGCAAAGATCTTCCATCCGTATCTGATGTGACAGAAGATGATCGGATGCTCGTTGGTCACATGGTTTTGGTGGCGCGCAATCTCGCAACATCTCTTGAAATTGAAGGTGAAGGATACCGACTGGTGTTTAATTGTGGCGAGAATGGTGGTCAGGTGGTTCCACAGTTGCATTTACATCTTCTCGGTGGTCGAAAAATGTCCTGGCCGCCGGGATGATTCGTCATATGAATATCAAACGGGAGACAAAGGATAATATCCTTGAGGTTACGTTAAACAGGCCGGAGAGATTAAATGCTCTTGACTGGGATATGTTGGCGGAGCTTCGCAAGCTTACGCTCGATATTACAACGGATATTGCTCAAGGTCAGGCTCCACGCCTGGTAGTTCTTCGCAGTTCCTCGGAAAAGGCTTTTGTCGCCGGAGCTGACATCAAATGTTTCGCTTCCGATCTGGCACGTGCTCAGGAATTTGCCGCTTTTGGCCAGGAGGTGATTTCAGATTTTGCGGATATTCCAGTGCCCAAGATCGCTGTGATTCATGGATATGCTCTTGGTGGTGGACTTGAACTGGCCTTGGCTTGTGACCTGATTGCCACAACTACGCAATCCATTTTTGGCTTTCCGGAAACTGGTCTTGGCCTGGTTCCGGGTTTTGGCGGAACGTTAAGAGCCGCCCTGCGTATTGGCACAGCTGGAGCGCGCAGAATGATTATTACCGGAGACAAGTTAACTGGCGATCAAGCTCTTTTATTGGGCCTCGTTGATTATTGTGCTCCGTTAGACGAGTTCCAGTCTGTTCTCAATACTGTTATTCAGCAGGTAATTTCAGTATCACCATTGGCAGTTCGCTCTGCGTTGATATTGCTGAACGAGCTTGAACGAGAGGTCGGTATTCAGGCTCTCAAACGTGAGAAGGATTGTTTTGCGTCCTTGCTTGCCAGCGATGAGGGGAAGGAGGGAGTTCGGGCATTTGTTGAAAAACGACCCCCTTTATTTGGATAAGGTATTTTGCATATCTGGAAAGTTATTTGTGTTGGTGATTTGCACCTTGGGCGTATGCCTGGTGGATTGTCTTACGTTGGGAATCAGATTTCCGTAGATGTTGCTTTGACTAAACTGGTGGATGAGGCAATCGAACGCGAGGTGCATGCAGTATGTTTCTCTGGTGATATACTCGATCGAACAAATGCCTACTTTGAAGCCGCCGGGCAGTTTGAAAGGGCGGTTCGGCAGTTGCGGCAGCAGGGGATAGAGGTCATTTGTGTCTCGGGGAACCATGACTGGAATACCTTGCCTTCATTGCGAAGAATATTCTCAGATGCCAGACTTCTTGGTGGTCCGGGTGAGTGGGGCAGCTTTACTTTGCCAAGACCTGATGAATCATCTTTACAATTTGTCGGATACTGTTTTCCCGCAGACGAGTGTCAGACAATTTCATTTTCATCCTTTCCTCAAGTGAAAGCCAAGGCCAGTATTGGCCTTTTGCACTGCGACGTCGGACAGATGAACTCCCGCTATGGCGGAGTTGAACTTTCTTACTTGACGGGACACCACCTAAGCGCCTGGAGCCTTGGTCATATTCACAAGCGAACGCTTTTGCATGAAGATGGACCTTTCATATTTTATTCCGGTTCTCTTCAACCTTTGCATATCAATGAGCGAGGAGTGCATGGAGCAGAACTGCTTGAGATATCGGCGGAAGGGAAGTTACTGCGACATCTGCAGTTACCGCTTGCTACAATCTATTTTGATGAGTGTCGCATTGATCTTTCGGGTGAGGCTCTGACACGAGAGGAGGTATTGGCTGATATTCGCGAGGCTCTTTTTACCAGGCTTGAATCTTTGGGCATTGATGATTTTGAATACGTTGGTATTCGTGTGATTTTAAAAACAGATGAACAATCTTATTCGGCAGTTGAAAGCTTTTGCAGGGATTTTGATTACGCGGATTCGTTTATTGTTGGACGAAGTACTGTGTATCTTGAATCTTTGGTGGCTGAATGTGAAATGGATGTATCCGAGCCGGGAGATTATGAGCGGTTGCTCACTGAAACAGTTGCTCTTCTTTCTGGGACTGAATTTGCGGAGGGAGAAAACGCCGAGCGTGGCGTCACACTGGTGGACCAGGCCCAGGAATTGCTGCAGGAAAAATTGGGGCAACATTTTTTTCAGGCATTCTCTGACGATGTTGAGAGAAAGCAAGACATCCGCAGAGTTCTTGTCGAAGCCGGCGTCAGCCTTCATGCGCGCATAGTCAGATCGCGGCGAGGTTCCAATGTGGCTTGAGCGTTTGGAGTTGTTTTCCGCGCCCGGGTTTGAGCGCGGCGGACTTGGTTTGAAGGTCTTTTCTCCCTATATAAATATAATTCATGGCCCCAATAGTTCAGGAAAGAGCACCTTACTAAGGTCGATATTACACTCATCGAAACCAGGAAAGGAAATGTACCTGGCTCAGGTTTCATGGGTCACATCTCAGGGAACAATTTTCTTTGATGTTAAAGGTTCAAGAAGAAAATTTGCTGATACTGCACAGGAAACAATTTTTTCTGGTGTGATCTCGTCATCCGTCAATCCGCTGGAATATTTTTTATCCGTTGATTTTCTTGCTACGGCTAGTTTGGAAAGTGGAGATGTTTTTGTCGCTACATTGCTAAAAGAGCTGCGCGGTGGAATCGACATTACAGTTTTAACCTCTGGCGGTCTTCTTGATGTTCATCCACGTCGGTTACAGTCTCTTGCCAAAAAGGTGAGGGATGCGGAACGCGAGCTTAAAAAAATCGATAATCAATATGAACTTCTTGCTCATCAGGAAGAAGCGTTAACACGTTTGGAGGCTCAACAGCGTGATATTGAGCAGCGTTTGCGTAATTGTGCGTTGGAGAACAGGCTTGATGAAATTCGAGAACTGTTTGTGCGACTGCAAGAGCTTGAGGGGTGGATTCAGCAACAACCGGAAGTGATTAAGCATCATTCACCACAGACATTTAAGCGATTAATTGAGCTGGAGGAAGAGATTCCTTTGCGGCGGAGTCAAATTGAGATTTTGTTAGAACGAAGTGCTCGACTGGATGAGGCCAGTCAGAAGGCGATTTTTTCAGATCCGGCCAGCGTTGTCATGATCGACACCATGCTTGATGTCTGGCGCAATTACCGGGACGGGGTAAGCGAGATTGAGAATCTGCAGAACTATCTGCTGTCCAGTGCTGAACGTATTCGTGTTATAGAAAAGTATTTTTTCCCGCTGGAATCTGGAGAGGGTTCAGATAGCTCTGTTTCATATCCTGCTTCATCTGAACTTGACAAGCTTGATGAGCTGTTCGAACGCCTGGAGACAGAAAGAAATGGTCTGGATACCTTACGCCGAGAATATGAACTCTATCGTTCGGAACCCGACGAAACTGTAAGCACTTCGGTGTTTCACGAGGAAAGTTTGGCTGCTTTGCGGCTGGGAGAGGTTTATCAGTTCGTTCAAACGTTGCGTGAGAACGTTTTGCGGTTACGCAATATGGTTCTCTTACCTGTTCTGGCTGTGTGTGGTGTACTTCTGTTTTACAGTTTATATGTAGGTGAAGGAGATTCTTTTCGATTGGGGATTGTCCACTTTGTTCCGGTTTCCCTGTCATGTGGGATATTTCTAATCTTGATTGCGATTTATATACTCGGAGTCCTGTTTTCCAAAAATGTTGTTTCCCGATGGCAAGGAGAACTTATTGACGAATGCCGACGTCTGATAGTTGGTTTCGTGGAAAAGACAACAAAGGCTGGACGTGAAGCACGGGTAAGGCAGTTAAAGGCGGGCATAGAGTTTCATCAGAACAATATTGCCGGTTTAAACGAAAGTATTGCCAGTCTGCTTTCGAAGCTTGGTTGTTCCCTGCCTAAAGGCAACATTCAACGTGTGTTAATAGTAGCATTGCTTCGCGAGCGATTTGTTCTGCTTGCCGAGGATGCAGAGCGGAAGGCTCGCTTGCAGCAGTTACAGAAACAGCATCACGATAATCGTCTTGCTTTGTTCGAGCTTCTGGGTCGAATATTGAAATTCACACCTCAGTCAATTTCTGATGGTGAGTTAGTTGCTTTGGTATCCCGCGTTAAAGAAGATTTCCCTTCATTTCAGAATCTGCGACTGGAGAATGCAAAGGTCGAACAGCAGCTTGATGTTTTGCAGTCCGGTCTGGCCTCACTGATGGACCAGCAAGAAAGTTTTGGAGTTACTATTGATCTTTATCGGCTGCATTTTGGTGTTCTCGAGGAAGTTGAGTCCACATATCAGCTTTACTTATCCAGACAATCCGAATGTTTGAAACTAAAGCAGAAATTGCTTGCTATCGAAGAGGAAACGGCTCGGCATTATCATATTGATGAAGAACTGCTGAGAAGAAAGCTCAGCGAGCCTGCGGTAAATGGTGTTGCTGACGAGGTCGTTGATCTGGAGAGCAAAAAGAATGAACTGGTTAAGCAGATCGCTGATATCCATTTTGCGATTCGCGCCGCTCGCGCGAGTCATCAACGGGAGAATTCCCAGATCGTTTATCAGCAAACGATGCGTGATTATTCAAAAGAGTTGAAAAAGTCAGCCCATGCTATTGCGGCTCAGTTTATTTTACAGAGGGTAGAGAAGGACTATCAGCGCAAATATTCTCCTGAACTGCTACAACGGGCAGCGGAAATGTTTTCCCGATTTACCAATGGCGCTATGGAGATGAGACTATCGCCATCTTCAGGGGGAAGTAGTGTTGTTGAATTTTGGGATTCTGTCCGAAACCAGTGTTTGCGGTTGGAACAGTTGTCACGCGGCACAAGGACTCAGGCTCTTCTGGCGGCTCGTCTGGCTTATCTGTTTGTTGGGGAAAAGGGAGAATCACTGCCTGTTCTTCTCGATGAAGCACTATCGGCCAGTGATAGTGTTCGTTATTCGGAAATTGCCTCAATGTTGCAGGCGTTAGCGACTGATGGCAGACAGATATTTTATTGCACCTGTCGGGATGAAGAAGCTTCTTTTTGGAGGTATCTTGCTGAAACTTCGCCGGGTAAGATTCTTGTACACGATTTGGCTTCCAGCTGAATTGGACTGATATGTTGATTCCCCTGGTCAGGGGCTTGCTATTACCCGCAAGTCCCGACCAGATTACCTTGTTGCGATTGGAGATCGAACAGAGGTAAAGTTCTTGCAAAGTGGGCGTATTTAAAATCACTCCCAGCATGCAGACGGCAATACCGGGGGTGCAGAGCTCCAGCTCTGCGCCAATTCGCGGCAGATTTGCAGCTTGGCGGGAGATATGAATTGCAGCAGAGCTGGAGCTCTGCTGGACATATGAATTGCAGCAGAGCTGGAGCTCTGCTGTCCCACTGAAGCCACTATTTTCGTTCCTGCAGACTTGTGGGTAATAGCAAGGGTCAGGGGGGGGCGTTTGTCTAAAAGCAGGGAGGATTTTTGATGTTTTTTTAGGTCATTTTTGCAGAAACCCTATACAAGTTTTGTTCAAAGTTTATACTCGGGACGAATTTCTGACAGAGACTGTTGAAACTCCCGTTGATTGTCGGAGAGTGGGCAGTTGGATAAAAACATAATGTTTACAATTTATTCAGGGCAAACCTGTAGAAAATGACTATCGATCCAAAAAACTTTCATAATATCAATATAGTGTCTCAGACTGTTCTTCCCACACCGCTTCAGATCCGCAATGGCTATCCACTTAGCGATCTCGCTGGGGAGACAGTGCTCGCCGGTCGGCAGACCATTCGCAATATACTGGATGGCCGTGACAAGCGTATTTTTGTCGTCGTTGGGCCATGCTCGATTCATGATCCGCTGGCTGCGATTGAATACGCCAAGCGGCTTCGCCTCCTTGCCGAGGAAGTCAAGGAAACAATGTTTCTTGTGATGAGGGTTTATTTTGAGAAACCGCGCACTACGGTTGGCTGGAAGGGGTTTATTAACGATCCTTATCTTAATGATTCTTTTGAGATTGAGGCAGGTTTAAGTCAGGCCCGAAAACTTTTACTCGAAATTGCCGAGATCGGTCTCCCGACCGGGACCGAGGCTCTGGACCCGGTTGTCCCTCAGTATATTCAGGATTTGATCTCCTGGACGGCTATTGGTGCGAGAACTGCAGAGTCTCAGACTCACCGTGAGCTTTCGAGCGGACTTTCAACTCCGGTTGGCTTTAAGAATGCAACAAGTGGCAGTGTGTCAGCTGCAGTTAACGCGCTTCACTCTGTCTCCAGCCCGCATCGTTTTCTTGGAATAAACTCTCATGGCCAGTCTTGTGTTTTTCACACCAAGGGCAATCGTTATGCTCATGTCGTCTTGCGTGGGGGGAAGAAGCCGAATTACGATTCCGTAAGCGTCACTGAAAGCGTAGAGCTTCTGCAGAAAGAGGGATTGCCTGTCAATCTGATGATCGATTGCAGCCACGCCAATTCTTCCAAGGACCATAATCGTCAACCGCTTGTTTTTCGGGATTGTATTAACCAGATCCTTTCAGGACAAAACGCTATTTGTGGATTGATGCTTGAGAGTAACCTTCACGCGGGGAATCAGTCTTTTTCCGGTAATGCTGATGAACTTCAGTACGGTGTATCAATTACTGATGCCTGTATTGACTGGGAGACAACTGAGAAGATTTTGCGGGAAGCTGATAAGCGATTACGGGATCGCTAACCCGTCTCGTCGGATTATAAACATTGTCTCATGATGAATGAGAACTATTCTGCGTTTATTAATCAGCGGTGACCTTCAAATTGTTATTGTTTACCGTAGGGTGCGGGCCTTATGTTCGCCCGACTGTGGCGATGTTGCATCTGATGCACGAATTGCCTGACCACGGTTGCTGCGCAACCGTTCGGAAATGATAACGGCAGAATTTCAAATGAAACGGTTGTTGCAGTCGTAAAGCCATTACCCCCACTGGATTTCTCTATTCGCCTAGTCACTACAGGCCGAGTGATGACTACGATGGCAACTTTTGCAGCTCTTCTCGTAGCGCCAATAGTTCGGCTTCCTGTCCGGCGTAGAGGATGGGCCAGCGCAACCATGATCGAGGATTGAGATTGTGATCATCGATATGAAAGCTTACAGCAAGTCGTTCGCGCTTCCACTGGTTGCGGGCAAACAGTCGGATAAAATTTTCAAGCCA
>JAQTWB010000210.1 GCA_028689495.1 bacterium | reverse complement strand
TTCCGGCCTGAGTCATTTTTGCCGTTTGCTTGCCGAGCTTTCACTGGATTTGGGGTTGTACCAGACGGTTGACGGGTTGACAGGACGGGGGCTGGTCGGAGCCATGTTTTGTGTCGTTTTTATTGTTCTTTACCTTCCTCAAGTGCATCCGGCGCTTGAAAAAGAAACATAAATCTGCTAAGCAATCCGCCACCTGTTTCATAATGTTTCCAGACTGTTCGTTCGATCGCTGTCCTGCCAGAGGGAAGCCATAGCAGTTGTGTATTCAAGCTAAACTGAAAGTTGGAGAATTTTCTGATGCCGATCAAGTCATTTACCGAA
The DNA here is from genome assembly GCA_028689495.1 of bacterium. Classification (GTDB taxonomy): domain Bacteria; phylum Bdellovibrionota_C; class UBA2361; order SZUA-149; family JAQTWB01; genus JAQTWB01. The sequence continues at coordinate 2,387 of JAQTWB010000210.1, read as the reverse complement.
GCCCTGACCTTTGACGATGTCCTTTTAAAACCGCGCATGTCTGAGATATTGCCGCGTGACGCCGATGTTTCATCATTTCTGACCCCGCAAATTAAATTGCAAATTCCGATCATCAGCGCGGCGATGGACACAGTGACGGAAGCGCGCCTTGCTATTGCTATGGCCCAGGATGGCGGCATTGGCATGATTCACAAGAACATGACACCTGAAGAACAGGCCCGGGAGGTTGTAAGAGTCAAGAAAAGCGAGAGCGGGATGATTACCGATCCGCTCACTGTGCGTCCGGAGCAGCCAATTAGTGCCGCTTTGGATCTGATGAAGGAATACCGTGTGTCGGGTCTTCCTGTCACTCGTGAAGATGGTCGGGTTCAGGGGATTGTCACTAACCGTGATTTGCGGTTTGAGACCGATTTTCATCGACCGATAAGTGAGGTCATGACAGCCCAGAACCTTGTTACCGTTGCACCGGGCACCAGTTTTGAAGATGCAAAACTATTGCTTCATAAACATCGCATTGAGAAGCTTTTGGTAGTTGATGAAGGCGGTTTTTTAAAGGGCCTGATTACAATCAAGGACATAGAAAAGCAGAAACGTTATCCGGATGCCTGTAAGGACGAATTGGGACGCTTGCGAGTTGGCGCGGCTATTGGTGTTGGTGCCGATCTCGACCAGCGTCTGGAGTTGCTCAGCAACGCTGGAGTTGATGTGCTGACAATTGACAGTGCACATGGCCATTCCCGCGGAGTTATCGAAGTGTTGAAGAAAGTTCGTCTCGCTTACCCGGATATTTCGGTAATTGCCGGGAACGTCGCCACCGCCGCTGGTGCCAAGGCTTTAGCTGACGCGGGCGCCCATGGTGTAAAAGTCGGTATGGGCCCTGGGTCTATCTGCACAACGAGGATTATTTCAGGGTGTGGGGTACCTCAAATAAGTGCGATACAGGAAGCGGTATCAGCTCTTGATGGCAGTGAAACCAAAATTATTGCCGATGGCGGAATTCGCTTTTCGGGCGACATTGTCAAGGCGTTGGCCGCTGGTGCTCATGTGGTGATGATCGGTAGCCTGTTTGCAGGGACAGAGGAGTCACCTGGAGACACAATCCTTTATCAGGGACGTACCTATAAATACTATCGTGGCATGGGTGCTCTGGGAGCGATGCAGAAAGGCTCCAAAGATCGTTATTTTCAAGGTAACGAACAGGATGTCTCAAAACTTGTTCCGGAAGGTATCGAAGGTCGTGTGCCTTTCAAGGGCTCCTTATCATCTTCGATATATCAGCTTATCGGCGGAATCCGTGCCGGTATGGGGTATTGCGGAGTGAGTAGTGTGCCTGAGTTGCAACAGAAATCAGAGTTTATCAAAGTCACCAATGCTGGACTTGGTGAAAGCCACGCCCATGACGTTTTTATCACCAAGGAAGCGCCAAATTATTCCTCAACCAAGTAAGGGAGTATTGTTTTGAAAAGTCAGTTACTGATTCTAGATTTTGGTTCGCAGTATACTCAGCTTATTGCCCGCACTGTTCGGGAGCTTGGTGTCTATTGTGAAATTGTGCCGGGAAACCAGAGTGCTGAGAAAATTCTCGCACGTGAGCCAAAAGCTCTAATCCTCTCCGGTGGTCCTGCATCTGTTCGTGAAGAAGGTTCGCCCAGAGTTGAGCGTGCCGTGCTTCAGGCGGGCATACCGGTGTTTGCCATTTGTTACGGCATGCAGCTTCTTGCCGACGAACTTGGCGGCAGTGTTCATGCCTGGTCGGTTAGCGAAGACAGGGACAGCGCTTCACGCGAATATGGCCCCGCTCTGGCTTGTATCCATGAACCGGTCGGCCCATTTTCCTGTTTTCAGAAATCAGAAGAAATTGCTGTCTGGATGAGTCACGGCGATAAGGTCGGAAACCTTCCCGACGGTTTTGAAGTTGTAGCATCGTCTCCCGGGGCGCCTGTCGCGGCGTTTGCCAACAGTGAACTGCGGATGTACGGGGTTCAGTTTCACCCGGAGGTGCATCACACACCACGTGGCAAAGAAATACTTTCACATTTTCTTTTTCAGACAGCCGGGGTTGTCAAGGACTGGGATGCCAGCGGGTTTATTCGTGAAACCGTGCACGGCATTGCGTCCAAGGTCCCAGCTGGCAACGTCGTTTGCGGTCTGAGTGGCGGTGTGGATTCTACAGTTGCTGCGGTTCTTGTTCACCAGGCAATCGGCGATAGACTACACTGCATATTTGTCGATAACGGTCTTTTACGGGCTGGAGAAGCCGAGCAGGTGATGACAATGATGCAGGAGCTGGGACTCAATGTTAAATGTGTCGATGCTTCCCACGAGTTTCTTTCCGAGCTTGCCGGTGTAACCGATCCGGAGCAAAAACGAAAAATCATTGGTCGGGT
>JAQTWB010000081.1 GCA_028689495.1 bacterium | reverse complement strand
CTGGAGCATAACGGCCCGTCGAGACGAAAAATCTATCGCAATCGTAATCGTCAGGAAAAGCAACTATCTCCTGATCTTTCAGTCGCCCGGAAATTGAACCAGCAACCATATCACTCAAACGGCCGGCGAGAATTCTACCATTCTCCCCCAACAAGCGCTCAACAACAAAGTTCCCCCTCTCAGAAATAATTCTATAAACGATCCGCAGGGACGCCGATTGATCTTCTCGGGACTCACGTTCGCTAAGTCGATTGTTTTTAAGGGCGATCAAGCTGACAAGAACATGTTTACAAGGATCGTCCGAACAAAGACAGGAGCTCTCCCAGGCTTGATCATCAAGATACAAAACCACTCGTTGCGAAACCGCCGAACCATCCTGATGTACAGACAAAACGACAGTTCCTTCAACCGATCGCTCAATCCTGACACGCACCTGTCTCAAGAAGGCCGCAGCTTCGGACCATTCTTTATCCTCCACGCATTCTCTAGCTTCAGAGAACAGCTGAGAAAGACCAGGATAGACTCCATTGCCAACCAGGGTCATTGTTTATCCAAGAGCTCCCGAATGAGGCGTTCTCGTTTGAGTTCCCAAGCAGGATTTACAGCTTGGTTCCCCCCGGTATCCATTGCTGGGGGGAGAGCTTGCTCATCCTCACTATTTCCTGGCTCTACAGAGGGCAATGTTTCAGCATTTTTTTCACTCGTTACTGCAATGGTCGGAGTCTCGCTTGGAGAAACAGCATCAGGGTTCGCCTGTAATATCGGACCCGTATCCTTTGTTTCCGAATTAGTGCCCTCCCTTGTGTTCATCTCCACTTTATTTTCTCCAACCTCTCGCGAAAGATCGTTCAATTCCAACTCTTTGTCTGAACCCAAATCCTCCACCAAAGTCTTACCTTGCAAATCCTCTTCAGCCTTTGTCTCAACTCCTTGAGCCCCCTTTAAAGGGCTCGCCGGTAACGCCTTTCTGACAACACGATCTGCGCCAGAGGAATCGAGAATTCGAGATTTGGGCATTTCACTTTTTGAAAAAGGTATATTGCGAATAGCAATAGGCAGAGGAATCATTATCTGCTGATTAATTTTCAAGACATGTGGGTTCATGCCATCATTATAATCGGCGATAGCCTTCCAGTTTTCTGATTTTCCAGTGTACCATAAAGCAATAAAACCAAGTGTTTCCCCTTGATGCTGCACAATATGAACCACATCCGCGCTTGTTTCGGGAACAACTGCTGGCTCTTGCGCGACCTCAACAGCAGATGAACAAGCGGTAAGAACAACGACCAGTGCAATCGAACTTATCCAGCAGAATCTCATATATCATCCTCCAGCAAACGACTGATCACTTCAGCCACAATCGGATCTTTTTCACCAGCACGCACGGCTCTTAAACGATCAAAAACACCCGGTATCTTTACAGCCACTGCCGCCTTATAGGCAAACCCGCGAACTATAGGATCACTACTGTTTAGCAGCCTCTCCAACCGATCCAACTGCTCAGCATTAGCATTGTGACTATCAATCAGTGCTCTAAGAAAAGCAACGTGTTGATCAAGTTCATTATCTTCGGTTAAAATCGACTGACCTTCGCCAGCAAGCGGCACCTGGCCTGAACGGATCGGCCCTTTCTGCCCAGTAGCAGAGACACTCGCTCCGGAATCATTTTCCAAACCGCCTGGAATTACCAAAACTTCATTCTTCTCATCGCTGTCACCGATAAACACTCCTGCCAGCACTCCAACCACCAGGGTCATAACGAGGGCGGACAGCGATAAAACCCGACTGTACGAAAACTCTGACGAGTCTGAGCCTTTTGAGCGAACAGAGGTCAAGTTGCATACGGTAGAAAAGAAATCACCATCCGGCGGCGAATCTGCATCAGAATTTCCTGTCGCTACCCTTGCAGCAGAGGCGGTGGATACCGTATCTGCCGTCACGGTAGATTCTACATCTTCGCAAGTTGTATCTTGTCCTGCATCTGGTTCCTCGACTGGAACTTGCGCAAATTCCCCTGTTTTGTCACGCTTTACTTCAAATCCTTCATCAGGGAGAAGACCACCTTCAAGACCGAGTTGATTGACCCTAAACCCTAGAGACAATGCCAATGCCTGAACAAAATCAACGGCATTACCAAACCGAACTGCCGGATCCTTGTCCAAAGCACGCTGAAAAACATCTTCCACATCCACCCCCAAATCGGAACGAACCTCTTTGAAAGAAAGTGGTGGTTTGTTGGCGATCGCATGAATAACAGAAATAAAATCCTTGCCCGGAAATGGACGACTGCCCGTCAACATTTCAAATGCCATGACTGAAATTGAAAAAAGATCCGGCCCCGCACCTCCTCCTTTTCCTCTAATCTGTTCCGGTGCCATATAACTCGGGGTTCCGACAACGACGTTACCCTTAGACGAGGGGATATCATGACTGATTCGAGCGACACCAAAATCAAGCACCCGGGGACGGTAATCTTTATCAATGATGATATTTCCTGGCTTGATATCTCGATGAAAAATCTTCCGTAGATGGGCGTAATCAATAGCCGATGCAATCTGTGCCAGAAGGTGCAAAGTAAACCTTGGGGAAAGCTTACCATTATCATTCAATAAAGAATCAAGACTGCTACCCTCAACGTACTCCATAACCATATACGGGTTATTTTCATCCGACCTGCCAACTTCAAAAATTGTTACTATACTTGGATGTAACAGCTGCCCTGCCGACTTGGCCTCATTACTGAACCTCTCCAAGGCCTCAGTCCGGGAAATAGATAACCCTGAATTCAGCCGCAAGGTCTTTATTGCTACTATTCTACCAATTTCCGGATCACGCGCCTTATAGACAATCCCCATTGCGCCACGACCAATTGGAGAAAGTATCTGATATTTGCCTATATGGTTCTTATTGCTTTCCATGTCTCATTTCGCTTACTAACTACCTGCCTCACAATCAACTGGTTTCAGGACGATCATCCGCCCGAAAATGATGGTGGGAACCGGGTTAGACCCAGCCAATCGTTAGACCCAGCCAATCGTTAGACTCAGCCAATCGCCGAAGTAAAATATCCAAGACTTCTAATAAAATTCCCCAGATGCAAGCTCACTGTCACAGCTGCATAAACAAGAAATATCGTTATGCTGAGATGAACGGCAGTGCCCTGCCGAAACTCCCCAAGCAAGTTATAATTTAACCTGAGCAGTCTTGCTTTAACGTCACTTGCCCGTTCAGTAACTTCATCATTCCCAATAGAATCTTCAACCAGAACAAACTCATCAACTTTCATATCCTCGACAATTGAAGATGCCCGCGAAACTTCAATTTCACTTTCAAAATTCACTGCATCAGTGGCAGATATTCGACGTGATTCACTCCGTCGATGAACTGACCCGATGGCAGCATGACCACTACCTGCCTCTTCCGCCGCGAACCTTCCCACTTCATCCTCTCCAGATGGGCAGACAAAGTCGTATCCTTCAGAAGTATCATCAATAACCACATCAGAGAACATTCTTTCTACAACCTGAACTGAGGTCTCCGAAATATCCGCGCATGCGGATTTGGATATTCCGATCTCATGCAAGGAAACCAGCTCCCGTTCCAGCAGAAACAAAAGTCCTTCACTTACAGTTGCCTTATCCCAGGGCACTGCACATTTTAACCTGCCAAAAGGTAAGCGTTCCTGCAAAGACTCGTATATGTCCCGATCCAGATCTGTCATATAGTGAGGCCAGTCTGCCGGAAAAAAAATCTGTTGTTCAATACTTCCGGCATACTCGATGCCCACTTGCTCCCGCCAACGAAGAGAAAAACTTAGTAAATCAGTCCAGTCAAGCAATACCCGTCCGATACAGGCGTTAAGCCTCTGACTTTCCGGCATCTTGACTATCTTGGCTTCAAAGCGATACGCACCTTCATCGAGTCGGCACAAATCATGTATTACATCGTACCGTGCTGCATCATAATATGACTTGGTCTTATCCTCACCCATCCCTCTTACTCGGCATAGTTTCCAGACACTATCAACCGTTGCTGATTCAAGCGGAGATATTACTACATCAGGTAGAACGACCTGCACGCGTTCAGCCATACGCTCGGCAACTGTATTTACTGAACTCTGTACATCATCAATCAATCCACCAGCAATCGTTAGCGTCGTACTTTGACCATTCGCGACCAATACCAACTCCCCATGGCGCTTGCGGTACGCCAGTGAGCGCATCATGTCCGAGAGAGAAGCATAGGAGAATGTCCCACGAACTACGCTCATTTGCCAAAGCTCCTTCGCCTAAAAAATAAGCTGACCATAAGATTACCAAAATAGTATATCAGCCCTGAAAACATAAATATGGTACTCATACCCCCAGGGTTGGGCAAAACCGAAAAGGCAACAAGTGGAGCATCCAACGAAAGGATGACCAATGAAATAAAAAAAGCTGCAATTAGTGCTGCCGCCACAGGACGTTTATGAATTAACAAATCTCCTCCTGGTATAAACAACCAGAGACGTGAAGTTGAGCGGACCGACTTGTCCACCTCGCTGTCCGAATAAGTCCGGGCAAATACTGCAGCCAAACCAGACGCCGTCAAAAGCAGTCCCAGGATTGTTAACAGGGACGCACTGCTACCATGAAGCAACGCCCCGGAAAGCAACTGTTCACGTTTTTTACGTTCATTAAATACTTCAGGACCTGCGATCTGATGAGCGTGAAAAAAATAACGCAAAATATCAGATTTCCCTAGCCCAAGAATTGCAAGATTTCCGCGTTCTACAGTTTTATCAAACTCATCGACAAGACTGCTATCTCTTGATTTGGCCGCCTGATAGAACTGTTGATGTGCCATCGTATCAAGAAGCGCCAGGCTTAAGCGCGACATGTTATATTCGGCATATATTTGCGGAAGACCCTGCAGTTGAGCCTCTTCCAGGTAAGTTTTTGCTCGAGCAGGCTCCCCCTGACGCATATATATTTCGGCAAGGTTATTTTTGATCATGCTGTCGGTTGATGATGAAGACGACTTTCCTTTCAAAATTCGGTTATAGGCCATTTCGGCTTCTTCACGCTGGCCCAGTTTTTGTAAGAGAAAGGCATAGGAAAAATCAATTTCATCCGTAGAAGAATTACCATGGGTCTTCGCCGACAATAATTTCAGATTACCTGGCCGATATGCTCCTTCGGCGACATCTTCAACAACGGTGTCATCACTGATATGCATGGTCGCAATAACCGCCTGCATAACTGGGATTGAAAGTCCCCAAGCGGCAACGGTCGCTGCGGAAGTCAGGAAAAAATAGCGGCAGTGCCGAAAAGTCAAAGTGGAGATTGCGCCCCAGATAATCAGTGCCGAAAGAACACCGGGTAATATCGGCAGAACAAGAAGTGCCGCCATAACCGTTGCAGAACCAAGTCCACGGTTCTGCACACGAAACATCTGACCAATCTTTCGATAAATATCTCCCAAACCAAAAGCTACCTCACCGATAATGACAAGCAAAAGAGAGATGGTCAGGGACACAAGCAATATGAGCAGTAATGTAATCCCGGCTCCAAGAAGCACCCGTGGTGAATTCGACAAGTGCTGAACGGCATTAAACGCGTATCTGATTGACTGAAGCTTATCACTGGAAAAGTACAGTCGGGCAGCACTAAAGTAAGCCTCTGAGCGATACGGGGAAAGTTCAACCGCCTTGCGGACAAGAAATAGCCCATTGACCTCATCGCCCTCTCTGAGAACCATCTCGGCAATCCGTAGTGTTTCTTCAGAAAAAGATGGAAACGATATGAATCCGAATTCACCTAATTTATTTGTAACCTCTGCCAGCTTGTCAACAAAATTACCATAATCGCCAGCACTTAATTGAGACATTGCGTGATCAAACGATATTTCTGCGTAGCGGTCCAACTCTTCGGGACTGCTGCGCTCCACACCCTGACCTGGATCGGTCGCTTCTGCCACCTCAGCACTGAGGGGACAAGTATAAGCAAACAGTATGCCCAAATTAATAAATATCAAAAAAATATAGTCGCAGAACCGCGCAAGCGGATATCTCAGCTCATCAAAGATTCTCGTTTTTCCCCTGGCATCCAAACACGTAAGCATAGGGCTATTCAAACTCAGTTCATTGTTCTACTTTAATCTGGCGCGGTGCATAACGAATGTCGACAGATTAACTGTCATTGCTTTAGTCCTTTTCCATGCATGAAATAGATAAAGAGCTCGGCCAAATTGAAACTTTACGTCTTCTTATTTAAAACCAAATCGGATAGATTCCCGCCTTGAGTCGTCTTCTCCAATCACTGCTAATCGGAGGCTAACTTGTCGAATTTCCTAGCAAAACACCTTTCGTCCCAAGAACACTCAGCGTGCGGTGTCGGCTTTATCGCCAGCAGGCACAACAATTACTCCCACGATACTCTCTCGCGCGCTCTTATCGCCCTCTCCTGCGTTGAACATCGCGGTGCCTGCGGTCCGGACATGATTAGCAGTGACGGTGCCGGAATAATGACTGATATCCCTTTTGAGCTTCTGGGCTTCAAACAGGGTGAAGTCGCGGTTGCTACCCTTTTCTTGCCACAAGCTGACGATATCCGACGCAAATCCATCACCGTATTTGAAAAAACCTTTGAATACGAGAATTTAAAAATTCTCGGCTACCGAACAGTGCCGGTCAACAAGGGAGTGCTCGGGTCAGAGGCTCGTGATTCAATGCCCGTTATCCGCCAGGCATTTATCCAGCGACCGCGCCAGTGTCGCACTGATGAATCTTTCAACCGCCTGCTTCACCTCGCCAAGCAGAAAACACGAACGAAGGAAAAAGATGCGGGTATCGTCGGAAAATTTTTCTTTGCCTCCCTGTCCAGCTCAACAATTGTCTATAAAGGCCTGACCAGATCCGATAAGCTTTCAGACTTCTATCTCGACCTGCAGAACCCCGCCTATAAAACTCGCTTCGCCCTTTTTCATCGCCGATTCAGCACGAACACCAGAACTTCATGGGATAAGGCACAGCCTTTCCGTTTCATCGCTCACAACGGCGAGATAAACACCATTTCAGGTAACCGCGCCTGGGCTTTCTCCCGGGAACATTCTCTTGGTATACCGGAAGATGAACTTCTGACACATGGCGGGATCAGTGATTCAGGTAGTCTGAACGAGTTTATCGAAGCTCTTAAATACCGCAGCGGTATTCCCCATACAGAAGATATTCTGGCAATTACGATTCCGCCAGCGGGAAATCTGAACTCCTTTTACAAGTTCTGGGCACGGGCGGTCGAGCCTTGGGACGGTCCGGCATTTATCTGCTACAGCGATGGACAGTCTGTAGGTGCACGTCTGGACCGAAATGGTTTCCGCCCCTGCCGCTGGCAGCTTACTGACGACTATTTCTGTCTCGCTTCCGAATCTGGCCTGTTCCAAATAAATCCCGAAGATATCAGAGCCCAGGGAGCATTACACGCCGGAACCGGCGCCCAACTTGATTTGGTCAGTGGAGCCTTGCATTTACGCGACCCAAGTGAGTCCCGTGAAAATCGTGGCGCACACTTTGAACCTCGTTTGTTTGAATTGCAGCCCACTGAAGTCGAAAACATTACCCTGCTTAACATGGCTCCTGTATTCGGTTACAGCAAGGAAGATTTCGATCGGGTCCTCGGCCCGATGTCGTCAACAGGCAAGGAACCGATAGGATCAATGGGAGACACCGCAGCGCTGGCAATCCTGGGACAGGTCCCTCGTTCCTTTTTCGATTTCTTCACCCACAACTTCGCCCAGGTCACCAACCCACCTGTCGATTATTTAAGGGAAAGTATCGTCACCGATCTCTCTATAACAATAGGTGAACGACCTAACATCTTCTATACTCGTGAGCTGCTTCCCCCGATGCCGGCATTTAGCCTACCGCATCCATTTCTTTCTCGCGCGCAAATGTCTACCCTCGATAATCTGCAAAGCGAGATGTATCCGGCTGGAACCTTGACTATCTGCCGACTCGATACGACTTTCCCGGCAAAAGCTGAAGCCGCTGAAGTCGCCTCGCTTCTACGCGAACGCGTGCAGCAGACATCAGTTGCCGTGGAAAGTGGGTGTCCAATCGTGATCGTCGACGACAGGAATGCGAATAATGAACGCCTCCCATTGCCAAGTCTGCTGGTAGTCTCCGCACTTGTGAAACAACTCAACAGCAGAGGTACACGACTAAAAGCTTCTATCGTTGTTTGTTCCGGTGAAGTTAGATCTACTCATCATGCCACAGCACTGATTGCATTTGGAGCCAGCGCTGTCTGTCCTTATCTGGCCCTTGAAGCATGCGCAAACAGTCCACTGCTGACCGACGAGAGCACAACAGCCGAGACACGTGAAAACAACTATCTCATGGCACTCCGTGGAGGCTTGCTCAAAATCATGTCCAAAATGGGCATCTCCGTACTTAAAAGTTATCACGGTTCGCGCCTGATGACCGCAGTAGGCCTCGATCAAAGCTTGATGGACGAATTTTTTCCCGATATGCCGTCACTTGTTGGGGGTGTTACGTTTGCCAACGTAATCGAACGAGTGAAGGCACAAGTGGAATTTTTCACTCAGGTTGATTATCTAGAGCGCGCTCCCCATCTTCGCCTTCTGGCAGAGCACCCTAAAGGCAGCGAAGGAGAGCGACACAATGTCACCGCCTCTGACAGCCGTGAAGTTCATAACTTTGTTCGCGCTGGAAAAGAAGAACTTCCCGAAGCGGAAAGGAAGTTTAACGATTTTCTCAATCGCCGCAATGATAGTCACCCTGTTTCAATACGCGATCTGTTGACGATTAAAAAATCAGGTGAAGTTCTTGATACTGAACTGGTGGAAGGAATTGAATCAATTACATCGCGATTCGGTTCCGGGGCCATGTCCTTTGGCGCAATCAGCGCTGAAAGCCAAAGAGACATTTTCCTGGCAATGCGAGAACTTGGTGGACGAAGTAATAGTGGAGAAGGTGGTGAGAACCCATATTATTTCAGCCACGGCATCTCCGCGACTACCAAACAGGTCGCCTCGGGAAGATTTGGTGTGACACCTGAGTACCTTGCCAACTCAAAAGAAATTCAGATCAAAATAGCTCAGGGCGCCAAACCTGGAGAAGGCGGTCAGCTAATGGCCGTCAAGGTTGATGAAACTATTGCAAAAATGCGCTACTCAAAACCAAATGTTGATCTGATATCACCACCTCCAATGCATGATATCTATTCAATTGAGGATCTAAAACAGCTCGTTTATGAGTTCAGACAGTTTGCACCTCATGCGCGGATTAGTGTGAAACTTGTTTCAAGCCATAATGTCGGCACAGTCGCTGTCGGAGTTGCGAAGGCTGGAGCCGACATTATTCACATTTCGGGACACGAAGGCGGTACTGGAGCAGCGAGCATCAGTTCAATGAAACACGCAGGTTTACCGTGGGAGTTTGGCCTGCTTTCAGCCCATCGACTGCTGTTGGAAAATGATCTTCGTCAACATGTAACACTCAGAACAGACGGCGGACTTTTTACCGCTCGCGATGTTCTTGTAGCGGCAGCTTTGGGTGCGGAAGAATACGATTTTGGCAAACTTTTGTTAATTGCCGAAGGCTGCATTATGGCCCGCATCTGTGAAAAAAACACTTGCCCAACCGGGATTGCTACTCACCAGGAGAAATTTAAAGGCAAATATAAAGGTAAACCTGAACACATCGTTCGTCTGCTTCGTAAAATTGCCAGCGATATAAAAGAAGAGCTCGCCAAACTTGGACTGGCATCACTTGACGAACTTGTCGGACGCACAGACTTGCTGACTCCTCGTTCTGAAAAGGAAGTGTTGATTAAAGAGCGAAATATCGATCTTTCCTGGTTTCTGGAAAAAAGCCCGCCTAATATATCCAGAGTGGCCAGTCCATTCAAGGAGGACACCAGTCCGCTTAATCAACAAATTGTCAGAGCAACCTGGTCTCGACAAAATCGCAATAATGAAGAGGCCCCTGCTTTCGAGTTTCCTATTAACAACACTGACCGAGCTGTGCCAGCCACACTTGCAGGAATCATGGCCACTGCCCAATATGAGGACCGACTTCACGCCCTGAAAAGTGACCTCCCCTTCAACGAAGAAAAGTCCGGTTTGAACGAACTCCGTTTCAGATTCACAGGTAATGCCGGGCAGGGTTTTGGTGTATTCCTTTTTCCCGGTCTCGACATCAATCTGATTGGAACGGCGAACGATTCTGTTTGTAAAGGCATGCGCGGAGGAAGGGCCGTCATCAATCCTCCAGTAAACCTTAACGTACCTGCTAATGAGAGTGTTATCATTGGCAATTGCGCTCTCTACGGTGCAACCGGTGGCAAACTATACGTACATGGCTGCGCAGGTGATAGATTTGCTGTCCGCAATAGTGGAGCTACCGCAGTTGTTGAAGGGTGCTCGCTTCATGCATGTGAATATATGACAGGTGGTACTGTTATAATTCTCGGTCATGCATCGCACAATGTTGGCGCAGGAATGACTGGCGGTGAAATTTATATGCTGAATCCAAATCCTCAATCTTTGAACTTTGAATACATCACCCCTGTGCATTTTGCCGAAGGAGATGAAGACAGGATTAGGGCAATACTCTCTGAGTACTTCACCGCAACAAAAAGCAACGCTGCCGAGACACTATTAAACGCTGAAAATCTGACACAGGCTGGTCTTGTTAAGCTGATGCCCGCCAAACTGGCTGAACTTCCAAGGGAGATACCAGTGCCTAACCGACATTTTGTTGAAGAATGTTACGTCAGGCAATGATGCCTGAAAAGGAACAAAACCAGA
>JAQTWB010000080.1 GCA_028689495.1 bacterium | reverse complement strand
AAAAGCGCTTGCCGCTCCATTAAAAAAAGCAAATCCCAAAAAACGATTCCAGAACAACGCAAACATCAAAATGGCGACAAACTTTCCCCAACGCCCCCACTGCGGTTGGAGCAAGTGATATCCACTCGCAGGATCAAGCTTGTGAACATATTTGGTCAGCGAAATATCGCTACCATAACCACGATTGATGCCATGAGGAGAAAATGACATCCCTTCCGGAAGCCCTGCAGACAAAACACCCGAGGTCGCCTTTTTGCGCTGCCCGCGAATGATCAACCAGCCAACAAGAGCGGGAAGTATTGGCAGAAAATAAAGCAAAGCATTCCAACCGATGTCTCGACTGAGCACAACCTGCTCTGGATGGTCCGGATCAACATAAGCAACTGCGGTCTTTCCGGCCTGGTAAGCATGAATCATACGACTGATTTTCTGACGATCACTTGATGATGAACTTAAATAACTATAGCGACTGGCTTTATAATCTTGCCCCGCAAAGCTATAGCTGTAAAAAACATCCGGGCGGTAAGATATCGAAGTATGTCCCTCGTCGTCGGTGCTTTCATGGCGCTGGATCGAAGACTCGATCACTGTCACATTTACCTCAGGCCATGAAGCGGCGCGATACTGACGAAGCAAATTCCCACTGACGTAATAAGTCAGAAGCGCTCCAACGCCAATCAAAAAAATCGCAAATCTCCGCAAAAATTTTCCTGAGCCTGTTTTCCCTTTATGTTTATTAGCAATACTCTCCAATCGCTCATTTCCTGTTTCATCCTTTTTCCCCTTCCAGAGAAAATACACTCCGCCGCCGCCAATCAGAACAAACACCAACGGCAGGACAATAAAGAAAGCAAGCCAGAGGCTCTCTCGACGCAAAATCGCCTCACCCGGAGAATCCGGATTGACGTAACAATCAGTCTGTCCATAATGCACAGTTGATTCAAGTTCTGCGGATGCGTCTTCATAGCTCTCGAACCGCATCTTCTTTCGCGAATAACTATCGGAAGTGAGTCGATTGCCGCCAAAATAATAGTTATACGCGACATTAATCACGTATGGAGATGGGTCTGATGGTTCTTCCGCATGCCTTACCACCTCAGCACGCGTCACTTCCGCCGCGGTATTCGGCCAAAAATACGTCTTGCCTGCGCTAAAAACCTCGCGCAGAAGCATGACAAACATAAATGTGCCGATAATGAAAAAGAAACCAAAGACAATGGTCCCAATAATTTTTGAGCCAGGACTATCACCCGATGCCCGTGATTTATGACCAAAGGTAAATTTAGACGACATGTCGCTCCACGTACAAAAAGAATCTGACACAACAAGGATTTATGACAAAAAATTAGATGCAAAAAGCAATCAGCTGGTGCAAACAAACAGGTTGCAATTTGTCTAAGACCGAAAATTCCAGACGCCGGACTCCCGAAACCACCGCGACATTCAAGCCCCCTGTGCGCCAATGGTTATCGCCTCAAATGACTAAAGTATTTCCAGCCCCGGGCCGAGTAACTCCTTGGGGGGCACGCCTCCCACCTGTCTTTAAGTTTGTGGAGTCTCACTGATGAAGAGGTTTCTAACCAACATTATCTGTGGTTTATGTCTTGCTCTGGCCATGACACCGCTTGAGTTATACGCTGCCCCTGCGACCGTAAACACTTCAACTGCCGCAACTGCTACCTCGGGAAACTCCAAAAAAACTTTCTACGACGAAATAAACCACAGGCATTGGGCGGCGTACTACAACGGTTCGGCGATTGAGTTCGGCTACACGGATGATCTGGAAGCGGGTAACTGGAACACCTCCGGAACACTTGCCTACAACACAAGTGAATTCGCGCTGACTTATAGAACAATCGGCGGGGTTCCGTATGTCATTGTTGCCGCTGCGGCAAATGCCTACGACATCGTTCTTCGTCGCGGAGTTGTTGGCGCAACAAGCATTGCCTTTGAAGCTGAAGTTACCGCCCTCGACGGCACTGCCGACGACGACGCCTACTCCGCGCCAAGTATTGCGCTGGACGGGAATAACAAACTCTGGGTGGCGGCGGTTTGGGACAAATACCTGCCAACAAGCAAGCAAGGCCCAGATGACAAGGTGGTAGCGGTAGCAAGATCGACAAATATTGTTAGCGGCGACTTGAGCGCTTTTGCTGCAGCAAACACGCTTGGCAAACCAGACCAACAGCGCAGCTCCGTGACAATCCTGCCAAAATCCGCCGACAACATGTATCTGCTCTCCGGGCAAAGCTCGAACAACCTCGAAGCCTGGGAATATGATGGCGGTGCATGGGTGACGCGAAACACTGGTGGCGACATGAGCTGGTTTGGCATGGAGGGGAATCCGATTGCGACGGCAGTCTACTGCATTACTACCGATGGAACGAATATTTTCGTAGGTGGCTCATTCGGTATCTACAAGTGGGATGGAAACTCCTGGCAACCGGCAGCCTCCGATAGCCCTGCGGTCAATGCCATCGCGTCATCAGGAGGCTCTATTTATGCCGGAGGATATTTTTCCAGTGTTGGGGGGAACCCAAATGCCAACCGTATTGCTCGCTGGGACGGCAGTGCCTGGCAAGCCCTCGGTAATGGTTTAAATAACTGGGTTAGTGCGATAGCCATCTCTGGAACCGATGTCTATGTTGGTGGGGTTTTTACTGATGCCGGTGGTAACACTGCAGCGGATAAAATAGCTCGCTGGGATGGAGGCTCCTGGCAGGCTTTAGGCAGTGGACTTAATAGCACCGTCAATGAAATAGCAATTTCCGGAACTGACATATATGTCGGTGGTGACTTTACCAACGCCGGTGGCAACCCATCTGCAGACTATATTGCTCGCTGGGACGGAACCAGCTGGAATGCTCTCGGTTCGGGCTTAAATGGCACTGTCTTCGCAGTCGCAATATCCGGTAGCGATATCTATGTTGGTGGTAATTTCATCAACGCTGGTGGTAATCCTGCGGCTGACAAAATCGCCCGATGGGATGGAAGCTCCTGGCAAGCGCTCGGTTCAGGCTTAAACGGTCCTGTTAACAGTATAAAGATCAGCGGTACAAATATATATGTCGGAGGTAATTTTACAGATGCCGGAGCCCATCCCACCGGCGACAAGATAGCCCGCTGGGACGGTAGTAGCTGGCAGGTAGTCGGCGGTGGAACAAACGGATCTGTAACTGATATCTTAACCTTAAACGGCACCGTATATATTGGTGGGTACTTCACAAATGCCGGTAACAATGCTGATGCGCATTATTTTGCCCTATGGGACGGCACGACCATGGAAGCAGTAGGTCGCGGCCTTAATTCCAGTGTTAATACAATAGTTAGCAATGGTAACGAGGTCATTGTCGGCGGTAGCTTCACAGATGCCGGCGGAGAACCGGATGCAGATTATATTGCCCGCTGGGACGGCAACAAATGGACCGCCCTTGGAAGTGGGTTAAATGGCAGTGTAAGCAGTATAGCCATCGTAGGAAGCGACATATATGTAGGAGGAGGATTTAATGATGCTGGTGGCAATTCTTCAGCAGACTATATTGCCCGTTGGGATGGCAATTCCTGGCAGGCGCTGGGCAGCGGACTTGACGGCCAAGTTTTTGCAATGGCTGTGTCAAACGGCAATCTGTACGTCGGAGGAGAATTTATGGACGCCGGGGGACAACCGGGAACGGGTGGTATCGCACGTTGGGATGGAACCGCCTGGTTTGCTATGGCTAACGGTGTTAACTATGCGCCTTATACTGTCGCTGCATCCGGTGATGACGTATACATTGGTGGCTACCTCTGGGGAGCGGGAGTCACACCAAATACCAATTATCTGGCGCACTGGAACGGGACCGCATGGCAGGCGATGGGCGCAGGACCTGATGACGCACCAACAGCTATTGCTGTTCAGGGGGGTAACATATTTGTTGCGGGATATTTCGGCAGCGTTGATGGTATCCCCAACACTACAAATATTGCCCGCTGGGATGGCAGCAGTTGGCATGCCCTAGGAACAGGGTTAAATGGCAGTGTATATGCGCTGGCAAATTCAGAAACAGATGTCTATGCCGGAGGATATTTTACAGATGCCGGTGGCAACTCTAATGCAGATCACATAGCCCGTTGGGATGGAACATCCTGGAATGCAGTCAACACAGGTGTTGATCAATCAGTTAGTGCGATTCTCAACACCAATAACGGTACTTATATTGGGGGAGCCTTCTCCTTCTCAGGTGATGGCACACGACCCCTCGGCCACTTCGCCTGGTATACCCCAACACCAGCAGCGGACCTTGACGTCTCATCGAACATCTCCGCATCCACCGATTCAAGCGGCGACCTGCATCTGCTCTACAGCAACGACAGCGATGAGCTCGTTTACCGCCGCTATGACGACAGCTCCACCTCCTGGCAATCATCAGTGACTCTTGCCAGCGGTGCGGCGATAGATTCACTGGGGCTTTCTCTCTCCGCCACCGAGGAACTTCAGGCGCTCTGGCTTTCGGGAAACGCGATTCAACACAAAGATGCCGTCGCACCATACAACTCCGGCGACTGGGCAGCAGTAGCTGATACTCTATACAACACTGGCATAAACACTGGCCTAAGCGTTGGCAGTGGCGAGCAGTGGGGACACATCCCCTACTTCTGGACACACGGCGGAGGCTCCCCATACGACGTAATGGTTGATTCTCTCGACTTCACCTTGAGCATCACTGGCACAATTGATGACGGCGCAAATCCTCTTGTTGGAGTAACTGTCGACGCCGGAATTCACGGCAGCACGACAACGGATGGCGGTGGCAATTACACTATTAGCGGGATTCCGCATGGTCAGGCTTACACTCTTACTCCGTCGATCACCGGCTATACCTTTGCCGGAACAGCCTCGGGAACACTGACTTCCGCGGCAACGCACAATTTCACAGCCGATATAAACACCTACACCATCTCCGGAACTGTTACTGCTGACGGAAATCCACTGGCTGCGGTGGTTGTAAATGGCGGAGCGCTCGGCAATCAAACTACCGATATCAATGGCAGCTACAGTTTTACCAATGTCCCCCACTTCACCAGTTACACCCTTACGCCATCAATTACAGGTTACACATTCTCGCCATCATCCTTCAGTGGCACATTGATAGCTGCGACCGCAATAAACATGGCTGGCACAATCAACACCTACAACATAACAGGGCAGATTGTCGTTGATGGAACTCCCGTGGCAGGAGTGATTATCGACGGCGGAGCACTGGGAACAACTGTCACGGATAGTAGCGGCAGCTATGCCTTTAACAATGTCAATCACGGCACAAACTACACCCTGAGCGCCTCTCACGAATATTACAACTTCCCAAGTTACGTAAACGGCATCCTCACTACCAGCGTCTCTCCTACTTTCACGGTGACAAAAAACGCCTATGATGTTTTCGGCAGAATCACACTGGAAAACCTCTCATCGACACCTCTTCCCGGCGTAACTGTCTCCGCCGGCGGCAAGTCTGCCGTAAGTAGCGCAAGCGGTGACTACACAATCAGAGCCGTACCGCTTGGCAAACAGCAGGTAACAGCGATTCTTTCCGGCTACCAGTTCAACTCCGGCGAGGCGGCTTCAGTGACTATTTTCAACAAGAACCAAGTGGTCAACTTGAGCGCCAAACCCGTTGTTGCCAATCCGGCGTTTGCCTTCTGGAACGGTTTTCTCGGTATGATTAACGTGCTTGAAATAATGAACACGGGCAACGAGGAACTGGAGCTAAACCTCCTCGTCTACAGCAATGGCGGTAGTGGCAATAACCTCAACCGCTCCTGGACCGTGCCGCCGATGACACAGCGCGATATCATCCTCAATGACCTCGAAGGCTTTGCCCCTGATACCTACGGCATGGTACAGCTACAGGGCTCACACAACAGCTTCGATGGCAGGGTCACCATCTATCACCCGGATTCTTCCGGGGAGATGGACTCACAATACGGTTTTGCCTTCGCTGAGCCTTTACGCAACTCAAACCTCGGGCAAAGCGCCGCGATGTTCAACTCCTATCATCCCGGCAACACATCCTCCGCCCCGGCAAATACAGTCTACAACTGGCTGACAATCGGGAATTTAAGCTCTGCCGCAAAGAGTTTCACTGTCAAACGATACAACATCAGCGGTGAAAAGGTTGCCGAGGAAAGAATCTCGATTCCTCCGTTTGGCAGACGCGATATCGACGGCGGTCACATAAACCCCGGTCCGGACAATGTCGGCACCAACATCATCATCCCCGATGAGACCGCTTCGCCTTATCTCTCCAGCATCGTCCGCTATGCCGAAGGCTCAAACTTCAACAACTACGACTACTCTTTCTCTCTTCCGGCAACCACCGGCGCAATTCGCACCATCTACGCCCCGATTTCAATCTCCGACGTCAGTGAAAACTATGTCGAGGTGGCAAACATGCTGGACGAGGAAACTAATGTGCAACTAAAATTCATCGATGCCGACGGCTATACTTTGGCGACAAACAACATCGCCATGCCAGCCCTCTCACAGCGGCACTTTCCGACGATGGGGCTTCTTTCCGGAGATTCAAATACGGGCTATGTGGCAATTACACCATCAACGCCAAACTCAGTAGTCGCCCAAAGTGTTTTCTACTACCGGGACCGGACTTCGAGAGCCATGGAAACTGCTTACGCCTCGGTCGCCCGTGAAGCCTATGGCAAAAAACTCTACACCACCTACAACATGTTCCTCGGCATGGATAACATGCTGCGGCTGATGAACTTGAGCACCGAACAGAACGATGTCACCTATACCTTAAATGGGCTTGAGCGAAGTTTTACGGATACTGCAAAACTCGACAGCAGTGGTTCGGTTGAGGCAAAGATATCTTCCGCTGCCAGGCGAGACTCATATGGATTGGTGACAATCTCCACCTCTGTGCCCGGCTCTGTCGCTTCCGAACTCGTGCGCATCAGAAAACTCGCCTCGGGCAAAACCGAGTTTGCGATTTCCACTCCTGCCAAGTGACGTAGTGGGGTAAGACAACTTTGTTAAAATGTGAGTGTTGCGAAATTAGATTTCGCCAGGATTGACTTCCGTCAATCCACTTCCGGTTTACCTCCCGCTAGTCAATCAAAAATTGTCTAACCCTTTCACGGCCTCCATACCGAAGCAACAAAAAA
The DNA here is from genome assembly GCA_028689495.1 of bacterium. Taxonomy (GTDB): domain Bacteria; phylum Bdellovibrionota_C; class UBA2361; order SZUA-149; family JAQTWB01; genus JAQTWB01. The sequence continues at coordinate 3,938 of JAQTWB010000080.1, read as the reverse complement.
TCAAGACATGCCTGACGATGGGCCCAAAAGACAGCAGACAGTCTTCGATCTGCGCAAGAGGCCAAAGCCCGACAAGCTTCAGGCAATTTACGCAATAAAGTTTGCATAAATAATTGGCAACGAACCGATATGCCCCCCCAGTAACTCCAGAACATCAGCTGATTGCGATTATAAAAATATACCCGTAGCGGAGACTGCATCTTGTTATCATCTGTATCGTGCATCACCCGACTCTTGCTGTTAACAAGACATGTGAACCCCTGTCTTGTCGCCTGAAGGCACCAATGCGTCTCTTCAAAATATAGAAAATAGTGCTCAGGAAATGGTCCGACCACCTCACATGCTTCGCGGCTGACAAGAAATGAACAGCCTGGCACATAGTCAACCTTTTTAATGATCGTCGAAGAGGAAAAATTACCAGCTTGCTCTCCATGATGATTCATGAAAACATTTTGTCGCTGTATATCTACAGTGCCTCCAAAAGACCAAACCTTATCATCCTGACCGATAACAAGCCCGCCACTAACGGCAACTCTCGGTTGACTGGTAATTGCCTGTTCAAGCCCGGATAATGCATCCGGCAAAGGTTGAACATCAGAATTCAAAACCCAAAAAAATCGGCATTCAGTATTACTCATCAACCACTTGATGCCCAGATTGACTCCTGCCGCAAAACCGATATTCCCATGCCCAGACAACCGTCGAATATTATCCCGATTAAGCGCAGGGGACGGAGAGTCAACTAACGGTTCATTGTTATCAACAACAACAGTTGGTAATTCTGGATAATCCCTCGTCAGTACCTGGAGGCAATTAGCAAGCTCATGCATCCTGCCGTAATGAACAACGACAATACCGGATTGATTATTTTTTCCTGTCATAAAGCTGCTCATCCACCATATTCGCCTTCACCGCACCACTTGCGGCCTGCAATAAAGCCTGCGTCATCTGCCTTTGCTGAATACATTCATCTTCGACCGGTCGTTTTACTTCGGTTAAAGGCACTGAAAACTCTCTAGTAAAAACACCACCCTCCCGATTGATTTCCCGGGACCGTCCTTTCTCCGCTAGCCGACAAAGAAAAGCCGAGTAGTTACTCCGGGCCTCAAGCAATAACGGCCCCTTCTCCAGCGATAACCGATAAAGTTCATCAGCAGCGGCAAAATCGCCGTCATTCTCTGCAAGAAATGCCAGGTGAGCATATGCTGGAGCATAGTTCGAATCAAGCACTATGGCTTTCTGAAACATCGAAAGTGCCCCTCTCTTGTCTGCCCGACGCAGATAAGCCGCCCCAAGTCCATCATAAGCCCGTGGATCCTGAGGCAACAATTCGCGCGCCAAAAGAAATGATGATTGTGCTCCAGATATATCTCCCTGTCTAAGCATCACCAAGCCCTGAGCCAGCAAATGTTGTGCATCATCTCGGTAAGGCGACGGTAGATTAAACTCTTCTATTCTGCTGCACGATGTTAATGTTAAACTAACAACAACAAACCAGAAGCCTGATAACTGTAACTTACACAAAATGGACCTCCATATCACTTGGTCGGAGTCATTTGTTTGGCTCATCAAGATATTTGTTCTACGATAACCCAAACATCAAATCTTAAGCGGCATGCGCGACCAAGTACCTCTCTGGATCCTCGGCTTCGCAAACGGGAGCAATAATTTCTACAACTTGAATCTCCGCATTTCCCCGCACCTCGCCGGGAGCGATAACTCGCACACTCGGACACTCATCAACCAAGAGGTTATAGAGCAGCAAGCGGGCGTACCTTGGTGCCAAAACAATATTATTCCCATCTGCGACCTTCTCTTTCAGCGAAGCGACAAGAGCGGCGACAAAATCTGCTGGCAAGGTTGACTCTTCCAAAGCATGTGACAAAAGGATCTCTTCTGCTTCAGCGCTATATCGAAGAACTGGAATTATGCGGTTCTCATCAGCTAATCCACTACAAATGGTATATCCGATAGACTCCCTGACATCTGCTATCAGTTCACTGAAATGTAACCTTTCACCTTCGGCCGAGCGCACCAACTGCAGATTTCTCCGCAAACCATGAGGAACACTATTACCACTGGCGCTCACCACAACACCATGAGAGCGGTTCAACTGATAATCAGCTATCGCCTGTAAAATTCTGGCGAAATCACAAACAGCAACTCCTTCTCTGACAAGTGAGCGCAAAACCTGGGTCAGACCGGTGACACTGAGCACCCCCGGCACCGCGGCATTTACAAGGTCTTCATGCTGTCCGCTGTAATAATCAAGCAACAATCTCGTTTGGGTATCATCAAGAAGTCTCACTACATTACGGGAGATTGCATCTTCAAGTAGATTGATAATCCTTACACCCTGAGCAATATCTACAGATGACCAACTGCATCTTTGAACAAGTCCATTCACAGACAGTTCAACAACATCATCTTGAACAGACTCAGTTGTCACCAGAAAGCCTAATTCCGGCAATAACAATCCGTACTTGTCAAAACACCTCTGGCGGACTCCTAGATACAACACCGGTAGGTCAGCATCTCGCCGAAGGCCGTCGAGAACTGCACTCGAGCCTTTCAAACATATGGCAAATGATTGTTGAGGCACAAAACGTGTTGAAACTGATTTTCTTTGCCCTGCTGTAACCTTTTTACCACCCCAGAAAAATATCACCCCGGCGGCAATGACAAAAATCATTGATGGAGCACCCGGAACAAACGCCACAAGTAACATAGCGAAGCCCGTGATGAACAAGGAACGCGGCTCCGACGTAATCTGATAAAGGATATCCCCTCCGATAGCACCACCATCCGGAGAATCAACCCTGGTGACAGCAAGCCCTGCTGAAAGAGATACAAGAAGAGACGGCAACTGAGAACAGAGCCCATCTCCTATCGTCAGCAATGAAAACGTCTGCACGGACTCGCTCAGAGAAAGTGAGTGACTGGCCACGCCGATTATCACACCAAAAACAAGATTGATTGAGGTAATGATAATTCCCGCCACTGCATCTCCGCGAACAAATTTCATCGCTCCGTCAAGCGCTCCGTATAGCCGGGACTCTCGTTCCAATTCATGTCGGCGGAAACGGGCTTCGGCGATCCCAAGAAAGCCGCTACGGACATCTGCGTCTATTGCCATTTGCTTCCCCGGCATCGCATCAAGTGTAAAACGAGCAGTAACTTCCGCAACACGCTCCGCACCTTTGGAAACAACAATAAATTGAATTACCGTGACTATTACAAAAACAACCATGCCGACGGCGATACTGCCACCGACAGCAAGCTCACCAAAGGTTCGAACGATCTCAGGCACGTCATTTCCAGAGAGAATTTGCCGGGTTGTTGCGATATTAAGTGAAAGACGAAGGACGGTAACCAACAGAAGAACCGCCGGAAGAACTGTAAGCTTTTTTGCACTGTCGAGGAAAAAGCAAAATACAAAAAGTAGCAGGGAAAAGGCAATATTCAGTGTCAGAAGGCAGTCGAGTATCAGCCTGGGCATCGGGACCACCATAATACCAACAACCGCAATGACAATCAGCGGAAGTACTATCTCAGCCGGCTTCTTCATTTATACCGTTTCAAAAATTTACTTCAGGTTTAATTCAAATGAGTCAAAAATTCGCCACACCATTTCTCACATGAGGCAGTAGGTAGTGGTATTTCACCGTTCAGCAAAAGTATCGATCACGCCATACCCCACAACAAAACATCAAATTTATTCGAGCTCGATTGTATTCGGCTGTGGATTTCTCAGGCAGGGTGATATCCCGGTTCGGACTTGACCGGACAGACATGATCTGGACAATTTGAATTCCAAAAAATTTGCCTGCCCTATGCACACATAAACTGTGGTTGCCTTGTCCGACCGAGTATCGACCCATACACATCAGCTGACACGCATATTGTGAATCGCCGCCATTTTTGCTTCATGTTGAGAT
>JAQTWB010000209.1 GCA_028689495.1 bacterium | reverse complement strand
TTCAGTTTAGCTTGAATACACAACTGCTATGGCTTCCCTTGGCGGGACAGCGATCGAACGAACAGTCTGGAAACATTATGAAACAGGTGGCGGATTGCTTAGCAGATTTATGTTTCTTTTTCAAGCGCCGGCTGCACTTGAGGAAGGTAAAGAACAATAAAAACGACACAAAACATGGCTCCGACCAGCCCCCGTCCTGTCAACCCGTCAACCGCCTGGCACAACCCCAAATCCTGAGAAAGCTCGGCAAGCAAACGGCAAAAATGACTCAGGCCGGAAACCAGATAACCAGCCAGAGCCAGACCATTTTCAAACTCCGGAGATAAGGAATATCCAAGCAGGGCAAGCCCACCAAGTATAATCAGGATGGACGAGAGCGCCGGCCCCAAGACCAGATTCAGCAATGGAGAAAGTAGATTAACCCTCTGTCCCCACATGAACAAAATAGCGCCCGTCAGCAGAGAAGCCGAGAGTGATACGTGAAAGGCCGCCCTGACAAAAGCCCATATTCCCTGCGAGGAACTTTCCTCGTTCTTCCTTATAGCGCAAAATATCGACAACAGGGCGGCATAAGTAAGTTGAGGTCCCATTTCAAATATCATTCCCGGGCGATAGATTGATTGCAGCAACAGACATAACAACAAAACACGAAAGGACCGTGGCTTCGCACTATGAACTCCAACGATGGTCAGCAACAAAGCCGCAATCAATGCTCTACCGATGGTCATCGCTGAAGGAAGTACCACGACATACATTATCAATAGAAGAAACGCAGCCAGATAAGGCAGGTCATGTAACTCCCCAGCAGCAAAACGCCGAATCATCAGAAGTTCAAGGTGCCCAGCGATTTCACGCGCAAAGAAATAGACGATTCCAAGATGAAAGCCTGAAACGACAAGAATATGCAGTAAACCGAGATTGCGATAGATCTGCCAGATTTCCTGGTCCAGCATCTCCCCTCGACCGAGAACGGCTGCGGCAAGAGATCCCTGATAATCGTAATCACCCGGGGCATACCGATATACTCCTTCTCTTGTGTTCCACCATTTGTAAATATTCAACCAACTGACGGAAACCCCACTCCTGTAACAATCCGCCGAAAAGGCTCCTTCGGAGATACTATCATCAGCGGATGTACCAACCCGATTTGGTCCACGATCACTACCATCATCCACAGTATCCTTAGATTTTTGGCCATAACCGCGAAAAACGATCCCTCGTCGCAATAATCGGGCCTCGGAAGTAAATGGATTTAGTGAAAAAAATATTCGGCGTAAACTGGCCCGACTTGAATACCTGCAGCTCTCGAAATCCGTCTGAGGACAGAGACAGGTCGACAAGTCATAATATATCAACACCCGACCTGCCCAGGGTTTAAGTATCTTGGCAGTGACCGCCAATCCACTTGCTCCAGGATTCACATCCTCAACAATTATCTCAATATCTCCACGATAATCGTCCACAACTGTCGAATGGTCACCGAAATTTCCATTGTGGTATCGGAGCGACAAATCAGTTAAATACAAAACCAGGATTAACGACAAAAAGCACTTTAAAATTCGGCCAAAATATTGAAACCTACACAGAGCATCCAGGTTACGAAATCTCACCTTACAAGGTTTCACCGAGTGAGCACCTGGCGTGCTGTCAAGGTTCGACCTCAATTGACACTCCACTGTTTGACACTCCACTGTTTAACATTCCACTGTCACCTGCTTCTGCGATTATTGTTCTCAATTTGCCTATTGGTCGGCGCACTGATGTCATGCTCCGGACTCGAAAAAGAAAACTCTGCTGACTGGCAACGAAACAACAGACGCGAATTAACGCGGAACTGGTTAAAAACCCAGTTTCCACCAGTAAGCAGCAGTCAGGACAACTTGATACTTTCTGAAATCCTTGAACGACTGCTTTATGCTGCCGAAAGGGCGCACTTTTCCAGTGAACGAACATTTCGCATATATTTAAGCTGCGATACTGGGCGAACTGCCGTCTCTGATGGCTTCGGCGACATATATATCAGCCAGGGCCTGTTAAAGGCATTCGACAATGACGGTCAACTTTATGCCACGCTTGCCCATGAGTTATCGCACTATTTTCTAAAACATTTCAGTATTTCTCAAAATCGTTCATCCCAAAGCGAAGACTTTGCACAGACCACCGGTCTTCCACACGAATCTGGCCCAAGGCTAAACATCAATGAAGCTGATGAGATTGCCGCTGACATACTCTCACTTAAACTTCTTCATTTTAGCGGCTTCAGCAGCCGACACGCCGCACAGGCCCTTGGGGCGATCTATGCGACAATCTCCGGTAAGCTGCCCCCAAAACAAAACGTAACGTTAAGAAATAGATTAGATTATATCGAGCAAGAGATAGCCAACTACCCCGATGAAACATTTTACCGCCGACCTACCAGACGCGCCATCGCTGACCTCATGAAGAGGTGCAAAAATTAGTGTAGATACACAACCCCCGTCATCGTTTATACTGCTCGCACTTTAATTCCCCCGATCCAGCACACCTTAATCTCGAGCAGTGTATTGGTCTTCGGTCGCATCCGCTGGCGCGGCTGCTTCAATTTACCGCTCACGTTAGTGGCAACTGCGTTGGGAAATTCATAGTGGGAGGGGATTATAATCAAAAACCTCTTTCAAAAATAACAGAAGTGACCATCAAAAATCTTTACAGGATTTTTATACCCTCCCTGATAAATTTTACATTACTTTTTGTTACCATTAGCGCATGCTGACAATGGCGATTCCATAGC
>JAQTWB010000017.1 GCA_028689495.1 bacterium | reverse complement strand
GGCCAACTCTCGCTGCTACCCGGCAGATAGACCTTACCCCGGGCATCCTGACGCACAGTCATGACAAAGGTTCCACCTTCATCATTCAGTTTCAGCTCAAGCTCTCCCGGCCAGGAGCAAAGGTGCTCCACCCCACCACTTGCGCCTGCGACCCGGGCACACTTCTTATACGGGTCGGGCTTCTTTTTATGCGGAGTGGAATCCGGCTTTTGTTCCTTGATTTCAAGGATATAGCATCCCTTGCCGTCCATTTGCTGCACTTTACGTGACTCGGCAACGGCGCTGAATGGCAACATAAGTGCCCAAAATAGGATAATCAGTCTCATATCAACCCTCTGGAACAATAAGCAGGTAAGTGTTTTGCCGTATATTAGACTCGGAAAAAGACTTATCCTTCGCAAAATATTCCTCCGGGCCAAAAGAAATAGCGACCAGAATGCAGCAACAAGCCATAACAACAAACACGGGCTCACCAATCAGCCCGGATGTTGCAGGTTAGGGGGGAGGGGGGCAATCTCTGGGTTAAACCTCATCACAGGACCTCATCACATAGCCTCATCTCCATGGAAGTAAAGTTATGGCGGATATTCAAGGTCTCAACCAGCCAAGCGCGGCCAATCTTCTGGAGCAGTCCAACCTGGAGAGCCGCGACCTGAAGGCAGCCAAAGAGACGATCGGCCTTGAGATATCATTTGCTGACCGAAGCGACCTCAAACAAAAGCTACATAGCGAAGGTTCTCCTTTGCACCCTGGAGAGAACAGTTCCCCCGACTCCTGCTCCGTTAGTCGCATTGCCGTGGTTAATAACTTCAATCAATCTCCAATCACAACTGGCGACCAGCAGACAATAGTCGCCTCTCACGGAGAACTTGTGGCACTGGCCAGTGGTGGCAAGCACCCAGTAATCGCTTTCAACGCAGCTACTACAACAAGCGGCAGCACTGGTATAGACGATGCAGAAATGATCGAAGCACTTAAAACAATTGGCACCTCACATCAATCGAACTGCATTTCCACCGTCAATCTCTCATTCAGCGATCCCGTTTCGTTTGCCGCGATAAATCAGCTCGTAGAACAAAGCAGTCGAAAACTCTCCTCCAGTGTAGAAAAAATCACGCCTGAAAATGTCGCTGAGCACAGTGCGACTATTCGTCATGCAGTGGAAGAGGCTGCGACTACTCACGGCGAGTCACTAGGTTCAATTCCCGAACTTGGTCGAGACCATACAGAAGTGCAGAAATATCTCAGGCAGACAATTGATGCTGCAAATGCAATTCGCAATCTGACTGAGCAAGGTCTCTCGGTAGTCGAAGCCGCGGGCAATAATGGCCCCAACAAAATCAGCCTTCTTTCGATTATGGCTCCGGAAATGGTCACCGTCTGTGGCACAGACACATCAGGCAAACTCGCGGCAGATAACTCAAGCTTTCACAGCCTTGTCGATGCCTGTAAACCAATGACCCACCGCTTCGCTCTTGGCGATGGAGCACATCTATATCAGGATGGCACTTCCTTCGCCGCACCGGCTTTGGCAAGTGAAATTGCGGATGCCCACGACCTCGGCTTTTCAGGCACAAAAGTCAACAACTTACTTGCGGAGAATCGCGACAAGCTCGTCCCGCATAACAACAGTATAAAGAAGTAAACATAGGCAGTAATGAACTCTACCGTTCAAGAGAGGTTTTGCACGGTAGAGGCGAAATTACATGGAAAGAATAAACTGGATCCAGATTTTACCTGGACCCAGCATTAGAACCTGACAGCTGGTCAAATGACTCAAGGTATATGCTCGAAACATTTGCATTACTGCAATTACGCTTCGAGCATTCCGACTAAAAATCGTCTATCCCCAACAAATCACGACGTCGCCAGCGAAAAACAAGCGTTATCATACCCACCAAAAGAGTTACGTACCAGACAAAGAAAAAATCGGGAAAATCAAAAACTGAAACCGCAAAAACCATACTGCCAACAGTCAGCAAGACAGCTTGCATGCGTCTCCAGGTTTTCCAATCTTCACTATTGTCGATACATGCCCACAATTGATTTAGCAGAATAACTCCGAGCACTCCCGTGATAACCCACAGCACAAACGCAGCCAACCAAATTGAAAAATCCACGTCACCGGATATTCTATTGCGAGTAAAATACAACAACAGCAAATATGCCGGAGCCAGTCCGGATAAGAAAAACAATATTCGCTGTATCCAACGCAGTAAACGCAAAAACAGACTTCCACCAGATGAATCTGACATAAAAACCTCCAAAAAATTAAACCAAAAATAACTGCACCTGATCTCTGGACTTGAGATCAAACGCCGATGTGAATCTTCTACACTGGATGAAAGTTGCACGAACCCTGCTGACGAGGACACCAAACAAATCATTACTTCCGTAGCACCCTGTAACCGTGAATCTGATTAAAATGCCCAGCTACCAACCAGCTCACCAGGGGAGAAATCGCAACACAGACTGCGTGGACAAACATCAATACAGAAATCATAGAATGGGAGTGAACAGGAAGTCGCAAAAATCGCGATATAGCGAGACCTAATTATCAGCAAATTACAGTTGAAACAAGCTGCTCTCAAGATGCGGCCCCTTTTTTTGCTGGTGCTAGAAAATCACCAATAATAAAGAGGCTATAATTATACCGTTTCAAACAATGTTCTTAACTTTTGATTGAAGAAATCAGAGATTTTTCACTCTTTTCCGGGTTGAAACAGTATTGGTTGTCTTGCCTGAAATTTGAGAAATTTCAGGCTATTGCAAGCTTTGCTGGCCAAGGTCTTGTTTGATAACAGAGTTTAAAAGGATGACTTGAATGATCGTGCCACAATTCTGGGCTGAAGAAATTATCAAGCAGCGTATCAAGGGCAAACAGATCACCGTGCGACGGTTTGGCTGGTCCGATATCAGTCAGGAGGATGCGCAAAGGAATGCTGAAACCCGGGTCAGAGAGGCTTTTGAAAAAGTTGTTTCTGGACAGAGAATTCTAAGGCGAGAGCCACGGGTATCATATAACGGAGCCGAAGGTGTGCCGATTCGCGAGGAGATCGTGAGGCGAAGCGGAGACACTGTGATTACCCGCAATATTTACGGTGCACTCTGCCTCAACACCCCTGATGTGCTGTTCGTTGATGTTGATTTTGACAAGTCGAGCAAAAAACCTCTGCTTGTGGGAGCGGCGATTGGCGCATCGGGAGCTATTCTCATGCTGACCATTCTATTCGGAAAGATGCCTAACTGGCCTCTCGGTATCATGGTAATTGGTGCACTTCTCGGAGCAGCAACAGCATCCATGTTTAAACAGCTTCCGGTGATGCTTGCCGGCGGCGCTGAACAACTGGTGTGCAAACGAGCAAAGAAATATGTCCGCCAATATCCTCAATGGTCCCTGCGCCTCTATCGCACCCCGGCAGGAATCAGGATCCTGGTAATGCACGAAACTTTCTCTCCCGCAGACACGGAAGTCGAACTCTGCTTCCGCTATTTTGGCGTCGATCCGATTTACGCACGAATGTGCCGCAATCAGCAGTGCTTTCGCGCCAGAGTCACACCAAAACCTTGGCGTATAAATATGAGTGGTCATATTAAACCGCGGCCCGGTGTCTGGCCGGTGCGTCCGGAATCTCTTCCCGGCCGCAAACTCTGGATTGCCGATTACGAGCACAAATCCGGTTCATTTGCCGCATGTCGCTTCATTGGGACTGTTGGCAATGGCCCACTTCATCATACGGCTCTAAGCGTGCAGAATCTACACGATGAGTTATCCCGGGCACATAGCACCCTGCCAATCGCCTGAGCGAAATGTGGCGACAAGCCACATTAATATAAAACATCGTCAGGCCATTCACGCTCATGGCGTGACCCCTGGGCCGGAAATTGGGTCCCGGATAGCCCGATGCTGCTGCAAACTCTGGGTAGGAGATCATTTAAAAAGTAACCCGGTCCCAACTTTTCCCAGTTTTTAAATACCCCTATCACTTCTGTCTCTCAATATGACCGTTGTCATGCTCCACGCGCCGCTTACCTGATAATAACCAGACGAACCTTGTCACTTTGATTAAATTCAACAGTGACAGGTAACACTAAACACATTTGCTATCCCAAGTGAGGTCTTCATGTATATGTGGAAAACAGGAACGTCCATGGCTCTGGCGTTTTCATTCCTTTTTACGATCGCTGCGAGCGGAAATGCCGAAGACAGATACAAACATCGGATAGAGCTGGGGGCTCAAATCGGCGGTCTCGAAGTTGAGGGGGATTCAAAGATGGACACCCCATCAATATTCTCCGGAGGGCGTGCTGGGTACTACCTGATGAACGAACTGGAAGTAGAAGTGGCCGTGCTTTCGGGTAAGGGCGATATCAAGGATAACAACCGCAATGCCAATTTGCTTCTACCGACAGCAGAAGTTCAATACTACCTCTTCGGCAACAGCCGACTACGACCTTTTATCGCCGCAGGTATTGGTGTTCTGGCGGAAAAGGGCCCATCTCCCGCCAACACAACCAACGTCACCATCCCGCTCGGAGGCGGGGTCAAATGGCTGTTGAACGATACACTGGCTCTACGAACCGATGCCCGCTGGATAGTTGATACTGAAGGTGGTGAAGAGACAAGCAAGTTCTCATACACCGGGGGTATATCTTTACTTTTTGGTGGCCCGGACAAAAAACAGTTCAAAAAAGTCAAAGTTCAGCCTGAAAAAATCAGGGTAATGCCGGATGTTGCATCAGCGTTGGAACGTGACAAGCAGGCGGAAGTAGATCTCAAAGTGGAATTTGACTTCGACAAGTCAAATATAAAACCCCAATACGAACCGCTGTTACACGATTTCTCAATCTTCATGGAGCAAAATCCCGGTGCAGTGGCAGAAATTGAAGGTCACACCGACAACATCGGAACGAAATTGTATAACAAAAAGCTATCGATGCGCAGAGCCAAGGCAGTTCATAAATACCTCACCGAGCAGAAGGGCGTGTTGCCTTCGCGGTTAACTGCCAAGGGATATGGGTTGACTCGTCCGATTGCACCTAATGATACTTCTGAGGGTCGAGCTCGAAATCGTCGTGTCATTGGAGCGCTAAGAATGGTCGATTAGTGTAAATTTTATAGATAATGTGAGGCATACTATGTCCAGTGAAATAAAATATTTATTGTGCATGTCACTAATCATGAGTCTCAGTTCATGCAAGAGTCCGGAAGATAATCTAGCCAACGAGAAAAAGGTGGGCAGAGAGAATGTTGAAGATGCCAAGGTGAGCGTTTCTGAAGCACGCCAAGATGCCACTGACAAAATCCGGGAAGCACAAGGAAGTCAGGCCGTCGATAGTGCCAAGATACAAGCGACCAAAGATATTGCCACCGCCAAGCATGAGCTCGGAGACGCAAAGGTAGAGGCAACAAAAGGCATAACTAAAGCTGAGACTGAGGCGGAAAAGGAAGAGAGTCCGGCAGTCCCATGAAGACGCGTCAATGGTGACTTGCAGGCATTGTTCCCCCGGAAAGCTTTTTTCAGGGGAGTTTTTTGCGCATCCTGCCCAGGATCAGCCCAATGAGATGACTGCCCCTTCGAATATGTTCAGGGCTGTAACTCGAACACCATTCGGATGTGTTGAAAAACGCACCCAGAATGCAGACAGCGCAAGCTGGATGCCTGCGCGCTAAAAAGAATATCAAGCGTAGTAAATGTAGGGCCAAAATGGCCCTACGCTGTTGCCAACTCTGGACAAGAGATTACAAAAAAGTAACCCGGTCCAGTGCTGCGGTAAATAATGCTCATGATTTTTGCAGCGGAGCTGGAGCTCCGCTACCCCACTAAGCTCTCCCCCCACAGGTTAACCACGCTCGGTCAAACCGCGATGCAAACAGCTTCGAAATGCTGCAACTGAAGGAATAAGGCCAAGCAACGAGGTGGCAAGAAAAACCCCACCAATAATCAAAAGTGAGTTGCCGTTCCAAATATCTGTCCCGATAACAATCCCTCCACTGCGTCGCAGAAAATCCGCTGACAGGTATAAACTTCCCCAAAGCAACAAAGAACCCAGCACCGATGCCGAAAGAACTATCAAGGTCGCTTCAAGTTGAATAAGAAGAAAGATAAAAATCGGGCTCCCGCCAACCGCCCGTATGATCGCCATCTCCCGCTGGCGCTCACGCATCGTCGCAAGAAGCAGGACAACCATGCCGAGCAGAGAAGAAAATAGCACGAGCAAAGAGATTAATAGCAACAGCTTTTCGAAAAAGGACATCATCTGCCATAGTTCGGAAAGAGCCGCTCCTGGAAGTATTGCCGAAAGCGGTTCAGCTGAAAACTCGTTTACCTGACGTTGAAAAGTAAAAACGGCAAATTTTGACTTTAGGCCGACCATAAAAGCGGTGATCGATACCGGCGTCAGCTCCGGGTTAACGTGTTCAGCTACAGCGTTCTCACCATCATCGCTTTTTTGATGAGGCGCCGGCACGTTCAACCCGGAACGAACGGTAAGTTTGGTCCCGCTCTGCCAGCCTTTGTGTATTGCTTCGATCGCCTCAAGACTTACATGTAGCGTTTCATCAACAGCCGTGCCTGTCGGTTCGAGAATTCCCGTGACGCGAAACGGCTTGTCGTCATGTTTGCTAAAACTCACCTTACCGGTTCCGTGAGCAACGACTACCAATTCACCCATATTATAGTTAAATTTTCGTGCGACTTCTGAACCAAGCACCAGGTCGTAAAGATCAGAGAATCTCTTGCCCGCAGAAAACTCCAGCGTTCGCTTCTCGCCGTATCGATAATGCTCGAAGTAACTGTTTGTCGTGCCCATGACCCGATAACCGCGATGTGAATCGCCAAGTGAAATGGGCACAGTCCAGGCGACCTGAGGAGATTTCGCCAGCTCCTCGTAAGACACCCATGAAATGTTGTTCGTGGCGTTGCCAATGCGAAACACGGAATAGAGAAGCAAATTGAGCGGACTGGTCCGAGCCCCAACAATCAAGTCAACACCGGAGACAGTGCGCGTAAAACTGCTGCGCGCTTCCTGCCTGATATGCTCGACACCAAGCAATAAAAACACGCTGACAGCAATGGAAAACACTGTCAGCAGGACAGTCACTTTGCGGCTACGAAGACTGGACCAGGCAACTTTAAGCAGCATTATGCCCTCCCTTGACCTTATTCAATTCAGCGAGAGCAACATTCTCGCCAAAACGGCCGGCCAGCGATAGGTCGTGGCTGACAAACAGAAGCGTTGTCTTGTTCACTCCTGTCGCTTCTAGAAGCAGCTCCATAAATGCGGCACGCGTATTGCTGTCAAGGGATGATGTTGGCTCATCCGCAATCAATAATTCGGGATCATTAATCAGGGCACGGGCAATCGCCACGCGTTGCTGCTGCCCAACGCTGAGACTTGATGCCGGACGGTGCAATAGTTCAGCTGCAATATGAAGTCTGGCAAATATTTTCTCGGCTTTATCCATGATGCCCTCTTTTCCACCGGAAAAGTAGGACGCAAGACGAAGGTTATCAATCACACTGAGCCAGGGTAAAAGATTAAATTGCTGAAAGACGATGCCGATATGATTGGCGCGAAAGCGATCCCTTTGTCTGGACCCGAGACTGGAAACCTTCTCCCCCAAAATCTGAACACTTCCACTTGTTGGCAGCAGCACACCGCTTAGCAGATTGAGCAGGGTCGTCTTTCCTGAACCGGACGGTCCATGAAGAAAAGATTGCTGCCCGCGACTAATCTGCCAGTCATCGATTTCAAGAACCGGGCAGCCCCGTCGCCCACCATAGGAAAAAGACAGATCACGAACAACAACCGCATTATCGGCATTACCTGGATCTGTTATCGATAATTTGGAATTGCCTGTTGGCGGCACGTTGTTCATTTTCTACGATATATAACGAAAGGAGATTAAAATAAGCTGATTCGCAGGGTCGCAGGCTGACCAGCAAACACCGACCAACAACCTTCCGTGTCCTATCGCAAACGGCAGTGTTAGAGCAACATGCCGTTACAGTCGGGATAATGGAGACCCTGGTTTATTCATTTCAGGCGATAAATCTGTAATTGGCATCAACCAGCGCTCGGACTGTAAAGAGGATGGTTCCGGGTTACTCCTCCAGATAATTCTCGTGACACTCACGTAACGAGGGCTGCCCCCTTTTATTGCCGCAATTTCAAGGTATTACCGCAAATTCTAGCCCTCTGAGTGATCCATAAAAAGTAACCCGGTCCCAGTTTTTTTTAACCCGGCCCACCCGGTCCCAGTTTTAAAGACCAAGAGGACATCGGCGCTACTCAAAGCAACCGCTCAAATTGACAATAAACCTCTAAAGATACAGATTGCGCTAGGTGTCAGCCTTAGACGCGCTCTTTCATACCCCAAAACATTCCTATCCCGGCTCTCAAGTCTTGAATTGCCGGTATCCGTGTAGTTGCTTGAAGCATTTTGCCAGCAGGATGAATATGCCTTCTGGTGAAGTGCAGAGAATCAAGGTTTTCCCTTCCCGGTTTTTCAACAACAACATGAGGTTTTTTATGAACGCACAAAACTCAAATGCAAGTCTCTTACCATACCCTGGCACCTTGGCAGCTAAGTTACCCAAGATCCGAGAGGCGCTACGTCTGATACTTCGCACAACTATCAGCGGTAACGATGATGAAATGGGGCTCAGTATCCTTCAGCTGGCCCGCTCTAACCAAGAGCTACTCGAGCGGTTGTTGAAAGAACAGCCCGCGAATAGAAACTCCATTCGCAATGTCGAGAACATTCTGGTTCAGCTGAGCGAAACCGCCAGACAATACCTTGAAATCAACTCCTGCCAACATCTGGAATTTGCCATCTTGGTGCTCAATGAAAACTACGAGGATGAAATCACTCCCGAAATTCGGGCGCAGATGCTGAAACAAATAGTTGTGACGAACAATATCCTGACGATGCTGGTTGAACTGGCAAAGCTGGCGGACCTTATCACAACAAAGTATTCGCTCAATCTGATAGTAGCCAAGGAGTTGCTGGAGAAACAGGCGGTAATCGTCAACAGCAGTTCACTAAAAGCGCTTGAAAGGGAAATCAGTGGAGAATACGGCCTGCTGGCGCTACTGCGAACCAAACGGCTTATCCAATTGGACCAAATTGGCAACTCATACGACATGAAAACATCCGAGGAAGTTCTGAGAATACTGAAAATAATTCAGGATCTCCCCCTAAAGGAAATGATCGTCAATGGCATAGACGACCTGCTTTCCTCCCGTGACAGATTAGTCGTCGAGGTCAGGCGCAAACTCTGCGATGAAGAGCTGCCCGTGCTTCTACCACAGTTATCCCTACTTTTTAGCGACCTGAAAAAAAGCATAAACATGAATGACACCGAGGCGGCACTTGTCTCATCATATGGAATTGAGAGTTGTCTTTTCGTAACGCTCGATCTGATTGACGAAATTCGCCTGTCCGGCGAATTGTGCAACAAGCTGTTTTCCATCTATGACGATTTTATTCCTATCTGGAGGTCACTCGCTGATGCGCGTTACGCAGCCGAAGTGGAACTGGATTTGATGGACTTTGGTGCATTCCTGCGCGGACAACGTTAGTCGGTAGTTTCGTTTTACTTCATGCGTCAGTTGGAAGTTGCGGTAAGCAGCTTCCAACCCTCTTTCCCCTCTCTGCGCTTTATCCTTGCATTTTACTCCTAAGGCTGCATGTACCTGACACTGGTGGAAGAAAGAGTAAAACGTGTTGGACACGTCCGGCTCAGAAGACTTACGCGCACGGTGACATCACCATGCAATGTAGCTCCGCGGACATCTAGAGATCCCCCCTACTGCAGTTTCCACGACACAGCCGAATTCCGATTCGCCGATGTCCTCTCATTGGATCTCAAGTACAATCCGTGTCACACTGCCCTCCGCTGGCGGTCTCCCCCGCTGCCCCCCGCTCCTTACAATCTCAGTTTGGGTACTTCGCCCGTTCACCCGGCGAAGCGTGAACGCCCCATGCCCGAGAGCAGATAATCTCATCTGCTCCCCGGTATGGGCGGTGAAACTCAAGGTTTTCCCCATACATTTTTTCATGGAGGTTTTTATGCAAACGTTAACAATTGAAATTTGGATTCTCTCGATTTTTCTTCCGCTGGCCGCCGCTCTTGGCTGCCTGAACCGAACGCGTAGTCGGGGAATCAATATCGCCTTTCTGCTTCAAGCTACAGTTCTGGCTCTCGCTCAGGTAAAGCTGCTTGGACAGGACTGGACTGCGTTCCCAGCCGTGGCGCTCGGACTTTGCGTTGCCTGGCTCGGCTTCAAAAAGCAGATACTATCGCTGTTTTCAGCGCTGCTTGGCCTAGTTGTGGTTGTGATATTACCAACAGAAATTGATATGGCAATTAATGCGACTTATTGGTTCTGGTCCTACGCTGTGCCGATTTGTGTCGCCGTTGTCGCAATTACGCTAGCGGTGCTGGAAATAATTCCGCCACTGCAAAAAGACAGTCCTCGGAAGCTTCGGCGCGATATCAATTACCTGATTCTCTGTTGCGCCTGGTTTTTAATCGGCTGCATTGCCCATGGGCGTATTGGTGAGATTGAGACAGTCGGAATTGCAGCAGACGATCTTCGCTCGTTCGCAGACGGACTGGCCATATCTGCACTGATGATTCTCACTCTTCGGGTTGTCAGTATCCATCAAAAGCACTATGTCGAAAGGGCAAACATTGTCGAGCCATTCCTTAAGCTGGCGCGGAGCACAGGCTTTGCCTCTGAACTGGAACAGGTAAACAGACACTGGTTCCCCCACGTCATCGATGTTTTTGCGGGACATTTCCCAAAACTCGAAGAACGTCGGAGTTATTATGGGAAAATGGTCGACATGCTTTCCAGAGAACTGGCAACAGAACCACCGACAGCATTTTCAATCGATCTGGAGCTTCAAACCCATGAAGCCTTCAAACAGATTGAGAAACTACTTGTCAGTCCTTTTGCAACAGCATCCATGCAGAAACGTCTCAAGAAAAAGCAATATCAACTGCAACACGTATTGAGAGTGCGCATCCAGAGGCTGCATCAACAACGAATGACACTAGTCAGGGATTTACTGAACAGGGCGCTTGCAGGTATTCGGTGCAATACCGTTAGCGATGAAGATCGGCTGCAGCTTGAGCAGGCATCATCAATGTTCAACGAGATTCGCTTTCTCAATCGTCATATGCTTGGTGACAGGGTATCGACAATTGCCCGGGAACTTGAACATATAACCGAAGAGCTGGACTCTATACGACACCAACTGTCTGAATTGGAGAAAGACCGAAGCTGAGAACAGGCAATATCATTTGTAGTAGCAGGCAACAGTTCTTTTGTTGCCTGCTATCCCGACCACCATGTTTTATTTCACCGCCCTTATTTCACAGCCCTTATCTTGCTAATTCGCCGCCCCCACGATGATCGCCCCATTGACTATTACTTTTATCGGCATATCATCCCGCCAAAATATCTCCGGGTAGACGAATGTATGAACTGTAGGACTGGGCCCGATCAGCTCCCGCCCTGCAGGTCCTAACTTAATGTTTTTTTGGAGGTTTTTATGAACACAGAATTATTGGTCGTTATTCCGGCCATTTTACTTTCCTTTGCGCTGCTTTGTGTTGGCTTTCTGCGATTGGGCAACATGGTTCATCGGTTCGATCCGACTGACGACCGCCCAATCGACGAACTCTCAGGAGTTCGAAGAGCGATGCAAAAAAATGTCACGGCCATTTCAGCGGCATTCTTCACAACCATGCTTCCCTTGGTAATCATAAAATTGAATTCATTGCTAAGCGGTTTGGACTCCCAGGCGATTAGCCAGAGTTATTACCACCTGTTCTATGCAGGGTGCGGAGCTAGCCTGAGCTTCGAGGGGCTCATTTTTTTCACAAGGGTGTGGCGCAGTATTGAGCTGATTTCCATTCAAGCCAAGCTCCGTCAAGGCAGACTCGTCATCGATAACGAGTTTCAGGATGATTTTTTATGCGCATCGCAACATGTCGCCTACCAGACGGTATTGTTCAGCGCACTGCATCTGGTGGCTGTGGTTGTTATCGGCAGTGCTTTCTGGGAACACCCTCCTCAACAACCATTAACAACGGTTGAAATGATTGGGGCGTTTTTGATAGGCACCTGCTCAGCTGCCTTATGCCTGCATGCCGTGGACAAAATATTCCCTCTGAAACCGTGGATGGAGAAGGCTCTGATTTCCTGAAGCCAGGAACAGATATAAATCAAGGTTATATATCACCGGCACAGACTCAACTGTGCCGGTCTGGATCTGCATTACCCATACTTCACACAAACACGCAACGTTGCCCGGCGCCGAACTGGGACTCGGCACCCCGGCGTTTTCTAATCACAACAAAAGTAAAGTAGTAGACAATAAATTGTCAGGTCGAGTATCGACCGGACAAGACAATCATGTTTAATGTATACAAGACTTAAACAATCCCGGTCAGGTCAAGTCCGAACCAGCGCACTTTATCAATCTTCTCCAATGAGATTTCTCACATGAACTGCAAACAATTTATCCGACAATCAAGACTTTCGCTGCTCTGTCTGACTATATGCCTTGCCGCCATATTGCCTGGTTGCGAGTCCTCCAATCAAAACGACAGCACAGGGAAGATTACAGCAAAGAAAGTTGCTGCCGGGCAGGGAGAAACAGGCGAAAAAATGTCGCCACCAGACACTTCTCCCGACCCTTTTTTCGTCGAAAATAACACGAACCTCAAGCCGGCAGTAAACGAAAGCATTGCCGTCAAGGAGAACATCACCCCAGAGGAGTTCAAGACCATCGAATGGACTGATTTGATGCCCAAGGACGATCTCGACGCCCTGCTCAATCCACCAAAATCGCTTTTTGACATTCCCGACGGCTCAGACGAAGACCAGATAGGTGGCAAACTGGCAAACAGCAAAACCGCGAATAAAGAAAAAGATCCGGTAGCGGAACGCTATCAACAGGCTCTGACCTCTGAGCGCATCCTGCCCGAGTTTGATGGAAGAAAAATCAAACTCGCCGGTTACATTGTGCCACTTGATTTTGACGACAAGCAAGCATTGAAGGACTTTTTCTTCGTTCCCTACTTCGGAGCCTGTATTCACGTCCCGCCTCCACCGCCTAATCAATTGATTTACGCCAAATATCCACAAGGCCTGAAGCAAAAGGAATTTTACGAACCTGTCTGGTTATCCGGGACGGTGAAAGTCGAAACAACTGAAAACGATATGGGCACTGCCGCTTACTCCATGACCGTAGAGAAGGTTGAAGTTTACGTAGAAGAAGAATACGAAGCTTCAGCAGACGACGACAACGCAGAGACTGCCGAGTAGAGCACTACAAATACTTAGCCCACGCTGGCACATGCCTGACAAAGGCAATGCAACTCAAGCTGGGGATGACGAAGCTCGAATCCCGAAGCACTGACATCGGCAATCAACGCATCGACGATGTCTTTAGAAATATGGGTTTCCTTCACTTTCTGGCAGTTGTCGCAAATTAAAAACTGCGGGACATCATGTCCGCTGTCTGAAGATATATGCGAACAGGCGACATATTTGTTTTCCGAATTCAGCCGATGCACGAGATTCTGGGAGATGAGGAAATCAAGCATCCTGTATACTGAAACAGCCGTTATCGATTCGGCGAATCTACGCGAATAACGTTCAGATATTTCATAAGCCGACAGCGGGACTTCAGAACCAAGAAGAACCGAGAGCACATTCTTTCGTTTGCTCGTCAGTCGCATCCCCGACTGTTCGCAATTGGCCTCGGCTGTACAAATTATATCTTCGGGGGAAAAATTTTTATCTTTTTTAGCTGAAGCCATTATGAACCCTTAGGATATCTACTGCGTATTGATATCGATTGTTGATTTGCCGGGACCAAGAATAGCGGCTCCCTGACTGTTTTCAATAACCCACTGCGACTCGAGCTTTTCAAGTCTAGGGTAATTGATAAACAGGTTTTTCAAATCAATCGCCTTCAGCGTTTCTCCCGAATTGCAAACAAACTGATACCTGGCAGAAATGTTGCTATGCTCCGACTCATCCTCATGCGCCTCATTATCAGTGGATGACTTGGAAAACGGCAGCTCAAGCTCCACCTGCACAGACTTGCAGCTTGATTGCGGCTCAAAGACAAACAGTTCGGCGGCATCCCGCAATGATTTTTCCACCGCCCGGACGACAACACGCTGCTCATCGTTTCTCGGAGCATGCTCAAAACCAAACAGATTAGCCGCCGGAGACTTCAATTCAAACTGCACAATATTTTCGTTGAAAATCATGCTCAGCTCTGCCTCTCCATGCACATGGGCTTCCTGGTGTCTGGCGTGAGGATCTTCCCCTTCAGCACTGGAATATCCCGGGCTGGCAAACAACCCAATCGCCCCGGCAAGCAAAAGGCAGGAAAATTTGATTTGTTCTGTCCTACGCATAAAACACCTTTCCTGAAATAGAGAAACATACGGCTCGCACTTTAATTTTCCCGCAAAGACGAAACATGCATGTTCACTGAACGGCTGCTTCCTCGCCATCATCCTCGTCCTCGATGTTCTGCCATACCGGAAACGGGTCTGGCAACTTTAACCAGTGCGACCGATCGAGGTGAATCTGTTCATCGGTCAACAGGCATGAGTCCAGCTTGCTGCAGATTTCCTCCGGGTCGAGATCCTGTCCTATGAATACCAGCTCCTGACGCATATCACCAAACGGCTCTTGCCAATTGGCCTTGATTGACTGCCTGTATTCCTCATCAGCAGGCCACTGGTCTTCGGGCAATGCCTTCCAGAACATACCAGCCAAACCATAGCGGGCGATTCCGCCAGCCTGACTCCACTGCCCGGCAAACTCCGGACGAGTCGCGAGCCAAAAGTAACCTTTGGAACGAAGCAGCTTTCCCCTCAACTCCTGACTGTGAATAAAATTGTGGAACTTTTCCGGATGAAAAGGCTTGCGTGCCTTATACACAAAGCTGCTGATTCCGTATTCTTCGGTTTCCGGCACATGCTCGCCGCGCAACTCCTTCAACCAGCCTGGCGCTTGCTGGGCTTTTTCAAAGCTGAACTTACCTGTGCCGAGAATCCTCTTCAAGTCGATGTTGCCCTGAGAAATCGGCACAATTTCAGCTTCCGGATTCAGTGTTTTCAAGACAGCTTGTAGTCGCTGAACCTCTTCTGCGCTGGCAAGATCGGTCTTGCTGATCAGAATAACATCGCAAAATTCTACCTGCTCTACCAGCAAGTCTGCGACACTGCGTTCATCATCAGGTCCGAGGCTCTCGCCGCTTTCCTGTAATGACTTGGCCTCGTCGTAATCCTTCAGAAAATTTACCGCATCAACCACTGTGACCATGGTATCGAGGTCCGCCACATCTGAAAGGCTCACCCCGTCCTCATCAGCAAAAGTGAAGGTCTCGGCGACAGGAAGCGGCTCGGCAATCCCGGTCGATTCAATAAGCAGGTAATCAAACTTCCCTTCTCTGGCCAGCTTGGTTACTTCAATAAGCAGGTCTTCGCGCAATGTGCAGCAGATGCAACCGTTGCTCATCGAGACCAGCTTTTCTTCTGCGCGGCTTAATGAAACCGAGTCCTGAACGATAGCGGCATCGATATTCACCTCACTCATGTCATTGACAATCACCGCGACTCGAAGCTGATCTCGATTATTGAGAATGTGGTTAAGAACTGTAGTTTTTCCGGCGCCGAGGAATCCGGATAAAACCGTTACTGGTAATTTCTTGAATTGTGCGTTTTTCATTAAATGTTCCTCTTCATTGGGAGGTTTTGTGGATATGTTTTGCTTCAGGCCGACTGAACTTCAGTTTGAAATGGAGCCCGCTTCAGGAAATGTCGATTGGTGAAATGAGCCGAAAACAGCAGCAGGCCACCAAACACGGAAAAATAATGCTCGGTGTCGTGACTGACGAGAAAACTACAAAGAATGAGGCCCGCGCCAAAAAATCCCATTACCAAAGGTGTCGCACATCGGTGCTGACGGTAAGAAGATGGAAAAGTGATCGCCACAAGTCCAAGCACCGGAAAAGCAAGAAATATGTGCACGTATTCGGAGTGAAACACTTCTCCTAACAACCCCACGCCGCCGAGAGTGAAAAGGAAGGGTGTTGCCAGGCAGTGACAGAGACACAAGCCGGAACAAAACATACCAATGTTATCTTTTCCCATACGATCACCACCGAGCCAGGTTCAAACGTGAATAAATGTTATGTTATAACATTTCGCGCTTGATACGAGAGGATTGGATGATTGTCAACTGGTTGAGGATTGAAGAATGGTTCCGGGTTACCTTTCTGCACAAACCCGGCACAACAACGGAAAGTTATAACACCTTAACTTAATTACGTTAATTGTGCGATTTGCCTGGCAAGAAAGAGGAATAAAAGTAGCCCGGCGCCAGTGAAACAAAGGACAAACCACACGTTATCCCTGCCCTTAAACATAACTGACATGTCTTTATCGGGTAACCTGCAGCCGTTTATAGAGGCAATGTGTCAGACTTCCAGGGGAAATGTACCGTTCGCAGCGAAAAGAAAATGTCCGAATGGGACCTTAAAATGCCCTCGCTTCGACATCGACTATGTGGAGATTCGGAACCAGAGAATTCGGTCTCTGATGCTGGCGGTGAAGCGCTTTTATCCAGCAGCCAAAACAAGATCATTCCAACCCGGCCAGATACACAAAATTTAACTGAGTTCGTTAAAGAGAAGGTAGCGCCGAATATCAAACTTATTGAAAAAAGCGCCAGACACGCTGGAGTTGATGCTGAATTATTGGAGCAGGTCGTTTCGCTGAGGGGTAAATGCGAACGCGGCTCCATTACTGTTGATGATGTGAATCAATTCAATCAAGCAGCAATAAAAAAAGGCGTATTCTTAAATCTGAATGCATACGTCCTGGGCGGAGAGCCAATCTTTGGACGGGTTATCGCTAACGGAGTCTATTCCGTCGGGCAGAGCGAGGACGGCACAGCTTCAATATCGAAGTTGTTTGACAAGTCGGAATATGGCGTTTCAGTGCCTTATATACTCACTGATATGAAATCGAAATTCCTCGGCAGCACCAATGAAGCTGGCTGGGTCACCCTTTACTCCAACAATTTAAAGGAGGTTAGCAAATTTCTAAAAAAAGAATTTTCAAATCACGTCTGGCATGCGCCCGACAGTGTCGTTCTTGAAGAGACACTTATGAATGAAGCTTCGCATGTTATTTGGCATAACATTCCCGAAGTCACCAAAGCAAATTGGAAAGACTTGCCCCCTGGAGCAACGGGCGTAAGGCTTTCTGATTCAGAATTGGCTAACGCACAATTGAAAGTCGATGAGTTCATTTCGGATGCGCTCTCGATGACGGTCGGCAATATTCACGTCCAATCTGTATCAAGAGGAGGACTTCAGGGAATTTCAAAAGAGGGTGATAGCTTCCTTGTCAAAGATAAGGATGCCTACGGATTGCCGGCCTATTCTTATTCTCAGACATTTGCGGTTAATCAGCTAATCCAGGTTTATCGTGACTCCGGTCAAGACATTACCCCCACGCTTAGCAGGCTGGCGCAAATCAGAGATACACTAAATAATACTTCTGCCACCAATGACCGGAAGAAACTCATAGATGAACAGCGTCGCCTGTCCGTTCCTCTTGTCGATCAACTTAACCAAAGTCAAATCGATTCCATTCGCGAGGCCTATATAGAACAAGGTCGAACCCTGCTTGCATTTGCAAGAAATAGTACTGATTCAACTGCCGCCAACAAGTAACAGATCGCGGGCAGCATTTCCGCCAGTTTGATGTGCCTAGTAACCTGAAGCCTACATTACGTTTTACATTTGGAACCGGGTCATTACGTTTTACATTTGGAACCGGGTTACTTTTTCTGTGGCCCCCGAAGCCGACACCAGGGTTTCGCTACCTCGCTAGTCGGCATGAAATAACCTGATTCCAATTTGTCCTAGATGAAGAAGGGGTGGCAGAAGGGCTTTTCTGAGCACCGTCACAACAGGTAATTCCTACTCATAAACAGGCCGGATACATAAACGATACTTGTTTTCTCTACTCCTAACGGTTTTTTTTCTACTTGACTTGGACGGCGGGTCTATACAAACCGGGTTACTTTTCTGTGGCCCCCGAAGCCGACACCAGGGATTCGCTACCTCACTAGTCGGCATGAAATAACCTGATTCCAATTTGTCCTGGATGAAGGGCTTTTCTGAGCACCGTCACAACAGGTAATTCCTTAATTTTATTTAATCAAATAAAACAACTTTCCTCGCGATGAGAGACAACAAAAGTAACCCGGTCCCATTTTTATTTTTAAACCTGTAACTGTCCCTTTTCGTAGAAAGGTAAATCAGAACCCGCCTCCATCGCCTCAGCCTCTAGATCTATAATCTGGTTTACGTCCTTATTCTTGACTGTTTTGCGGGGAAGATGATAGGGGGTAAACCGCTCTTTCCCATCTCCAATCCTGGTCTCTGGGTCCTTTTTAGCATCACCCCAACCTACTGGTTCGGCTGATGCTCTGGAGGCTAAAGGTTCTCCCCCCTCTCTTGCCGTGAATTGATTTATCGGCGCCTGCTTGGTTACCTTAAATCAATTCACCAAAATGGAGATCTTTACTATGAGCACGCCATCAAAACACATGCTAAATGAAAAAGTGGTGTCAGAAATATTGCAAAACTTCGTTGTTGATCGGCGAACAAAATACGGTGTTTCAATCGCATACTTCGATAAGAAGGAAGCGATATTACGAAGCATTCGCAATAGGTTGCCCGCGATAATCCTGATTCTATGCGTCGGTAGTCTCATCGGACTTGTTTATACCAATGATTTTCAGTTCGGCTTGGCTGTGAAGATTGTCACGTTAGGCATCGTCTGTGTAATTTGGGCAAAGAGTTGCCTCCGAATGGAGATTCTCGAAACTAAATTATATCGCACCCAACATGCAAACATGATCTTTTACAGCGCTTTTCGCTCGTATCTGGATACCTACACCCACACTCATAAGAAACCAATGGGACTCTTGTTCGAAAGTGGCGAGGAAGACGATGATGCGACAGATTTATTCGCATGGAAAACTATCGATTTCCTGCGTATGTCGGCGCGAACGGCAAACATCGTTGCATAGGTAGTTTTTAGAACCAATCGCAGGAGGTACAAGATCTCTCTGCGATTGGCAGAAAGGTTCTTCGTCTCCAGCGCCAGAAAATTAAAAAAACGCCAGAAAGTAACCTGGAACCATCCTCCTCCTCAAGCGCTATGCCGAGTTTGCCGCTGCACGCCTCGAGCGCAGCTCCATCCCGGTCAGTGTGGTTGCCGCGCGACTGCTGAAAGAGCAGTGCTATCTGGCGCGCTTGTCCGTGGAAGTCCAGGATTTGCTGACAATACTGGCGACTTCGATCTGAGCGGCGCGCCGCGACAACGAAGCACTGCAGCTTGCCGCTGAAATAGCCTGTGATGACCTGAAGCTGAAGGAGTATGGTTCCGGGTTACTTTCTAGCGATATTTTGAGGGCAATCGAACCCAGCTCGGCACTGTTTTCAGCGCCAACCGCTCGAGCATTGACAAATGTGCATGAATTACATAAAGAGTTGAGCTCCTTCCCAATCGCTCTCTCCCGCCACTACGTATGTACCGGACTGCTCTGATGCTATCCGA
The DNA here is from genome assembly GCA_028689495.1 of bacterium. Taxonomy (GTDB): domain Bacteria; phylum Bdellovibrionota_C; class UBA2361; order SZUA-149; family JAQTWB01; genus JAQTWB01. The sequence goes on along the minus strand of JAQTWB010000017.1, from coordinate 30,412 downwards.
GGTGACAGTTTTAGGCGTGACGAGAGTCTTTAGGCTCAAGTCACGTAAACTGACTATGAGGGTTTTAAAATGAATTTTTTTAATAAGAAAGCAAATAGTGTCCCAGTCTTTCTGGGCTTAACAAAACGCCAGCTCGACGCGGTTGGCATCTCCAGTGACTGCGGGCCAGAAAGTATTCGGAATATGGAAAGAGCGTGGTCGCTGTCTACTCAATCATCCGAAGCTAAAGCCATTTTTTTGGCGCTAGCTGAGGAAGTAGCGGCAGACGAAAAAGCGATGGCGGTCTTCGTCGCCAGATGTCTGGTAGGGCATTTAAAAGATGTCTCGCCGCAATACACGCTTAAGGCCTGTCGAGAGAATCTGAGCCTGCCATACGGGTTTGTTTTTGGTGTAGCCGCGCTTAATGCATGCCCGAGTCTGAGAGCAAGATTCGCTTTGGCAATCGGCGATTTGGTTACTAACTTTTGTGCCATTTCGCAATTTGACGATCACAGTTGGACACTTCCGTCTATTACATTGAGTTATAAATCATCAAATGCATTTGAGCAGGCGATCCTGGAAATGTTGAAGGATATGCAGCGTGCAGGCTTTCAAGATGCTGCGGCGGTTTCGCGTAGCATTGTCGAAACCGGTGTCTCTGCTCTGAAACGGGCGACCGGACGGCCTCGTTCAGCAATACAGATTAAAACTGATGCTGGACGTTTGGAGCTGGAAGAAGCTTTATTGTTTATTCAGCAGTTAGTACCCGCAACTCCGGAGTTCAGTGGGCTTGCCACAGCACTGCGTGCCTTGGTCGATGAAATCTACACGCATCCACAAGGTATCATCGACCCGGATGAAGTTTATTTCATTCGGACTGAAGCAACCAGGGTGCCACTTGGTGGATTCCTGCACGACTTTGCACTTGCCTACAATGATTCTACTTCACTTGCCAACGGCGATTTTGATCGCAAAGCAATACTCAGCAGGATTATCCGGGTGGTGAATGACAGGAAAGCGGAACTCCGACCTTCAAAAGGCGAATCGCCTGCACAGTCATTCAAATTGCTGCTTAATGGCTTAATGGAAGGTTGATACACGTTACAAGGTCAATTACCGAGGAAGCTTCGGCTTCTTCGGTAATTTCAATAGTCAGTTTACTCTACAGTTTTACCGCCTACTTCCAACATCAGCCCCTATCTCGTCATCCTCGGGCGACGCGAAGGTGAGAACCGGGGACCTCTGCTTCAGTCAGGTGAAATTATCTCGCCGATGCCTGAAAGGAGTTGAAAGGGGGTATGATGGTTCCGGGTTACCTTTCTGCAGGACCCCGCATCAGTAACGGAGCTCTATAACCGGTGATTTTCATTGCGATAATCGTGAGTTGGCCTGGCGAGATTGAAAATTAAAAGTAACCCGACACCAATAACTAAAATCTCGGCGCGGAGGAATGGCCTGGCATCACCGATTGAACGCGGCTAGTTTGATCCCGAGGCCAACGAGTGCCATGCCCGCCAAGCGAATGGCAACCAGCTTTGCTGAGGGCAGCTTGCGTAAACCGCGGGCGACACGGTTGCCAAGCAGAACTAGCAGGCCCTGATAGAGCAAACTGAGCACGGTGATATGAACCATCATTACTCCAAGTGTTATCATTGAAGCATTGGGAGCAAGAAACAACGGAAAGAAGGACACGAAGAAGAGGATAACCTTCGGGTTAGATAGGCTCACCGCGAAAGCTTGACGGAAATAGTCCACTGGCGAGCGCTTCGGCTCAGCCGTGAGCTCGAAGCCTCCCCCTTGAGCCCTCAACAACTGAAGACCCATCCACACGAGATACACGGCACCGAACCATTGCAGTGCCTCTAAGACGAATGGATTAGCGTACATGATAGCAGCAAGGCCTGAAACCGCGGCGACCATGAAGACAAAATCGCCCGCAATGGTTCCCAAGACACCTGCACCGCCTGCGAGAACACCGTTCCGCACTGTAGCATTAAGGATGGCGATCGTTCCTGGTCCCGGAATCAACTGGAACACGGCCACGGCGATCACGAAGCTGGTGTAGTTCTTAATCTCGAACATCTGAACCTCAGAGGCGACGGTGGATACCCGTTGCGCCCCAAAAATTATTATATGATTTCGGCGTATCATTTACTTCGCCATAAATCTTCACAACACTATATTGCAATTCACCTCACGATGAGAAACAACAAAAGTAACCCGGTTCCATTTTTTAAACCTGCAAATTCCGTATTTTCAATAGGGATGCCTAGCGTCGTCCACTCCCGCTGGTCAACACAAAGAGGCTCTAAAGATGCTACTAGAAAACTTTGGGCCAGAAGTGAACCAAGTTGACCTCGTTCAAGTCGTGCAGCATTTCTTTCGCCGTTTGGTAACGGTTCTCGGGGTAGCGAGCGAGAGCTCTTAGGATGATGTCACTCAATTCTTTGGGGCAGTCGGGGCGGTATTGTTCAGGAGGAGCCGGGTCGGTATTCAGGCGTTTCGTCATTAGCTGGATGATGCTTTCTCCGCGAAATGGTGCATTGTTGGTAAGAAGTTCATAGGCAATGACACCGATGGCGTAGATATCTCCGCGACTGTCGACAACTCCGTGCTCCAAATATTCGGGCGCAACAAAATCTACGGTACGAACCAATCCGTCAACCTTCTTGAGGTTTGCAGCTATACCTGTGCGGGATACGCTGCCAGCACCGAGAATTTTTATCTCATCGCGATAGCTGATGAAAACGCTTTCGTGTTTGATGTCGCGGTGCAGGTAACCAGCCGTGTGTATGGCATCAAGCCCGGCGCAGAGCTGGATAAAGATATTGCGTAGCCTGTCGATAGCAATGTTCTCTCTCCGGTCCTGCAATTCAGCCAGTGTTTCACCTACAACGTATTCGGTAATGCTGTATAAATTCTTGGCGTCGCTAAAGTAGTCGAAGACTTTGAGACAGTTTGGGTGCTGGATATTCCTGCTGGCACGCATCTCGCGAATCCAGCGCGCTCTGGATGACTCGTCCTTTGCTATATCAGGAAGGCAGGTTTTCAGAACCACCAGGTTATCCCTGGTATGTAACTCGCGGCAAAGGTGGGAAGTGCTGCGGAAGCCATCACCCAGGTGGCGAATCACTTCAAATCGACCATCGATGATTTTTCCCGGGTCATGGGTAATAAAGGGGCGAATCGTTGTTTGGTTGTCGTCGGCCGTTTCTTCCGTTTCCTGGCCCGTGCTTTTGCGAAGGATGACGGTGTCTTGGCGTATCTCGAAATACGCATCGTCTCCGACTGCAATCTCGAGTGCGGCGCAAACGTCGGCGGGTAGTGAGAGGTAATGTGTTTCTATCGGTCGCTGCTTCATGTCATCTCCTCGGGATTGATTGGCTGGAAGTAACTCGGCAGAAAAATCGAGGAAATTAAGTGTTCTGAGGCAAAATAGTGCCGGACTAATATTATTCCTCGTATTTGCCGGGCCAATTACACAATTAACTTAACGAAGCTAACGAATTAAATTTTCCGTTGTTGTGGCAGTTCGTGCAAAAAAGTAACCCGGTTCCATTTTTTTTTGGACCCACCCTGCCCTCAAGCATGACAAGCGGCACTCTTCAACCCGGAGCACTGAACCGGCAAGCAATCGATACCTTGATTGATGATTACGCTGAGGCTTATAGGTAACTCGTGAATTGTGCGGATATTGTCGGCGACACTTCGCGCCTCACCTTGCAGCAGAGCTGGAGCTCTGCTGCCCGGCGGGAGCTCGCCGATAATCTACTTACAAATCCGCCGCAGCTGAATAACTGCTCAGCACCTTCATGTAGTTGGCCCGCACGTATTCGGCAGGTTTTGGAACGTTGTTGAAACTCATGCTGCCCTGCATCTGGCGAATGGACTCGTATTCTTTTTCCTCCATCCAGGCAGAAATGAACGACAAAACGCTACGCAGATGAGGGATGCCGCGTTTTAAAAGCGCCGAGGTCATCATCGCCACCTTGCCGCCAGCCATCATCGACTTCAGCACATCCTCTCCGGTATGAACTCCGCCAGTAATCGCCAAGTCTACATCAACAACCGAAGAAAGAATTGCCGCCCAGCGCAGCCGCAAACCAAGTTCGTCAGAAGTGCTCAAGTGAAGACTGGGCACAACATCGAGATGATTAATATCGACACCGGGCTGATAAAAACGGTTAAACAAGACGAGACCACTGGCCCCTGAAGCCTTGAACTTGCGACTGATGTTCGGCAGAGAACTAAAAAACGGTCCGATTTTTACAGCAACCGGAATCGACACGGCGGCCACAACCTGACGAACCAAAGTGAGCTGCTGATTCTCTACGGCCGCAGCATCCATCTCCGGATCGGTCGGCAGAAAATAAATGTTCAACTCGAGCGCATCAGCTCCAGCTTCCTCAATCTGCCTGGCGTAATCAATCCAGCCACCTGATGAGATACCGTTCAAACTACCAATAACCGGAATGCTCACCGCTTGCTTGGCTTGCTGCAAATGGCTTAGATAAGCATCAGGTCCAAGCCTGTAATCGGCGAGTTCGGGGAAATAGCTGAGCGACTCGGCAAAGCTCTCTCCGCCACGCGAGAGATCGGCATCGAGAGTCAGGCTCATACGAGTTATCTGCTCCTCAAACAATGAATGCAAAACAACCGCGCCCGCGCCATTGTCCTCCATCAATCTGATGTTATCGAGAGACTCACAAAGTGGCCCCGGCGATACAACCAACGGATTTTCCAGCCTCAAGCCGAGATAGTTTGTGCTTAAATCAGGCATCGCCTTTCTCCTCGCTGTAATTGATATTTGCCAGCCCTTCATAATACTTCCAGCGGCTGTTAATTTCATTCTGCGCCTCAACAAGAAGCTCAGCCGATCTCTCGGGCTGACTTTGCGCAAGCATCGTAAATCGCGCCTCGTTATGAGCAAATGATTTCAGACTGGTGCTCGGCGCTTTGGAATCGAGAATAAACGGGTTTTTGCCGTCGAGTGCCAACGAAGGGTTATAGCGGAAAAGCGGCCAGTATCCCGACTGCACCGCCAGCTTCTGCTGAGTCATGCCATGCACCATGTCATAGCCGTGAGCAATACAATGGCTATAAGCGATAATCAGCGATGGTCCCTGATGCGCTTCAGCTTCACGGAACACCTTGATTGTGTGAGCCTCATTGCTACCCATAGCCACATGCCCTACGTATACATGTCCGTAGGTCATTGCCAGCAGGGAAAGATCCTTCTTCGGCAACGATTTTCCGCCAACAGCAAACTTGGCCACAGCCGCTTTAGGTGTCGACTTTGATTTCTGTCCGCCGGTGTTGGAATAAACTTCGGTATCCATCACTAGGATATTTACGTTTCTTCCACAAGCCAGCACATGGTCAAGGCCGCCGTAACCGATATCATAGGCCCAGCCATCACCACCAATAATCCAGACCGACTTGGCAACAAGCATATCAGCGATGGTCAACAAATCCTTGGCCCGTTTGTCACTGCACGACGCGAGCTTACCTTTTAAGGCGACAATTCTCACCCGCTGCTCATCAATCTCCTTGTCCGTAGCTTGCGGTGCCGCAAGAATCTCGGAAACCAACGCTTCGCCAACATGTCCAGAGAGTGCCTGCAATAACTCGCGGGCGTATTCTTCCTGCTTGTCTACTGCAAGCCTCATTCCCAAACCAAACTCGGCGTTATCTTCAAAGAGAGAGTTCGCCCAGGCGGGACCGCGACCATCGGCATTTACCGCCCAAGGAGTCGTCGGCAGGTTGCCACCGTAAATCGAAGAACAACCAGTAGCATTAGCAATTATCGCCCGGTCACCAAAAAGCTGACTCATCAGCTTCAGATACGGAGTCTCCCCACAACCGGCACAAGCGCCCGAAAACTCAAAGAGCGGACGAATAAGCTGCAAGTCCTTTACCGCATTGAGATTCAAATCGTAACGCTCTTTTTCCGGGATATTGAGGAAGAAGTCCCAGTTCTCACGCTCGCTCTCACGAATCGGCAACTGCTCCTGCATGTTGATCGCTTTAAGTGAAGCATTGCTCTTATTTTTCGCTGGACAGACGTCGACACAAAGTGCACAGCCTGTGCAGTCTTCAACCGCCACTTGCAAAGTAAAGCGTTTGTCCTTCATTTCCCGCCAGCGAGCATCTGTCGACTTGAAAGTCTCCGGAGCCGCGGAAAGGACATCACCATCGTAAACCTTGCCGCGAATGACAGCATGAGGGCAAACAAGCACGCATTTTCCACACTGGATACAGACTTCACTGTCCCATACCGGCACTTCTATTGCGATATTGCGCTTTTCATACTGGGAAGTAGCCACAGGATAGGTTCCATCAACCGGCATTGCACTCACCGGCAAATCATCACCGTGCTGACTTATGATGCGAGAGGTAAAGCGCTGATAAAATTCCGGTGCGTTGTCCGGATAAGCCTGTAACAGATCCTTTGTCGAGTCGGCGACACCCGGCACCTTGACTTCAAACATGTAATCAAGAGCAGCATCGACCGCGGCATAGTTCTTTTGCACAACCGCTTCCCCGCGCTTGCCGTAAGTCTTGTTAATCGCGTATTTGATCTTGGCGATAGCATCTTCGCGCGGCAGGACACCACTGATGGCGAAAAAACATGCTTGAAGAATCGTGTTCACCCGTCGACCCATACCGGCAATACGGGCGACTTCGTAACCATCGACAACAAAGAAGCGAATCTTGCGCGAGATGATTGTCTCCTGCATGCTCTTAGGTAGATGCGACCAGATAATATCCGCGGGAAATGGGCTGTTGAGCAAAAAAGTTGCGCCCTCTGCCGCATAGCGCAAAACATCAATCGCATCGAGAAACTGAAACTGATGACAGGCGATGAAACTGGCCTCGGTAATCAAATACGGTGAATTGATTGGCTTCGGACCAAAACGCAGGTGAGAAATTGTCAGCGAACCTGTCTTCTTGGAATCGTAGACGAAGTAACCCTGAGCGTAATTATCAGTCTCTTCGCCGATAATCTTGATCGAGTTCTTGTTTGCACCAACCGTGCCGTCCGAACCAAGACCGTAGAAAAGAGCTTCAACCACATCCTTGTCCGATGTGTGAAAGTTTCCTGAAACCGGCAAACTTGTATGAGTTACATCGTCGTTAATACCAACGGTAAAGTGATTGCGCGGTACATCCTGGGCGAGGTTGTCATATACTGCCTTGACCATCGCCGGAGTAAACTCCTTGGAGGAGAGACCATAGCGCCCACCAACTATCAGCGGCTGAGATGGAAAACGATCGCGTGCGGCTTTTTCGTTAAACGAAGAAATAACATCGAGATAAAGCGGTTCGGCGACACACCCCGGTTCCTTGGTACGATCAAGAACAGCAATCGCTCTAGTGCTTTTCGGCAAAGCTGCAAGAAAATGCTCGGCTGAAAATGGCCGATAAAGACGAACTTTCAGCACACCAACTTTTTCTCCAGAGCCATTGAGACGATTCACGGTTTCAATCACGGTGTCAGCACTGCTGCCCATGGTGATAATAACGCGCTCGGCCTCAGGGTGTCCGCTGTATTCGTAAATCTGATATTGCCGTCCAACAAGTGACGCCAGCTTGTCCATACAATTCTGAACAATAGTAGGACAGGCCAGATAATAAGGATTAACCGATTCGCGTCCCTGAAAATACACATCAGGGTTTTGCGCAGTGCCGCGAATCACAGGGCGATCCGGATTAAGGCCGCGTTCCCGGTGCTGACGCACGAGGTTGTCGTCAATCAACGTGCGAATATCATCGTCCGAAAGAAGCTCAACCTTGCTCACTTCGTGCGATGTGCGAAAACCGTCAAAAAAATGAATAAACGGTATACGTGCATCAAGCGTTGCCGCATGAGCGACAAGCGCCATATCCATCGCTTCCTGCACGTTATTCGAGCAGAGCATGGCAAAACCGGTTGCTCGCGCCGCCATCACATCACTGTGATCACCAAAAATCGAAAGCGCCTGAGCAGCAAGCGCCCGCGCTGCAACGTGAATTACGGCGCTGGTCAACTCTCCGGCAATTTTATACATGTTTGGGATCATCAAGAGGAGTCCCTGAGATGCCGTGAAAGTCGTCGTCAGCGCCCCAGCCTGCAACGCCCCGTGAACAGCTCCAGCCGCTCCACCTTCGCTTTGCATTTCGATGACTTGCGGCACCGAGCCCCAGATATTTTTCACATTTTCTGCCGACCAGCTGTCGGCCAGTTCGCCCATCGTCGAGGACGGAGTGATCGGGTAAATGGCGATAACTTCATTCACTCTATAGGCGACATGAGCTACTGCTTCATTGCCATCCAGTGTAACGATTTTTCTCTTTACTTCACTCATACTCATCAAACCTCCACGATTTTATACAATCCGCCATCAAGTTCGAAAAACTATTCCCCCGCTTGAGCGAGCACCGCCTCCTCATCTATCAACTTGAACAAAGGCGCCGGTTTCAGCAACGTTTGTCCTGACGGCAGGTCACTTACCTGCCAGATAGAGCGCCCGACCGATGCATCTCCATTCAGTGCATCGATACTGGGTCGATAAACAAGAACGTCATAAGGAACAGCAGCATCACGCCTGACTATTTCCTGCTCGCCCCAGAGACTACCCGAATAACCAAGGTATTCGTGAATCTTCTGTGAAGAAAAAGGTAACACCGGCGCCAGAGCCATCTTCAAAGTATCTATTGCCTGCAAAGCGCAATAGATTGTCGTGCCGGCGGCCTTGGGGTCCGTTTTGAATTCATGCCAGGGAGCTTTCTCATCGAGGTAGCGATTGACTTCGCGCACCGCTTCAAACGCCAACCGCAAAGCCTCGCGAAGATTGACCAGTTCATACTCGGTAGTAACTCTGGCAAAAACCGCCTGCGTGTCACTCAGCAGGGCTTCGTCGCGCTCGCTCAACAGACCCGGCTCGGGAACCTGAGAATCGTAGCGACTGACGGCAAATCCAAGAACGCGATTAACAAGATTCCCCCAGGCAGCAACAAGTTCACCGTTGTTGCGCTGAACAAAGCCTTTCCAGGTAAAATTCGAATCTTTCGACTCGGGGAAAATCGACGCCAAATAATAACGCACGGCGTCGGGATCGAACTGCTCCAGCACATCATCCAGCCAGACGGCAAGACCACGGCTTGTCGAAAACTTTTCACCGTCGATATTGAGGAACTGATTTGCCGGCACATCGTAAGGAAGCTGTAATCCGTGACCATAAGCCAGAAGCTCTATCGGCCAGATCACCGAATGGAAAGGCACGTTGTCCTTGCCGATAAAATAATAACCACGGCCTGCTGATTCAGTCCACCATGGAGCTGACGAGCGGCCTTCCTCCATCTCCGCCCACTCCAACGCAGCGCTGTAATAACCAATCACCGCATCGAACCAGACGTAAATAACCTTGTTCTCCCAGCCAGCAACCGGCACCGGCACACCCCAGTCGATGTCGCGGGTAATGGGTCGGCTCTTTAATCCATCGCGCAGGGCCGCCATGGTGTAATTCTTCACATGCGGACGCCAGTGTTCCTGCTTTTCAACAAATTCGTGAAGCGCAGCTTCGTATTTATCCATACGGAAGAAATAATGTTCAGTCTCGCGCAGCTCCGGCGTCGAATCAGAAATCAGCGAACGCGGATTCTTCAGTTCGGCCGTTTCAAATGTCGCTCCGCACTGCTCACACTGATCGCCTCGGGCCCTCTGATTGCCACACTTCGGACATTCCCCTGTCACGTAGCGATCGGGCAGAAACATCCCGGCTTCAATATCGTAGAACTGTTCAGACGAACGCACTTCAAGATCATCCTGCTGATGAAGAGTGCGAAAAAAGTCCTGCACAACACTTATGTGATTATCTGTATGTGTGTGTGTAAACAGGTCAAAGGTAATGCCGAGATTTTTCCAGCCTTGGAGAAACGTGGCGTGATAGCGAGCCACCACATCGTAGGGAGTGCAATTCTCCTCCCGTGCTTTCAAGGTAATTGGCGTTCCGTGGGCATCAGATCCAGAGACCATCAACACACGATTACCTGATAAACGATTGAAACGGGCAAAAATATCAGCCGGCAAATACGCTCCAGCGATATGACCGAGATGAAGTCGCCCGTTCGCATACGGCCAGGCAACAAAGATACCAATAGGTTTACTCACTATTTACACCTGCTATGTTTTGAGTAGAACTTTCCCCGGCAATTTGAAGCGAAATATGAAACAAAATTTAAAGCATTGGCGGGTTCAACAAAGGCCTATAACAAATTTGTTCCCCTTAGGCGACTTGCGATTGACAGTTATGCACGATAATCAGGGCAGACTCCTTATCCGGTCGGAATAACAATCAAGCGAACTCGTAAATAACACCATGGAAGAAGAATCAACAGCCTCAGCAACCACAGCAACAATTACAGCAGTGGCAGAACCAGCAACTGACGAAGCTCAGCAGGTCCCAGTAAAAGAAGACTCGCTGATTGATTTTGAACAGTTCCTTAAAGTTAAACTGCGCGTCGGCCAGATACTCGCCGCAGAAAAAATCGCCAAGTCCAACAAACTGATGAAACTGTCAGTTGATGTTGGAGAGGACAGCGGACCGCGACAAATCGTTGCCGGAATTGCCAAACATTATGAAGCAGAAAATCTCATCGGGCGTAAAGTTGCGGTGGTCGTCAACCTGAAGCCGGCAAAACTGATGGGCCACGAAAGCCATGGGATGCTGCTGGCCGCATCTGACGATCTGACCGGACTGCTACAGCTCGTCACCCCTGGCAGTGACATTCCCCCGGGAGGAAGAATCTCGTAAAGATGAACCTAATCGACACTCATTGCCACCTCACTCTCAACCCCGACAATATAGTCGAGGAGATGATGAACCGCGCCCGACTGCAAGGGGTGACAAAATTTCTCTGCGTCGGGGCAATCAGCGCTGACCAGGGAGCAAAAGACGCTGTCAGACTAGCCGGTAATTATTCTGCCATTTACGCATCGGTCGGAATTCATCCGCACGATGCCGACAAATTTTGCGACCTCGAGATGTTCGAATCGCTTCTCTCCCACCCCAAAGTAGTTGCCGTCGGCGAAACTGGCCTCGATTATTTCCGCGAATGGTCAGACTTCAAAAACCAGGAAGTGCTATTTCGCAACTCAATCCGCACTGCTCGTGCAGTAAAAAAACCGCTAATCATTCACACTCGTGATGCAACTGCCGACACACTGCGCATCCTCAAGGAAGAGAATGCCCAAGATGTAGGCGGCGTTGTTCACTGCTATGGCGGCTCCGTAGAAACCGCGCGCGAACTGGCGGACATCAACTTCATCATTTCCTTCACCGGTGTGCTGACATTCAAGAACGCCACATCTCTGGCCAAGGTTGCAGCCACCGTGCCGCTGGAGAACATTATGCTGGAGACCGACTGCCCCTATATGGCGCCCGTCCCCTTTCGCGGCAAAGACAGCGAACCTGCTCATGTAAGATTAATTGCGGAAAAGCTGGCGGAATTACGCGACATCAGTGTCGAGGAAGTTGCCGAGGTAACCAGCGCCAATGCCAGAAGGTTGTTTGGGATTCTGTTGAATGGTTGAGATCCTGGAACCAGGTTACTCAGAGTTGGAACCTGGACTTGGACTTGGCCTAGTAAATTCGGAGTAACCTGGTTCCCAAAAAAACCTAGCTCCAGGCAAAAAAAAGGGCCGGATAAACCGGCCCTCCTTTGCTCAGATATTAAATCCGAGACTTATGCGGACTTGCGTCTGCGAGCGGCACCTGCACCAAGAAGGCCAAGTCCCAGAAGACCCATTGTAGCGGGTTCTGGTACAGCAGCACCTTCAATGTTGCCAGTAGCGTCAGCAGTGAAGTTGTCCAAAGTACAAACTTCACCAAACTGCCCTTGGCCACAACCACCTACCGAGAAACCAGAGACGCCATTGCTTTCAACGTCAGTCAGAGAGATTGAAATCGCTCCGCTGTTCGCATCAAGATATGGTGCAATGATTCCGCCAACAAATGTGACTGAAGCACTGAGCCAGCTACCAACTGAACTACCGATTACGCCTGACAGTGTTCCGTTGCCGATTGTTCCAGAAAGCAGAAGCTCATTTGCTGGACCAAAAAAGGAGAAAGCTCCTCCAGTTGTGGCTTGAGCAAAAAATCCGCCGCCCAGAACGTTAGCCAATCCGCTCAAAGTCACTGCATCGAGTGAGAAAGAAGCGTTAGCCAGGTCTGCAAGGAAACCAAGTGGTCCCACATAATCAACGTTTGTATCCTGATCACCTGTAGTGGCAAGATTGCCGTCACTCAAAGTTTCGAATGAACTGCCAAAGTGAACAAGATCCGGACCGGTATCACCCAGGCCGAATTTAATTACAGTAGGTGCAGCAGATGCGCTCGCAACGAACGCAAATACTGTTGCTACCGCAACAAGTGTTTTTACTAATCTCGACATTTTATTGCTCCTGATTTTCTTATGCATAAGTCGAATACTACAACAGTCTCCAATAATCCGAGGCAAGCGAAGAATAGCTAATTCCCAGCCGGAGTAAGCTCCAGACCCATGGCAGACTACCGCCTAATATGGCAGGCCGCGGATAAAGTCAACGTGAAATATGCACAAATTACAAATAAAATGGGCTGCATAATATTTATATTCTCAGTGAGTTACGTCGATTAACTGAGGCGATAGGTAGCTAACCCCTTGTAATGGTAAGAGCCTCGAAAAAGCTCGTATTCGCAGAAAAATCAGCATTCAAACCCAAATAATAAATATTCGAACCATTACAACCGTCTACGGACGTCACTTTTACCGCGTCTTTCTCCGTGCAAATCAGCGGTAATTGCCGACTCTCCAATTCAGCCAGCTCCTCCACCGTAAAGAGGTGATGATCGGGAAAGGCAACAGTATCAACATGCTTCAGCCCAAGAGCTTTGAGCATTGCGAAGAAGCTCTCTGGCTTGGCGATCCCGGAAAAAGCCACTACCCCTTCGGAGAAAGTCTCCTGCATCTCTTCGAGCGGGATCTCTGCTGCTGTGAAAATATTTTTTATCTGTAGAGGATACAAACGAAACTCCCCTGACAACAAATTTGAAGAAGCCATACCAGGGACGACCTCAAGGCGGCTACCTTTGCCAAAATCTTCACCAGTATCTTTACCAGTAACGCGTCGCACTACAACCAGTGCATCAGCACGCCTTAATGCGGACGCAACGCTCTCGCGCAAACGCCCCACGGGTAGCAACCGCTCAGCGGCAGCAATGGTCTCACCATTCACAAGCTCCTGGCCAAGAAGCAGAATATTCAGATCTCTTGCCAGCCAGCGGTGCTGGAAACCGTCGTCGAGAATAATCAGACCACCAAGAGAATGCTCCTCGATGAACTTCGCTCCCGCAACCCGACGCCTGGCAATCACCACCGACACCTGCGAACCAAAAAATCGCTTCTGCATCAACGGCTCATCACCGACAATATCTGCCGAATCATTTTCCTGAACCAGGTAAGGGCCTCTGCACGACCCTCCATAACCGCGACTGAGGATAACCGGCTTGACTCCGCGATTGAGGTAATATTGAGCCAGATAGCGGACAAACGGTGTTTTGCCACTGCCACCAACCGTAAAATTCCCCACGCTGACTACAGGTAAAGACGATTGATAAGTTTTAAACAGCCCGAGATCGAAAGCTTTATTGCGCAAGGCAACAACAGCGCCATAAACCGGAACAAAAGGCAGGAGCATTATCCTGACAACAGACCTGAATATCCCCGCAGCGGTAATCATTGGCATCCCCGATTCGAAACCCCGCTCGACGACAAAACACACAGTCCTCGCTCCCGCAACTCATTAGAAACAATCTCGGTCGCGCCGAGATTGTTTCTCCAGATACCCTGGGCACGTTCACCGGCCTGAACAGCAAATGAACGATCTGCAAACCAACGCAGCAAGCAATTCTGCAACTCTTCCGCGTTAGCGACTGTCACACCAGCCCCCTCGGCGACAAGCGCCGCCACGGCATCGCGAAAATTATTCATCTCTGGACCGAAAGTCACCGGCACCGCGTGCATTGCCGGTTCCAGCGGATTATGCCCGCCAATACCCGGAATAAACCCGCCTCCGACAAAGGCAACATCGGCAAAAGCATAACAACGCGAAAGCTCACCTATGGTGTCGAGAAAAATCACGTCGACGTTCCCCTTGCAAGCTCCAGCACTGCGGCGCTGAAGATTGATGGTAGCGCCATCAAGCCGATGCCGAACCTTTTCAAACATTGCATCAAACAACTCGACTTGCCTTGGAGCGAAAATCATCTGCACGCCTGGTATCTTCTCGCGCAAAGCAAGAAATGCCGAGAGCACAACGTCCTCTTCCCCCATGCGCACGCTGCCGGCAACAAAACAAGGGCGGGAGTCCTCAATTCCGATTTCGAGCGCCAGGCGAGAAAGCGCTCCGGTATCAACTTCAGCTTGACCACTGTCGTATTTGGTTGAGCCTGTAACAATAACATTGTCCGCAAGCGCGCCGAGGGCAAGAAAACGCGCCCGGTCTGTTTCCGACTGGGCGCAGATCAAAGTCACCTGGGCGAGCACTGGCCGAAGCAGCCACTGCATCCGCTGGTATCCTGAAAAAGCATAATCAGAAATACGGGCGTTGACGAAAACAACTGGTGTCTTTGTCAGGTGAGCCAAAATAAGCATTGTCGGCCAAATCTCGGTTTCAGCTATCAGCAGCAACCCCGGTCTGACCTTGAAAAAGGCTCCCAGCATCAGAGGCAAAAAATCAACTGGTAAAAGAAGAGAGAGATGGCGCGGCAGGTGCTTTCTCATCTCGGCCTTACCGGCTTTTGAAGTCGCCGTCATGACCACCTGGTGCCGAGTAAGTTCGCTTTCAAGACGCTTTAGCAGGGGCAACACGCCAAGAAACTCGCCGACTGATGCAGCGTGCACCCAGACACGTTGCGCCTTGCCGCGGTGAAGAACCCGCCAATCTCCAAACAAACAGCGCTCCATTACAGTGCCTTTAAGCTTTCGCTGAAAAGCCGCATAGACGAGCAACAAAGGGAAAACAGGCAGGGTGAGAAGAAAAAGCAACAGCGTCCTAATCCAGAGTTTCATAAGAACTCCCAATTAAGCCGCAAACTGAATACTGTGCAGCTTCTCAAACACTCCTCCACGAGCAAGAAGCTCCTCGTGCGTCCCCTGCTCAACAACTCTCCCGGAAACAATCACGGCAATTGAATCGGCCTTGCGGATTGTCGCCAAGCGGTGCGCAATGACAATCACTGTGCGGCCGGCCATCAGAGTATCAATCGCTCCCTGCACCGCCTTTTCTGATTCACTGTCAAGCGCTGCTGTTGCCTCGTCGAGAATGAGAATCGGAGCGTCCTTGAGCAATGCGCGCGCAATAGCCACCCGCGCCCTCTCTCCACCGGACAGCGAAGTTCCATGCTCACCAACACTGGTGTCGTAACCATCGGGAAGCTGCATGATGAAGTTGTGAGCACTGGCCGCATGAGCTGCAGCAATCACTTCTTCGCGACTGACCCCCGGACGACCATAAGCAATATTATTGTAAATGGAATCGTTAAATAGAAACGTATTTTGGCTGACGTAAGAAATACGGCTTCTCAAGCTCTCCAACGTTAACTCGCGAATATCGTGGCCTCCGACTGTAATTCGACCTAGTTGTGGATCGAAAAAACGCAGCAGCAAGCTGGCTACTGTCGATTTGCCACCACCGGATTCGCCCACCAGCGCCAGAGTCTGTCCGTGGGGCAAATGAAGCGAGATATTATCAAGCGTCCATTTCTCCTTCGCCGCAGATTCGGTAGTTGCCGCTCGCCAGGTGCCGGGATAGGCAAAATAAACATCCTCAAAACGCACACTGTAATCACTGGTGACAAGCTCCCGAGCTCCCGGCATATCATAGACTTCGGACTTGGTGTCGAGGATCTCGAATATTCGATCAGCCGCTGCACTACCGGCTTGCAGCCCAGCGTTAATTCGCCCCAATTTCTTCACTGGTTCATACAAAAGAAACATCGCGGTTAAAAAGGCGATAAAATCCCCCTGAGTGCGCACGCCGTTTACAACAGAAAGGCCGCCGTAGATGATAATTGCCGAAATCGCCAAGCTGGCGACAAACTCATTCGTTGGACCGGAGAGAGCTCCGTATTTTTCCGCCTTCTTGAATGTCCTGGTCAAAATGGAGTTTTCGGCACGAAACCGCTTTTTCTCCTGTTCCTCCATACAGAAAGATTGAACGACTTTATGTCCCAGAACCATCTCCTGCAATAACGAAGTAAGCCCGCCAAACTGTTCCTGTCCGACACGACTGAGGCGACGAACTTTTTTGCCGAAGCGAATTACCGGATAAAGACCAAATGGAAAACCGACAAAGGCAATCAATGCCAAAATCGGGTCCAGCCAAAGGGCTGTAACAAAAAGCGCCAGCACGCGAATGCTGTCGCGTAACAGGGAAGTCACTGACTCGGTCAACGCCACCTTGACCTGTAGCGTATCGTTAGTCATGCGCGACAATAACGTGCCGCTTGTGTGCCTGCCGTAAAAAGCCGGCGATAGAGACATCAAATGATCGCTTATCTGATTTCTCATGTCTTCGATGATCGCAAGCCCGATTGAAGCCATATAATAACGCTGAATAAAACCAAACAGCCCACGAATCGCGGCAAAGATAATCAGCGCCACCGGCAACACATAAAGCATTGTCGTATTATGCGAACCAAAGATGTCGTCGAGCACGCTTTGGATGAGAATCGGCACACCGCCATCTGTCGCACCGTAAATCGTCATTGCCCCCAGGGCAAAGGCAAACTTTCCCTTATAAGGCTTAAGATAACTAATAAGTCGACGATTAGTCGCAGACGCTGTGGGAATCACAGGCAAAGACGAGCTCATTTTTCTTCCTTTCCAATGCAATCGAGCACCAGATCGGCGGCTCGCTGGGCGGCTGGCACTTCGCCGCCGCCACGCTTTAAACTGTCGCGCAGTTCGAGCAGCTGCCGCTGCAATGAAGCTGCGTAACCTTTGTCGCCAAGTATGCGCTCAAGCTCTTCCGCCAGACGCTCCGGTGTCACTTCGTCCTGTAAAAGTTCAGTCACGAACGGTTTACGGGCGATTAAATTGACCATGGCGAAATTTTTGATGCCACGAACCAGAAGTTTTGCCAGACGAAAAGTAAGCGGTGCAAGTTTATAAACAACAAAAAACGGCACGCCAGCCAAGGCAGCTTCAACGGTTGCGGTTCCAGAAGCAACAATCGCCGCATCAGAAAAAGTCATCAACTCCCGCGCCTGCTGCTCGATAACCCTAACACAGGCATTAACCGGGGCATGCTCGGCAACAAACTCTTCAACCTGCTCAAAGGAAAGCGTGCCGGCAACCGGGATAACAGCTTGAATTCCCGGCCGTACTAGCGAGACACGATCGATAGCTTGCAGCATGGGCAGAAGCAAACTATTCAGTTCCGCTTTTCGGCTGCCGGGGAGCAACGCAATTACCGGACGCTCAGGGTCAATATTAAACTGTGAGAAAAACTCCCTCCGCATTACCGATACTGGCGCTCTATCGACAAACGGATGACCGACAAATGTCGCCTTCATTCCCGAGCCGCGATAAAACTCTTCCTCAAAGGGGAATATTACCGCCACCTCGTTAACATAGCGCCGCATGGTCTTGATTCGCCCACGACGCCAAGCCCATAGCTGCGGGCTGACATAATAAAACACCTTGACATTGAGACGCTTCAGCAAGCGCGCCAGCAAAAGATTGAAATCAGGAAAATCGACAAGCACAACAACATCCGGTCGGCGTTTTTTTGCGGCAACAACAAGGGCACGAAAAGCGCGATAAAGTTTCCCCAGACTGCCTAACACTTCTGTAATGCCCATCACCGAGGCTTCTGTTTCCGAATCGACAATCGTCTCCACACCGGCATCGCGCAGATGAGCCCCGCCCATGCCAAAAATCTGCACATCGCTATGGCGAGCTCGAAGCGCGCGGGCCAAGGCCGCAGCATGCAAGTCACTTGATGCCTCACCAGCAACAATCATCACCGAGGGCGTGCGAGAGCCTGCGGTCTGTGGCGGAATTAACTGAATAACTGGGTCACTGCTGACTGCATTCGTCGCGAGACTCATAGCTAAACCGCTCCAGCTGAGGGAGCAGCACTCTCAGTCTGCAGCAAAAGTCCCGCCTCATTGAGATTGATTCGCATTGACTCGGTGATCTGCTCGGCGAGACGCAACGCCCGAAGACCATCTTCACCTGTCACCTCCGGACTTGTGCCTGTCGCCGAGGCTTCGATAAACGCTTCGATTTCATGCTCCAGCGCATCGCGCTCTTCAACTGGCAGTTCTCGAAAATCGATCGCCGGAATATCAGGCGTCACCCCTTCCCCGGCCTTCTTCTGATAGATCTTCAAACGCTTGGCACCAAAATCAAGAGATATATAAACGTCTGGCTGAAAAACACGGATAGAGCGCTCGGTCTTGAAAGCCGCGCGACTGGCAGTAAAGTTGGCGACCGCGCCGCCTTCGAAACTAATCCTGGCATTGGCGATATCGACCTTGTCAGTTAGCACCGGAACACCAACTGCTTCAACGCTTTTCACCGGACGTCCGACGAGGTGCGAAACAATATCAATGTCGTGAATCATCAAATCACGGACAACATCAACATCGTGCCCGCGGCCCTTGAACTGGGCGATACGCCGCACTTCAAAAAATAACGGCGCGGTCAGCACCTCCTTCATCGCCCGGAATGCCGGATTAAAGCGCTCGAGGTGACCAACCTGTAAAATACGACCGTTGCTTCTGGCAGTTTTAATCAGCTCTTCGGCCTCAGCAACAGTTACGGTAATCGGCTTTTCCACCAGAACATCTATTCCGTGAGCCAAAAGCCAGGAGGCGACTTCAAAATGCGACGAAGTAACCGAAGCAACACTGGCCGCCGTCACGCCAAGTTCAGGTAGCCTGCGATAATCGGCAACATATTCGGCACCAACTTCTGCCGCCACAGCCTCACCACGCTCGCGATCAAGATCGACGACCGCCACCAGCTCGGCATTCTTGCTTTGTGCATATTTCTGGGCATGAAATCGACCGAGGTAGCCGACACCGACAACAGCTGTCTTGCGCATATTTCACCAGTGAATCAGTGGGATAAGTGTTTATAACCGTGATTTTGCTTGCGGCGGAACAATAGCAGCAAAACATTCAGGATAAAACACGAGGGACAGGATCGGGTTTATTCTTTATTCTGGGTATTCTTTTATTCTGGGACCAGGTTACTTTTATTCTGGGTATTCTGGGACCAGGTTACTTTTATTCTGGGTTATTCTGGGACCAGGTTACTTTTGTTCTGGGACCAGGTTACTTGGCTGACTTGGCAACGCGGTAATCGTGCACAGCTCTCCGTATATGAAAGTTTACCAGTAAATATTAAATTAGAGCCCTGAAATCGCCGGGGAAAGGCGTTGGAAAACTCAATAAATCCGGCGCACTACCAGCTTCATCGAGTTTAAAAGAAAAAACCTATTAAGTATCCTGAATGAGTCCACGATAAACATTCTTTATCGATACGCCAGCTGTGGTTGTAATAACTGATTTTTCACAGCTGCTTGTCAGGGATACAACAGACTATGTTCAAGAACACACAAGGACTTAAAGAGTTCAGCTTCCAGCTTTCAGAGCAGGAAAGAAAATCAATCTCTGTTCTGATCATCGACGAATCGGGCGCGAACGCTCAATCCTCAGACAGTCACTCAACCGATTAGGACTCGGTCCGACAAGAGCATGCTCCTCATTTAGCCAAGGACTGGAGCTTATATCCACCAATGCTTATTCCCACCTCATGTTTTCAGCCAGACCAGGACACGAGCTATCATTGGAATTCCTGACTCAAGCCATACGCGTCAAGGAAGACCTGATATCCTTTCCCATGGCTCCAACCGCTCCGTCTGGAAAGGTATTTGACATGATACGCGCCGGGGCACGTGGATTCATTGTGACTCCATATACTAGCGAAGACCTGTTCAGATCATTAAGTTTCGCCACAAAAACTGCCCCCAAAACGGAATTCGTCAATTCGTTGGAGCAGAACCCCAAATGCCTCGGATACCTTGTTGCAAACCACCTGGATCAACTGGCCAGAGCCTTAAAAGCCACAGGCCAGGAAATCTCCGACAATGAAATTCCTCAGATCCTCACATCTATCAAGCAAATTATTATGCTAGGTCAGGCGATCAGCGGAACTGACCACTCAAATTTCGTCAAGGTTGTGAGTAACTGTTTTCTCGAAATCGCAAATCAACACAACTCTCACTTCACCCGGCTCGAAGAAGCCAGAAAACGGCTAAGCTACGCCCGCCAACAAAAAGTCGAAGATCCCGAAAGCTCACAGGAAATCAAAAAAAATAGAACCGGATGAATCGTGATGAGTTTACCTATCCTACCGTCGCATAAATGGCTGCACTTTTTCAGAAGAATTGAAAAACTTTCACTCTTCTAGAAACTGAAACTGTTGACCACGGAATCCTTCAGCCAGCCCGATCGCGCCATCCGCCAAACCAATCTGGAACCGACTTTTTAGAGTAACAATAATTGAATCTACCGCACCCACCCACCATCAAACTACTCAGACCTGATTTTCTATGCGTAACGTTGGAATTGCCGACAATCAACTGTGATGGTAGTGCCTGACTTATTATGGACTTAAACTACAGATTCATCTTCCTCTGGCTGTGCATTTTGCTGACTTTCGTTGCAGGGCCGATGCAGGCGTATGGACTCGTGCTGTGCACCGGTTGCGAAGATGAACCCGGGATTAAATTTGGCGAAGCCAATGGTTCGTGTGCCTCCTGTCCTGACGAAGACTCCGATGGACTTAAACAAAATGTCATCAGCGAAAATTGCGATTGCATAGATCAACCGCTACACTCTAACGATCTTGTCATACAGACAATCAGTAATCATCTTGAAAATGTTCAAATTGCTATCACGATTGCACTAAGCACCTTGAACGTAAACCTTCGAGAAAAGTTTACGCAGGCTCCCGCCTACATCAGTCCGGCACCTCCAGCAAGCACCTTAACGCTGTTTCGAAGCGTAGTCTGCCTCATCTGAAACTCCTCCAGTAAAGAAACTGTACGCGGAAAGTCCCTCGCAATTTTGCGAGCTTTCTGTACAGCAAAATTGATGTGCCCAGATCTGGAGCAATGTTTCGGAGGTTCTATGACAAAAAATTGCATGCGATGGATATTGCCTATCGCAATTATCGTGGTAACGGGAGCGAAATCTCAAGCCGAGAGTCGAAAACCAACTCTTTCATTAAACGCTATTGTTCAGACTGTCGCAGATAAAAACCCCGAGCTCCAATACTACAACGCTGAAATTTCCAAGGCGGACGGCGCGGTATTGAATGCTCAGAAACTCCAAAACCCGGAGTTCGCCATTGACTTCGGAAGAAAAGAGTCATCGGCAAGCGGTATCCATCAGGGTCAAGGGTTAATCTGGGAAGTCAGCTACGCGCAAACTTTCGAATATCCGGGGAGAATCGAACTAAGAGAAGCAATAGCCCAAAAGCATGTCACAATTGCAGAGCTTCAACTAAACAAGTTCAGGCTCGCCCTTTCCAATAAGGCAACGAACATTGCACTTGAGCTGTTTCAAGCGCAGCAAAATCAAGAAACAACTCAAGACATAGCATACAAGGTATACAATATATTCAAGGTGATTTCGCAGCGAGAATCTGCGGGACCCGCAATAATACTTGAAAAGAGTCTGATTGAGGGAAGCGCCATTTCGTTCAGGCAACGCGCGATTGAATTTGCCGGCGAAACAGAAAAGCTCTCGATCGAACTAAATTCACTGAGCGGCACCGACATTTCATCCAGATACCAGGTACATGTCACACACTTTGGAAAAATCCCGATCATACCAAGCGAACGTTCCCTCGAAGCAATGGCATTTGAAAGCAATCCAGACCTTCGCATAAAAAAGGCAGAGCTAGCGCAACAAGGACTCAAAGTTCAATTGGCATTACATGAGACAAACCCCTCACTCACCGTTCGTCCGTATTACAGCGAAGAGCGTGCTGATGAACTGGAAAAAACTATTGGCATAAGCCTTGCTGTGCCACTGCCGATTTACAATGACAATTCAGGCAATATCGCAATTGAGAGAGCACAAACATCTCAAGCCGAAACAAGTCTCAGGACTCTGGAGCGGGAGATAAAAGGCAAAATCACCTCACTGTACGCCTCGTATAGATTGCGTTCAGAGCAAATTGCCACGCTAGGCTCAAAATCGGTAAACAGCTTACGCAATGCCGCTCAAGAAGCAGAAAAGCAATATGAGCTTGGAGTGATTCCTGCTGCTACATATTTGCAGCTTCAAGAACAGTATCTGAACAACCTTATTCTCTATCGCACCTCCCACACGCAGCTACTCAAAAACGTAGCAGAATTAGAGCAGATAGTTGCCGAGCCGCTGACAATGGAGAGAAAAGAATGAAACTCATTTCCCAATTCTCCCTAACAGCAAGTCTTCTCGCCTCGACCGTGTTGAATCTACCTGAGTGCCGGGCCGAAGATACCCTTAACACCTGGTTCGGAGCTCGTTTTAAAGAAGGCAGAGGAGTCGAGGTTTCATCGGAAACAAAACAGATTCTCGGTCTTGAAATTGTAGAAGTTACAGAGGAACAACAAGGTTCGCGAAATATTTTGGTCGTTCCCGCCTCCTCTCTGCTCAAAACGATAACAGGAACCTATATTTATGTCGTGAACGGCAAGCACTTCCTCAGGACCCAGGTAACCACCGACAAAATCGACAAACTAACAGCTCGAATTACAGATGGACTTTTTTCCGGTGATGAAGTGGTAACAAAATCAGTAAATAGCCTCTGGTATGTAGAGCTTCAGGCTCTGCGCGGCGGAAAGGCCTGCACTGATGGTCACTGAAGGAACTTATGATTAACAGGTTAGTTGAATACTCGCTAAACAATCGAATCTACGTCATCCTGGCAACCCTAACACTATGCGCCATTGGAGGGTGGTCTGTTCTTCGCCTCCCAATCGACGCAGTTCCGGACATTACAAGCCCACAAGTTCAGATAAACACTTCTGTCCCGGCACTTGCTCCCGAAGAAATTGAAAAGTTGGTAACATTTCCAATTGAAAGCAACATGATGGGCCTGCCAAGTCTGGTTGAGTTACGATCACTTTCTCGCTTTGGCCTCTCTCAGGTTACAATGACCTTTGCCGACAAGGTAGACATTTACCGCATTAGGCAACTTGTCTCCGAACGCCTACAAGGCGTCATATCCGATCTTCCTAACGGAGTAGAGGTAAAGCTGGCGCCAATCAGCACAGGGCTAAGTGAAATTTTCTACTACACGGTAAGATACAAGCAAACAGCACAGGCAAAACCAGCCGACCCTCAAGCGCAGCTTCTCAAGCTGAGCTTCGTTCACGACTATTTGGTCAAACCTCTTTTACGCGGCACGGCCGGGGTCGCTGAAGTCAATTCGGTCGGCGGTCACGAGAAAGAAATAGTTATTACTCCAAATATACAAAAACTTGCCTCTCTCGGTATCACCACCAAAGAGCTAGCCGATCGATTACGTGAAAACACCGAGAATGCAGGGGGTGGCTTTGTTAACATCGGCTCAGAGCAAATCATCATCAGATCCAACACGCGGGTGGCTTCGAACCGGGACATTCTTTCACTGCCACTTAAGTTCGGTTCAGGCATAAAGGCTTTAACTGTTGGCGAAGTTGCGGAAATTTCAATCGGCTCATCGTTTCGCACAGGAGCTGCCACCGCCATGGGAGAAGAGGCCGTAGTAGGTGCTGTCATAATGCTTCTTGGCGAAAACACACGCATGGTCGCCAACTCGGTAAGAGAGAAATTGTCGCACATCCAGGAAAAACTCCCGCCGGATCTCGAAATAATCACTCGGTATGACCGCGGCGACCTCGTCAGCCGGACAATTGAGACAGTGCAGAGGAATCTTTTTGAGGGAGCACTTCTTGTTGTTATCGTTCTCTTTGCAATGCTCGGAAACTTCAGAGCAGCCTTCATAGTTGCTCTGGCTATTCCTCTTTCGATGCTTTTCGCAATCAGCGGAATGGTGCAGAGCAGGACTTCGGGCAATCTCATGAGCCTCGGTGCGGTTGATTTTGGTCTTATTGTAGACGGTGCTGTTGTGATGGTTGAAAACATATTGCGTCATCTTGCCCACAAGCAAAAAGAAATCGGCCGTTCTTTGACCAGTAAGGAACGTCTTTCTGAGGTGTTATATTCAGCAAAGGAAGTAGCACATCCTATGTTTTTCGGGGTGTTGATTATTACCATTGTCTACATTCCGATTTTAGCCCTTGCCGGAATCGAAGGGAAAATGTTTCATCCAATGGCGTACACAATAGTATTAGCACTAATCGGAGCCTTGGTGCTGGCACTGACCCTAATGCCGGTCCTATGCTCATACTTTCTCTTTGGCAAAGTTAGAGAGAGAGATAGCATAGTTGTCAGGATCTTTCGTGCCATTTATAGACCGATACTTCTCTTCTCGATAAGATTTCGATTGATAATCGTTACCGCGGCACTAGTCCTGATGTTTTCTTCTGCTCACATACTTGGCAAACTTGGTTCCGAGTTTATTCCCCAATTAGACGAAGGAACTATTGTCTTCCAGATGGTGCGAAGCTCAAGCCTGAGCCTTGATGCCTCTCTTGATATGCAAGAACAATCCGAGAATGCCTTACTAAAACACTTCCCGGAAATCAGCCACATTTTTTCGAAAATCGGCACTGCCGAAATAGCTTCAGACCCGATGGGCCCCAACGTATCTGACACGTTTATTTCTCTGACTGAGGAAAAGAACTGGCGAAAGGTTAACGGAGAACCAATTGGCAAGCCCGAACTAATTGAATTAATGAAACGGGTAATCGAAATAAATGTCCCTGGTCAAACCTTGTTGGCATCTCAACCGATTCAATTAAGATTCAACGAGATAATGGCAGGCGCACGAGCGAATCTGGCGTTGAAAATTTACGGTCCTGAGTTTGAAGAGCTTGAAAGTTTGGCGGCTCTGGCAATGGAAATATTGAAAACAATTCCGGAATCGGGCGAGGTAGAACTCGATGCATTGGGTCGTGTACCAATGTTGGAGGTCTCCCCGGACAGGGACGCAATGCAACGCCTTAACGTATCGGCATTGGAAATCAACGAAGCCGTAGCAATCGCACTAGCTGGCGAAAGAGTAGGATCTCTCATTGAGGAAAGCCGCCCTATTCCGTTACTGGTTCGATTAGCTGAAACACAGCGTAGAGATGTCGAAAACATAAGGTCACTCCCCGTAAGAACCGAAGACGGGGGAATTGTTCCGCTGGAAAGAGTGGCTAAAGTTACGGTGTCTGAACGGATTGGAAGCATCGCCCGTGAATCGAATCAACGACGCCTGACAATTCTGATTAATCCAGCGAGCCGTGATATCGAGGGTCTGGTAAAAGCTGCCTCTATCAAACTGAAGAAAAGTCTGAACATGAGACCTGGATACTATTTTGAGTTTGGTGGACAATTTGAAAATCTGCAGCAAGCAAAAACAAAACTGGCATTCGTTGTGCCAGTTACGCTCCTTGTAATTTTTGTCCTCATATACCTGTCATTCAACTGTCTCCGACAGGCGTTACTTATCTTTCTCTGTGTTCCGCTGGCTGCAACCGGCGGAATATTTGCTCTTTATCTGCGGGGCTTGCCATTCAGCATTTCTGCCGCAGTAGGTTTTATTGCACTAAGTGGAATTGCAGTTCTAAACGGCCTCATGCTGATAAGTTTCACCAATCAACTGCGTTCGGAAGGACTGCCACTGAAAGAAGCAATGATTGAAAGTGCGCTGACCCGCCTCAGACCCAAACTGATGACCGCACTTGTTGCCAGCCTCGGACTCCTGCCCATGGCCATCGCTCAAGGAGCAGGCGCAGAAGTACAGAGACCGCTCGCCACCGTAGTTATTGGCGGAATTATTACCTCAACCTTTTTAACATTAGTTCTACTGCCGACTCTTTACATCTGGATTGAGCAGCGTGGAGAAAACAAGGGAGAAAAAACATGAAAAAAATAATTGTCGTTCTTATTGTTGCCCTTTTTAGTGTCAGCAGTCTCGCCGTTGCCGAGACACAGGTTGCTGACATGAAGGGTGGGCGATTTCTCGAGATGGATGGATTGACCGCAGAGTTTTTTATCGAGAAAGATCACTACGTCAGCCTTACTTTCCATAACGATAAACTGGAGCGCGTTCCTGTCACCAGTCAGGTCGCGACATTGACTGCTGATGCACCTTCAGGAAAAAAGAAAATTGAATTCGAAACCAAGGGTGGCAGTCTTTTCTCAAAAGAACCGCTTCCCGAAGGCCATGGCTACAACCTCATCGTTCAACTAAAACATGGTGCGGCATCCAAACCCAAGAATTTCAGAATTCCATTTGAAACTAGCTTGTGTAGGGAATGTGGCAAGGCAGAATACGCCTGCTCTTGCGAAGGACACTGATACCAAATGCCCACTGCGGAAATTCTGTAACGGGCTATCAGTTTTGACGACCGGGATAGGCTACTTTTCAGCAAACATGAATCATCAACTGGGCCACCATCCCGCCCAAGACGCCGCATTAGAGTGAGGAAGCAAACCGGAGGACGAATACCTCCTCCGGTTCAGTCACCAAGTTCCTTTCTCATTTACACCGTTATGAAATCCATTTTTAAAATTTCAAGAACATTTACACGATCCGTTTTCACAGCTCGATTTGCTCCAGGCCATCTTCTTGAAATTGGCATCAAGCTCAATATCAGCAAGGTGATTGCTGTAATTTGACAGTGTTTTAAGTGAAACTCCAAGGACCACCTCAAGCATCACCGAGGGCTCATATCCTGCTTCAAGGAAGCGACATTTTGTTTCTTCTGACGGCCAACCACGCGATGAAACGACTTCTTGTGTAAAAAGTCTTAACGCTTCCAGCTTATCATCTACTATAGGCTGTCCCCTCCGTAGAGCTGAGACGATTTCGCTATCAACCTTCTGCATTGTGGCAATTGCCGAGTGTGCTGCCATACAATAGCTACATTCGTTCTCAAAACTCACCGTCAAAAGCACAATCTGTCGCTCGGTAGGACTGAGTGATGTTTCGTCAAATATACCATTAAGAGTCATATACGCTTTTAGCGCCGATGGGGCGTTCGCCAAGACCCCAAGCAGGTTCGGAATAAAGCCGTAAGCCTGCTGAGCCTTGGAAAGAAGCTCACGCGCTTCGCCACTAACATCGTTCAATTGTTTAATGTTCATCAGTTTTGTATCCATAATTATCCTCGCAGTAAAGGTTCACTCCCACCTGAGTGGGGAGCACGTGGAATTTATTACAGGCTGATAATTATTTTTCCGGCGATATTCTCACGCGATAAACGAGTAGAGTCCGTTGACGCTCACCTCAAACTTCTGCCATTTGGGGACAAAGTCACTTAGTGATTGCCCTCTACTCATAGTTTTGGTTAGAAGATCAGCGTATCTCTTCCGACTCACCAAATATCAATAGTGTATCTTTTACTACTGCTAAACAGCCGGGGAAGACAGAAGAAGATATCGGTAGAGTCGGCAATGGTATGTGGCTTAATTTAAATCGATTATCAGGAGAAAAGCATGTTCACCAAGAAATACTTGATGCCCATATCGATCCTCTTTGTTGGATTTGCTTTCACAGCACAGGCTGACGAACCAAAGATTTCGGTTCCAATCGCTGCCGCCGAACGAACCATAGAACAATGAAGTGGGTGCGTTTCGTTGTTCTACTTTGTGTTTATACTATCTCCTGTTTAGGGACGCTGTACGCGGAAGCAGGAGATGCGATCTTTTCGGAGAGTTTTGATTCACTCACCAACTGGGAACCACTTACCTTCGAGAAAGTTCCCAAACAATCTCACTATTCGGTTATCCCCAACTCAAGCGGAGGAATGATATTGAAACTTGAAAGTGAAGGGGGAGCATCGGCCCTTATCAGCAAGCGAATATTTTCTGTAGACGAAGCTCGAGTTATCACCTGGAGCTGGCGCATTGAAGAATTCCCTCCCGCAGCCAATCCGAAAACAAAAAGCGGGGACGATTATCCGATTCGAATGTACCTTATATTTGAGTATGAGCCCGACAATTCTTCTTTTTTGATGAACACTAAATACAAGGCTATAAAGGCGTTATATGGGAAGTATCCGCCTGATTCGAGCCTCAACTATGTTTGGAGTGGTGTTGAACAAGCAGGCAGCACCTTTGAAAGCCCCTATACCGATCGATCTCGAATTATAGTCCTGCAAGGTAGAAAAAGTGCGGGAGATGGCTGGATATCCGAAACAGTAGACCCATTAGCCGATTATCGTGAACAGTTTGGGAAAGAGCCGCCCCAAAAATTCCGACTGGGAATTATGACTGACTCAGATAATACCGTGGGGCGAACGCGTGCTTATTTTCGTTCTCTTGCGGTTTTAAAAAAAGATACAAAAGCGCCTCCGCATAAAAGTCGCGAGGACAAGAACTGAACTTCTATCGTTTAAAACGAAAATCTTAACTTCTAGGTAACAAAACCAAAGATTTTGAACTTGGCGCCCCACCAGTAGAGCAACAATCTCAGCGCAGTGCCACGACGATCCTCTCGCGTCATCCCCGGCTCGACCGGCGACCACTACTTCAGCTGATTCGGCAATATGGTACCCAACCATTTGCCTTGGTATAAATTTCAAGAATGCCAGAAAAAACACCTTACATGACCCAGAAATGCTTTGAACCTCCAATGTACTGACATGGGGCGAGACAATCTCCTGATTATCTCGCCTTGTGATTCAACCCTAGCCCCGACCATAAGAGCTCAATGAAACACTAGTTCCTCGAAAGTCGTAAAACACCGAGAAAATATTCCGCATCCTTGCACCCGCCGCTCGCCGCCAGGATAAGCCATTTCATCGATTCGCTTCGAAGAACCGGCACTCCATTCCCCAGCTGATACATCAGGCCAAGGAAAAACTGGGCGCCAACAACACTTCGTTCCGCCGACTTGCGAAACCATCGTGCCGCCTCAGAGTAGTCCTTCTCTACAGAAATTCCAAAGTAAGACATAACACCAAGGTAATACCAAGCAAGCGGCAGATCGTGTTTTGCCGCCTGATTCAAGCTAATCCTTGCTTCGCGCATATCCGCCACCCCAAGAGTGCCGTTCTCATTCTGCGACATGACTCCATGGTAGTTCATTATGCCAAGGAAAAGATGAGCCTGCGGCAAACCCTCCGCCGCCGAATCCCGATACCACTGGGCAGCCGCGTTCTGATCGGACCTGACCCCCTCTCCGAGATAGTGCATAACGCCAAGCAGAAACTTCGAACGTGAACACCCGCGAGTCGCCGCCTGTGTAAACAGCGCCAAAGCCTTAGCATAGTCGCGCCCAACACCCCGGCCCAAGCGATAAAGCGTACCAAGAGAAAAAACAGCATCAATATCACCCGCCGATGCTGCACTTTCATACCACCTGGCTGCCTGAACCGGATCTGCTGCGAGTCCGTGTCCATTTTCATATATCAACCCCAAATTAAACTGGGAGTCGACATCGCCTTCATGTGCCGCATAAAGCAGCAAAGAAATGTCATCAGCAAAAACCTCTTCTTTCATCATTCAATTCTCCTAGTTAAAATCACTGCGCAAGCAGTGTTAAGAACGGTTCTCCTTAACACTGCCCACAACAGCCACCGATGGAGGCTAACGAATAAAAACCTTGTCTGGCATCCTCTATAGGCTGGCAAAACCAACAGCCTATAGAGGTGAAAACATCACTACACAAATTATAATTGAAAGAGCATGCCGGCTCTTATCACAACTGGCTTGACAAACAAGGTTAACGCGGTAGCTGGAACCGGGTTAACGCGGTAGCTGGAACCGGGTTACTTTTCTGAAACCATTTTCCACACCGAGCGATAATACCTCTGCAATCAAGTTTCAGCTGCGTGAGGTAGGTATGGCGAGAAATCCGAAAATGTTTATCCACGATGCCGTCTATGAGCTCTGTTTCCGCATCGAAGAAGGACTGCCCATGACCGCCGCACCCTTCATGAAGCGTATAATAAAAGGTTACCTGGCGGCCGCTCAATCAAGGCATCCTGTTACCATCTGCCACTACATCGTCATGGCGAATCATATCCATATGTTGGTGATGATCAAAAATCCCGAGGACTTGAGTCGATTTGTTCTATATTTCAAAAGAGAAAGTGCGCACGCCATCAACACACTTCTGGGAAGAAGAAACCGTACCGTGTGGGCTGAACGCTACGACTCACCAGTGTTGCTGGATGCAGGAAAAGTCATTGAACGGATAGTATATTTCTACGCCAATCCTGCCCAAGCCGGCCTCACTG
>JAQTWB010000208.1 GCA_028689495.1 bacterium | reverse complement strand
GAAAAGTCAGTATACCTACGAAAACGTGGCAATCAGCTCCGGCGGACGTCTGGCTCTGACAAGACTGGTCTCCACTCTGGGAAGAGTCAACGTTGGACACTTTATCCCCGACTATACCGCTTATGAAGAACTGCTTGATGCCTTCGGCACCTTTGTGCCAATTCCAATTCCACTAAAACCGGAACGTGGCTACGCTTTTGATGTGCGCGAGCTTGAGGAACAAATTCTCAGCTTTGGCCTATCGGCCGTGTTACTGTCAAATCCCTGTAATCCAACTGGCAAACTAATTGCCGGTGGCGCTCTGAACTCCTGGGTCGGAACTGCACGAAAACTCTCCTGCAATCTGATTATTGACGAATTTTACAGCCACTATATCTACAGCAACGCTCATCTGAGTGTCTCCGCCGCCCAATACGTAGATGATGTGAACTCTGACCCGGTGGTCCTCATCGATGGACTGACAAAAAACTGGCGTTATCCCGGATTCCGAATATCCTGGACGGTCGCGCCAAAGGAAATTATCGATGGCATTGCCTCAGCCGGAAGTTTCCTCGACGGCGGTGCGGCCCGACCGATGCAGCTTGCCGCCCTTTCCCTGGTCAAACCTGAAATCGCCGACCGCGAAGCCCGGGCGATTCAACAAGCGTTCTCGAAGAAACGAGCCCTTCTTGTTCGCGGCCTCTCCGACATGGGCATATCTGTAACACCAGAACCAGAAGGTGGATTCTATTGCTGGGGTGATCTGAGCTTCCTGCCGGAAGAACTGAACAATGGCTGGAAACTCTTCTCCCGCGCCCTTGAGGTCGGAGTAATCATTGTTCCCGGTACCTTTTTCGATATCAACCCCGGACACAGGCGCGGTGGCCACAAAAGCCGTTTCGAATCATTCGCCCGCTTTTCCTTTGGTCCGCCGGAAGCGGAGCTGGAACTGGGAATTGAAAAACTTCGCAGTCTGCTAAATCGGGGGTAACCCGGATGTTGGCGGGCGCCTCTCGAGGCGCCCATAATGTGTTCGGCAAGACAACGCCAGTCATTACACCGACTGGGAAAACACCTTCTTCGCCGCGTATTTTTCCATGTATTCGTCAAAAGCCATGGCGATATTGCGCGAGAAAACTCGTCCAATTTCGGAAAGCTCGATCAGGTCGCCAGTATCGCGATAAAGACCGTCAGCCTTCATCAAATCGATCTTTTCAAGCGCCTCGGCGAAATGCTGGCGGAAATCTATCTGCCAGTTTCTCTCAATTTCACCTATGTCGAGTTTTCCCTCACACATTATCCGCTCGATAATAAGACCGCGAAGACAGTCTTCACGCGTTTTGAGCAGACCACGGTTAACTGACGAGCGCCTGTTCTTCCAGCTCTCCTGATAGACAAGAATGTCTTTTGTGTTCTGAGCAAAGGCATTGGGCAGGGTAGAAATTGCGCTGACACCAAAACCCAAAATACGGGCACCCCGATGAGTGGTATACCCCATGAAGTTGCGATTTAAGCGGCCTTCTTCTAGCGCGATAGAGAGTTCATCCTCGGGGCGAGCAAAGTGATCAAGGCCGATATAGCTATAACCAGCTTCGGAAAACGATTTAACGGCCTCGGCAAAGATCTCGATACGCTCGTCCGGTGTCGGCAAATGCACTCTCTCCAATGCCTTCTGCACCTTTTGCTTCCAGGTAACATGAGCGTAACCATAAAGCGCAACACGATCGGGAGATAATTTATGCACCTTGGTCAAGGTATCGCGAAATCCCGTTAACGTCTGACCCGGAAGTCCGTAGATCAAATCAACATTGACGCCGGTAAATCCAAGAGCACGCGCTTCTTCAACAAGCTTCTTTGTCATCTCAAACGACTGTATGCGATTCACCGCCTGCTGCACGGTATCATCGAAATCCTGAACACCCATGCTGATTCGGTTAAAACCAACCTCACGCAGAGCTTCAAGCTGTCCAGGCTTCATCGTCCGCGGATCAACTTCGATAGAGACTTCAGCCCCGGAAGCGAGGTTTGGAAAAGCTTTCAGTGTTTCCTGATGCACACGACGCATATCGTCAGGCGAAAGATAATTCGGCGAACCACCGCCCCAGTGAATCTGCTCAACTGAAATATCTGAACCGAGAATATCCCGGTACCAATGAATCTCGGCAAACAGGGCGGCAAGATACGGTTCGATTACACTGCGATCTTGGGTAATAATTTTGTTGCAGGCGCAAAAATAACAAAGGGACTCACAAAATGGCAGATGCAGATAAAGAGCGTAAGAACGTGGACCGGTGGCCACGGCCTCCAACTCACCCTTAAGAGGCATCAATCCAGCGGCATCGGCACGCAGTGTTTCTTCCCAGGATGAAGCGGAAAATTCTTCTGTAAACTCAACGGCAGTAGGATAGCTTGTATAGCGCGGACCGGAGCCGCTGTAGGATCGCGATTTTAGGACTATGTCGTTTGCGGAAACTTCTGACAGCTTAATCGCCATAAATCACCAAAATTGTGTGATACTATTTCTGGCAGCGCTGGCTTGGAGGAGTCGAGGATGGATGCGGGGGGCGGATTTGAACCACCGACCTCCGGGTTATGAGCCCGACGAGCTACCAGACTGCTCTACCCCGCACGAGCCTTGTAGAGAAATGAATAGCTTATGTCAAATCCAGGAGGCAGAAAGTTGGTTCCAGGTTACTTACGCCGCGTGGGATATCTGCTTTATTTCCCCTTCCGCAAGATCCCCCAGGGTAAACTCTCCGAAAGCAACGCGTGACAGAGATAAGACAGGCAAATCAGCCGCCTTGAGAAC
>JAQTWB010000016.1 GCA_028689495.1 bacterium | reverse complement strand
CCTCCAATCGTTCACGCAAATCACCAATCACTGCGCTTCCTTCATACAAAACTTCAAGCCAAACAGACGATCCATCCTGGCGGCAAGCAGCTGATAATTCGCGAATTCTAGTTAGAATGCCGTCCAGGTCTCCTTTGATGCATTCGAGTTTTTGCAGCACTGGCACATCGATTAATTGCACGGTTGTCCTGTTCGAGATTTCGTTCAACTCAATTGAATTCTCTGTGCTCTGACCCAGCTCTCGACGAAAACCCGGTTCTTGACGAAATTCAACCTGGCAAACAATCTTTTGCTGAGTTGCTTCACCAAATCCCATCGGCAAAGGCGAACCGCTGTAGCGAATAATTTCAGAACCGCCTACCTTTTGCGGGACATGCAAGTGCCCAAGAGCGACATAATCCAAACATTCAGGGAAAATTCCGGCTGTCACATGAGCCAGAGGTCCGACATAGAGCTCACGCACGCCATCGCCGTCAACTGTTTGCCCACCAGCCGTAAACAGATGCCCCATACCAACAATAGGAATATCAACCGCTAGCTCACTGCGCTTCTGTTGAGCTAAATCAGCAACAACTGCGTAATGATTGCAAATACCCTCAATCAACTTGCGCTCTTTGTCCTCAATACTTTCACCCACCTCCGCCAGGCGGATATCCCGATCACGAAGATAGGGAACAGCACAGACAATTAATTCTGGAGCGTCCTGCTCATTACGAAGCACCAGCACTTCATCCGCCATAGCCTCCGACGCATTGCCAACCACATGAACATTCAAGGCTTTAAGCAGCTCCTTCGGGGCATTCAAAAACGAAGGAGAATCATGATTTCCGGCGATGACAACAACATGCCGACAGGATGACCCCGCCACACGACACAAAAAACGATAATAAAGCTCCTGGGCGCGATTGCTCGGCGCACTGGTGTCAAAGACATCACCAGCCACCAACAAGACATCAATCTCATTCTGCTGAATAGTCTCGGCTAACCAGACAAGAAAGGCTTCAAATTCCTCGTAGCGTTTTCTTCCGTAAAGGATTCGACCAATATGCCAATCGGCGGTGTGAAGGATTTTCATATTGCCCTGGTTCTCTCTATCTTGTTCGCCATTGGAGCCACATCACCATGATTGACTGCAATATGGCAAGCCATGCATTACCCCCTTCATATCGTGACTTCAAATCTGATACCCAACTCAGACCGGCAATCATGGAATATTTGACATATTCCGATAGGCACACGATAAATTATCCAGAATTACATTGCATGAATAACCACCCCAAAACAGGACCAGCGAATGTCGGATAACAACTCAGCTGATGATTCCGGCGCATCGGGAAAAACTTCGGCAAAGACGAAACAGACGCTGATTCAGCCCTGTGGTGTCAGCGGACGTCCGGTGAAGTGGGTGCCCGAGAAAAAGCATAATATCCGGCTTGAACATCATTACAGCTTTGGCGAGGATGGCCGGACCACTGACTCCGGCCCCGAACTTGCTTTTTCTGAAGCAGTTGGGAAATACATTGAGGAACAGAAAAAGCAACGTAGCGGCAGTTCAAAGATAATTCTCGAAAATGGAAAAAAGGTCACACAGGAGTTTAAAATCTCCTCATCGGGTTTTACCTACGAATTCCCAATTGACGATGAAATGGCGACGATTGAAGGCACGCCACTTGATGCCACTGTCGATGGACAGTCCGCCAGCGGCCAGCTGGCCTGGCTACTCAAACAGCGTATTGCAATCGAACTGAACAAAGACTTTGGTCCGGAAATCAAACAATGCCACCTGCGCATCGACAACTGCGCATTGCTGCAAAGCCTCAAACAGCGCCTTGATGAAGTCGCGAACAAGACTCTGCAACAGCCTTTCAACAAAAATCTCGCTCAGCTGGCACTGACCAACTCCGGCAAAGAATTACCAACGGCAACCTTTAACAGACTAGAGCAATATACTGGAAGCAAGCCGCTAAATTCGCGCCAAAGAGAAGCCGTTGAAAAGGCGCTGGCGAATAATCTGACCTACATCTGGGGGCCCCCGGGCACTGGAAAAACCGAAGTATTGTCCACTCTGGTGCGCATTCTCCACGATCAGGGGAAACGAATTCTTGTCTGTTCAAACACTAACCAGGCAGTCGATCAGGTCATTCTTAAACTCTGCCGGGGACTAAATACCGTCGTCGAAGGTAGACCCGCCGAGGCTCTGACGCAAAACAGTATTATCCGCGCTGGACGAATACACCACGAAGAACTTCGACTCGAGTTCGGTGGTTTTGTCACGGTCGAAGGAGCGCTCGAGCAGCGGCAAAAGGTCTTTGAGAAAGAAATCGAATCTCTAAATTTGCTGATCGCCGGTGCGGAAGAAACAAAGATGGTAAACGCTGGTATTCTGCGACAATTTGCCGAGCTGGGGACTTTGAAGCTTGCTTCCTCCAAGCTGAGCGCACAGCTGCTTGAACACGAAAAAAATGCAGCGACAGGAAAAAAGACTCTGCGTGGCCTGCAACGGAAACTTCAAACACTGACTGAAGAACAAAACAAGGTTAAATCGGCCAAAGGCTGGCGTAAATTCCTTTACCGCAGCCAGAGCAACATCGACTCTCTGAAGGCGGTATACGAGCAACGCCTCAATCACTCTGCCGCCTTGGTTGACAATATTCGGAATACTTCGTCAAACATCAAGACTGAGTTTGTTGCCAGCAAAGAGAAAGTTGTGGAACTTGAAGCTGCTCTATCTGGCATCTCAAAGCAGGGTATCGCCGCAAGCGAAAAAAAGCTTGATTGCGAGATAATTGCGGCCAATACCCGCCTGACTGAAATTCGCCAGGCAGTAACAGGCAAATCCGGCGAAATCGTCAAGAAAGCCCGTGTTGTTGGCGCAACTGTAACC
This sequence comes from bacterium, assembly GCA_028689495.1. GTDB lineage: Bacteria > Bdellovibrionota_C > UBA2361 > SZUA-149 > JAQTWB01 > JAQTWB01. The sequence goes on along the minus strand of JAQTWB010000016.1, from coordinate 47,705 downwards.
AGGACATACCTCTCATATCAGGAACTTGGTCAGTTTGACGTGGTGATTGTCGACGAAGCTTCAATGGTGCTCCTTCCGGCGCTTTACTTTGTTGGCGGACTGGCCGGCGAAAAACTGCTGATTTCCGGAGATTTCCGCCAGCTCTCTCCGATTCTCCAAACTGACGAAACTGAACTCTATCAATGCCTGGGGCAAAACATTTTTGCTGCGGCCGGTATCGCTCACCTGATCGACGCTGGTGAAAAGTCGGTTAAGCGTCTTGTTCAGTTAAACGAGCAATTCCGCATGGACAGTGGCATCTGCGACCTCATTTCCGGCCGGATATACGGAGGTCTGCTGAAAACTTCAGCAGACAGACAATCCGATTTTCGCGCCGCCCCGGACAGTCTGATAAGGCAATCACTGACGATTATCGACACCTCTGAAATTGGGCCAATTTGTGGCAAGGACAGAAACAAGTCAAAATACAACCTTGTACACGCAGCAGTCATACAAGCCGTAATCTCCCGATTACATGATTGCGGCGCCTTGCAGGCGGAAGGAGCTCTTGGCGTTGTTACTCCCTACGCTGCACAAGCCCGTCTGCTGAGAAAAATGCTCCAGTCCAGCAATCTCGGTGATGTTGTGCAGGCAGGAACAGTTCACAGCTATCAAGGCGACGAGAAACAAACAATTGTCATTGATATCCCGGATAGTTTTCCCTTGGGACAGGCTGGTATGTTTCTGCAGTCAGACAGCCCCGATGAAGACGGAACAAGGCTGTTCAACGTAGCGATTACCCGGGCAAAAGAACAACTCGTCTTTATTGCCAACTTGCAGTGGCTCGAGAAAAAACTGTCTTCACAAAGCACACTGCGCTACCTGCTTGCCCAGGCCCAAAGCACCGCAGAAATAATTGATGCCCGTCAGCTTATAAGTTCGTTAGCACTGGCTTCAGCCGATATTGGTGAAGTTGCCGACAATCTTGCATCGGACAGGTCGCGCCGGATATTTGCCAACGCCCAAAGCTTTGACCGACTTGCGGATATCGATATCATCAACGCCAAACGAAGTATTGAAATTATTTCCGCCTTTGTCACACCGCGGCGTGTCCGTCGTTACGTGGAGCTGTTCCGCAGGAAAGTGAATGAGGGAGTAAAAGTAACCTGCATTGTCCCCTCGGCAGACAAAAATGGCACAATTGACCCTCGTCTCGGACGCGAGGCACTGGAAATGCTTGAATCATGCGGCTGCGAACTGCTCCTTAGTCGCGACAAACACCAAAAGGCACTTATCATCGACAACTGTATTTCCTGGGTGGGGTCAATGAATGTGCTTTCCAGTAACTTGAGTCAGGGTGAATTCATGCTCCGCCTCGAAGGGGCAGATTGCGTGACGTTCCTTGGACAGACGCTGCTCGGTGATATGCAAAGCATTGATACGTCAGAAAACATGCCTCGAATCTGCCCTAAGTGCCAGGGACCAATGATTCTTCGGCAGAACAAGAGTTCAGAGAAATCGTTTTACGGCTGCACCAGCTACCCTAAATGCGACGGGACACGCCCGGCGGACTCTGGTGCAATTGAGGACTAATGTGTACCAGCTCAGACTTAACCTGACAGGCAATATCAGAACGCCTTAAATTCCCCCCCCCAAATTACCTCACGATATGGTGAAGGCAAATTTGTTTGGAAGTTCAAGGCTTTTAACTCCCATACCTCTCTGAGATTTGCCTGAGCCGTGTACATCTTCATCGTGGTTATCTTGTCCGGTCGAGTGTCGACCCGGACAACCGTTGCGATAATTGCACTCGCAATTTCCGAGCTAGATATTCCAGTAAAACGCTGCTACATTCAGCAGACTGACTTTAGCCGCTCCCTCTCGTTGCAATCTCTCCATCCGGGTACAAAAACCGCCTTGAGTCCATTTCTTTCATGTGGACTCGATTTGGCAGTCTTATGTTTTTTATTTGAGGTTTTTGTTTTGGAGGTTTGTATGAAACGTAATTTGATTGTTCCTGCTGAAATCAGGAAAAATTTGTATGCCTTACTGGGTATACTGCTCTGTATCCTGCCGGTAGTTCTGTTAGTTGTGATGTTGTCTCCACCGGCGGAGTTTTTAACTCCGTTCGATATCAATAAGGCTCTTATCGTCTGGGCCAACACTGTCGGACTAGACCCCTGGTTGCGTTGGCTTGCCTATGGCACCAGCCTTGTCGCTTTGTTTATTGCTTTGCGCAGAGTTGGTGCGTTGATCGGGAAATTGTTTCTTGTGCCGCATTTGTTGCTGTACCTGGCAACATTTTACTTTCTTTTGGTGCCATACTCGACAAATCAACTGACCGGAGTGCCCTGGCTTCCAACAAAAGTCGACTTTGGCTACATTTCCGAAATTGAAAATGACCCTACCCGGCAGTTCTGGATTGCCCCGGCAGAGAACCCAAAAGCGCACAGTGATCTAAACGCAATGTTGAGAAAACACGGTTCACCGACTTATCGGCATTACGCCGATGCCAAGCGCCGTGTGGCCTTTCATCGCAAGCCAGCAATAGACCTCATCAATTATGATTGGTTTATTGATACACTAGCATTGATGGTACTGCTGCATGCCCTGCTAATTTTTCGCCATTACCATCCAACGGAAAAACTGCCCGTAGAAGATGATATCGAAGACGATGAGAATCCGGTGACAATACAAATAGACGAATCCCTGATGGAAGAGCTCTATAAAGTGAGGGTGCACGATATCCTGATAGCACTTTCACCAATATTGCTATTTGTCGTTGGTATTGAGTTTTTCGGAATAGATACCGACATCAGCCTTGCTCACTTGCATATCTTCGCTCTATGCATTTATTGCGTTTATGCCTGTGACAGGTATGTCGGTGGTCTCTCAAACTACCTCTATCTGCAGCAAAATCGGCTTGAGATTTCTGGCACCTCGCCTGTAGTTACCTGGTTGATTACACTGCTTCGTTTTCCGCTGCTTGTTATCTGGTGGCCTGTGTGGAACCTGTTTAAAGGCAGCGGCGTTGGGGATGACGAAAATAGGGACTATCCTTTTTCAACCCCTTACTCCAGCAGTCAGAGTGAGCCACCCCCGGAAACCAGCCATTACCAGGACCTGAACGACCCCAGCAATCGCTGTTGATGACCACAAAACAGCAGGGCCTTTAACTTTTGTAGAAGGCCCTGCTGTTCTCTTTTCACTGATTCAATCCTTATGCCCGCTTGATTGATGTTTCTAATAAGGTTCACTTCTGCCAAATCGATAGTCCATTTCTTTTTGCCTCATGAACAGTTTTCACTTAAGTCCAACCCGACTTCTGCCGACAACAAAACTGCAAGATAATCCCAAACTCCAGGCAAAAACGGCATGCGACAAATATTAACCCTTCTTATCGCGCTTGTTTTTTTCAACATTTTGTTGCCAAATGTAGTGCATGCAGCAGACATTACCCCGCCTCTGCCTCCAGTAATCACTTCACACATCAATGGCTCACTTCTTTCTATCAGCACACCCTATTTACAGGGAACCGCCGAAGCTTTGAGTTCGGTCGAGATTTTTATTGACGGCGTCTCAGCTGGCGCGACGCCTACATCTGTAGCCGGGACTTGGGGGTTCACTACCCCACTGATACTCGAGGGGGCACACCAGCTTTCGGCAACAGCTACTGATGGCAGCTCAAATGTCAGCGGACTTTCGGCGATTATTAATGTCACAGTTGACGTTACACCACCGGCAATGCCTGCAATCACATCTCCTCTTCATCTGAGTTCGACACAGGATAAGACGCCGACTATCTCCGGCACAGCCGAAGCCGGCACAACGGTTGAAGTTTTCATGAATGGCATCAGTCGCGGGATTACGGCCACCATCGGCACAAACTGGAACCTGACAACTTCTACTCTGCCTGTTGCCGCCTATCTGGTCACCGCCCGAACTTTTGATGCCGCAGGAAATGCCAGCGGCCTGACGGCAGCTATCTCCCTGACTGTCTACACTGATTCCTGCCCGACCGATCCGGCAAAACTGGCGCCTGGTTTCTGCGGCTGCGGTGTCGTCGAAGACACTGGTGACAGCGATGGCGACAGTGTCATCAACTGTCTCGACAGTTCGCCAAACGGCGGTTTTAACATCAGCGGCACAGTCAAACTGCTAGATCTCGATAGCTCTCCCTTATCAGGAGCGGTAGTGGTTGCCGGAATTCGCTCAACTACTTCAAACAGCAGCGGCAGTTTTACTTTAAACGATGTGCCAATCGGTTCATATACCGTAACGGCCTCTGCTGTCGGCTACAAATTTTACCCGGAAGTCGGATATAGCGTTAACGTAGCCACCGGCCCGCTTACATTACACTTCACTGCTGAACCGGTAGTCCCCAATCCGGCTTTCGGGTTCTGGAACGGCTTTATCGGAATGATAAATATTCTCGAAGTGATGAATCTTAACGCAACAACTGCAATGCAGGTCAGCCTGACACTCTACTCTATTGGCGGCAGCGGCAGCCAGATTACCCAGTCCTGGACAATTCCGCCGTTAACGCAGCAGGATATAATACTTAACGATCTTCAGGGCTTTGAAAAAGACACCTATGGCATGTTGAAGCTTGCGGCATCCCATGACGATTTTGCCGGGCGTGTAACTCTTTATTACCCGGATAGCAGCGCCTCTGCAGATTATCACTATGCCTTCAGTTACAGCGAGCCTTTACACAACTTCAACAAAGGCACGTCTGCGGTAATCTACAACTCCTATCATCCGGGTAACAACCCGGCAGATATCAACAACTCGGTTTACAACTGGCTGACCGTCGCCAACCTGGAAAATTCGGAACAAGGCTACACCATCAAACGTTACAACATGACTGGCGACCTGGTCAGCCAACAAACGATAACTGTTCCGCCACTCGGTCGACGTGATGTCGATGGTGGACATGTCGTCCCCGGACCGGGGAATGTCGGGACAAATCTGATCATTCCGGATAATGCTTCAGCCCACTACCTGGCGGCAATTGTCCGCTACGCTGAGGGCTCAAACCAGAATCCTTACGACTATGCCTTTGCCGTCCCGGCCAGCACCGGAAACTCCAGCTGGCTCTATGCACCATTTGTTACCGATCAGTCGGACAGCAGAACAGTTACCGAAAACTATGTCGAAGTCGCAAATCTGCTGGAAAGCGATATCTCTCTTGATCTGCAATTTATCGGCAACGATGGCGCTATACTCAGTCAAACAACTGTCAAGATGCCCGCTCTTTCGCAGCGGCATTTCCCAGCTCCGAGCAGCACTGGCACCAGAACGTTTGGCTATGTCAAAATGAAATCCAATCTACCCCTGGCACTTGTTGCCCAATCAGTTGTTTATATCCGTAACCGGACTCAGGGTTATATTGAAACCGCATATGCTTCGGTAGCCCATGGCGTATACGGCTTTAACGCTTACACGAGCTTCAATTCCTTTATCGGTCTCAGCAACGAGATGCAGCTAATGAATGTTTCCACAAGCAGTATCAATGCCACACTGACATTACCCGGAAAGAGCCCAACCACCTCGCCCATGACTAGCGGAACAAACAACATAATCTCGCTTACTCCACCGGCGGTAAGCGCTGACAGCTATGGTATTGTCAAACTAAGCACTAACCGGGCAGGAAGTCTTGGAGCTGAAGTACTTCGCAAGCGGGTATTGTCATCAGGAGTAACAGAATTCGGAATTTCCCTTTCTGCTAGGTAGGCCGAAACGGCCTCATCATTCAGCCTCATCATTTAACCCGGTGCAGGGCGCCTCTCGAGGCGCCCCTACATGGCACACCGGGCTAGATCAGGTCCGTAAGTACACTACAACAATTGTCTACGGTCATTTGCTGATTCGCAGCCGCCCGTGCGGCATCTGCTTCATAGAAACATGCCAAACCGAGCAGAGCGGCGACAATCCAAAGGAAAGCTGCATCGCGAACTGATTCATCGATTTTTAAATCCTGCATATGCACTCTCCATTTCCAAAATGGGAGTGTTTTTCAACACACCCAAAATATTCATCCCATGGAGAATCTAGTCGGCATATTTTATCGTAAACTGAACCCGGAATTTTCACCCTCGTGTTTCCCGGTCTGGCCTGACTCAGAAACTGATGTTATGCAATGACGCAGCGAGACAATTCGCCAACAAACATTTCCACACGTAAAATCATGGGGTTCTCGATGAACAAAGCCTGGGATAGTTTTTCATCTTCGCACCGATATTTCCCTGAAGTCGGTATAAGTATTGATACAAGTCGCATGGGGCTGGGAAAGGATGGCTTCCATAAAAGTCCTTCCCTGGACAAGGCGCTTGAGGAGATGCGTAATCTTGAAGCGGGCAGCATTGCCAATCCCGATGAAAATCGCCAAGTCGGACACTACTGGTTGAGAACACCGGAGATCGCACCCGGCAATATTGCAGAAGAAGTCCGGCAGAATATTGCAGCAATCAAGGATTTCGTCGCCAAACTGAAAAACGGCAATATCTTAAGCACCAACGGCAAGAAGTTTCGTCACGCCCTGCTTATCGGCATCGGTGGTTCTGCTTTGGGGCCGCAGTTTATCTCCGAAGCTTTGGCACGAGTTGATCGCGAAATAACGCTGCACTTTTCCGACAACACTGACCCTGATGGCATGAGAAAAACCCTGCTTGAGCTGGACTCGGATCTCGACGCCACTCTATTCATCGTCGTCTCCAAATCAGGTGGCACCGTAGAAACACGAAATGGGATGCTTGAAGCAAAAAAATTCTGTTCTATCCGTGATGTGCCATTTACTCGTCACGCCGTGGCCATTACCTGCTCCGGGAGCAAACTCGACCAACAGGCGGAGCGTGAAGGCTGGTTAACTCGCCTTCACATGTGGGACTGGGTTGGTGGCAGGACCAGCCTGTTTTCGGCAGTCGGACTTGTTCCTGCCCTCCTTGAGGGCATCGACATCGACGTTTTGCTGCGCGGTGCGCGGGAGATGGATGAACTGACCCGAAGTAATGAAGCCGCCGCCAATCCCGCATTACTGCTGGCTCTTTCCTGGCTTCGCGCTACAGAAGGCGCAGCAAAACGCGATATGGTGGTTTTACCTTATAAAGACCGACTTGGACTATTCGCCAAATACCTGCAGCAACTTGTAATGGAGTCACTCGGCAAGGAATACGACCTTCTGGGCCGCACAGTAAATCAGGGCCTTGTCGTTTATGGCAATAAAGGCTCAACCGACCAGCACGCTTACATTCAGCAATTACGTGAAGGGCCAGATAATTTCTTCGCCTCGTTCATCGAAGTGCTGTCTGACTACGCAATTGAGGACGCACCTCAAGAAGAACTGGAAGTTGAACCCGGTATTACCTCGGCTGATTATCTCTCCGGTTTTCTGCACGGCACGAAGCTGGCACTGGCAGAAAAAAGCAAACTCTCACTGACAATAACTATCGATGAACTCTCTCCTTTTACAGTAGGCGCTCTCGTCGCCTTGTTTGAACGGGCAGTTGGTTTTTATGCCTCTTTTGTCGGCATAAACGCCTATCACCAGCCCGGCGTAGAGGCTGGCAAAAAGGCTGCCGGGCAAATAATCAGTCTGCAGCGGCAAGTAAGCGACTGGGCGACAAAAAACAAAGGAAAGAATAAAATCAGTGCCGAATTTGTTGCGATTGAACTTGGCGAACCGGAAGTAGCCGAATTGGTGTTCAATATTCTTTTGCGCTTTGCCGTAAATGAGCGCTTTGGCGTGAAGGTTTTACGCGGCAAAACTGCTGGAGAAACTTTTTTTGCCTTTGAGTGAATTACACACATTGGTTAACGGGAGGTTGAGTCCCGAATCTACCCCCATAATAACCCTGTTTAGGAGGAGTCTTGACAGGGTTATTCCAAACCAAAAAACCGGCGCTCGGCAGGCGTCAGCTCATTCATACGTAGAAGTTGCTGAACTTCTCCCTCAAGTCGATTCCGCGGCTCTCGGGATTCATACAACCACCATTCCTTTGGTCTCTGCCCTGCCCGAAAGTTTGGCGAAGACTCGTCAAGCCAATAAGCAAACTCAGGGTCGTTACGCACCTCCATCCACTCATCCCGAGTCAACGCAGCAACAATCTTGTCATGCTCGCAATAATCAGAATATGAATCAGTTGTCATACTGGGCCATGTTTTAAATTCACCGGATTTCTCTGTATTCATGCTTAATCTTCTCTTCATGGTCCCCTGCGAAAAATTTCAGCAAAAAAATTTTAGCGAAAAAATTCCAGCGGGGATGTGCAAATTTTTATAACTCTTTTCTAAACCAGAATTATTTCCTGGTAACAACGTTAAGTGCTTCTGTCCTTGATTTCTGTCAGAAGCTGTCGCGATCTGTTCATTTATGACAAAAACACCGGTTTGTGTGACCAAATTGCACAAATTCTTGCTCCTCCACCAATTCGGAGATAAGAGCCTCTAGTTAAACAGAAAACCTTGGGGATAACTTCTACAAGTCGACGCGATGATGCGCTGGGAGCAAATGGAGACAATATTAGAATAATAATGAGTCCAATTCTGCTTGCTCTCTTATCTGCCAGAATTACTGTTCTGCTTCAAAAACACTTTGGCATCAAGCCCCAATAATAACAGACGTATCAGGTGTTTCTTTGTGCCGTACTTGGAAACGCCAGCGGAATACAGTCGTTCCCCTGCATACCCGCGCCTGTCTCATCGGACTCTACAAGCGAACCCCCGGCATATCTACAACCGTCAGACGAGAAACTTCTCCCTAGGCCAATACATCCAAATAAAACGACGAGGCACGATTCCACATCGCGACAATCTTACTGAATTTTTTATGGACCCTTTCATGCGCAACGACTCCAGAGAAAACATCGGCGAACTTGAAGCTGAAGTCCGTCTTCTACTGGAAACGATCAAATCTTTTAACGAACAAGAGACAAATAGCGGAAAACTCCAGGTTATCCTGACACGACAAATCAGGGCGATCTATGAAAAATTCGTAAAAACAAAAGTGAAAAACTATCAGCGACAAATCCTGGTCGTTGAAGACGATCCTGTCACCCAAAGAGCTCTTGCCGCCACACTGGCACCTTATGGCACTGTCAAAGTAGCTAACGATGGCATTGAAGCGATGCAGCTATTTGAACAGGCTTGGTCAGAACTTCATCCGTTTGATTGTATTTTTCTCGATTTGCTGATGCCGAAAGCTGGTGGCAAGGAAACGCTGAAAGCGCTACGAGAGACAGAGGATCAGCTTGGCATATTCGGCTGCGCAAGAGCACGAGTCATTATAACCAGCGCCGTCGATAAACCTGCGGCGATAATTGAGCTTCTGCATCAAGGGGGTGACGACTACATAATCAAGCCCGTAAGCGCCGCTCAACTAAAAGAATTATTCCAGCCCGAATAACCGCAAATCAACTGTAATTTACGCTCTCGCGACAGACTTGCAGGCAAAATCTGGACTTGCCGGACCAAAGAGCTCCTCAACAACAGGCACGACCTGCCTTGACTTGTTCAGTGTATAAAGGTGAATTCCGGGAGCCCCGCCATCAAGCAACTTCTGACAAAGCTGTATCGCGTATTCGATACCAAAACCAATAACAGCCTCATTATCATCCTGACGTTTCTCGAGCTCGGTCATTAACCCGGCAGGAATCGAAGCCCCGCACATTGAAGTAAAACGCTGCACTTGGGCCACATTACCAATCGGCATTATCCCGGGCACGATTGGCACATTGATTCCAACCGCAGCGGCCTTTTCAAGGAATTCAAAATAGCGGTTCTCATCAAAAAACAGTTGGGTAAAAATCAACTCGGCTCCAGCATCAACTTTCTCCTTGAGATAATCGATGTCAGCTTGCGAAGAAACTGCCTCCAGATGCTTCTCCGGATAACCAGCAACGGCAACTCCGAACTGCGGATGTCGACTACTGATGTGGCGAACAAGATCGCGGGCACAGGCAAATCCATCTGGGTGCTGCTCAAACTTGTCCTGCCCCTTGGGCGGGTCTCCACGCAAAGCCAGCACATTGTGCACCCCGGATTCGTAAAGGTCCGCAAGTATTTGATCAATATCGTCTGCTGTATGACCAACACAGGTAAGGTGGGAAACGGCAACAGAGCTGGTGTTCTGAGCAATATACTCGGCAAGCACACGTGTCAGATGCCTCGTGCCTCCACCTGCGCCATAGGTAACAGTCATAAACTGAGGATTAAATCGCGCCAGTTCAAGTATTCGGGACTGCGTCAATGAAAGATGCTCTTCACTTTTGGGTGGAAAGAACTCAAAAGAAAGTATCTTGCCGCCTTCGGCCAAACGACGCCTGTATGACATGTATTCCCCCCTCTTTTTCGGGATTGCCCTTCCATTTCGGAATTGCCCGTAAAATCTTAGATTAGTGCCGCCGGCAATTTCCGGACATAGGTCTCAAGCCATACAGCAGCCAAGGGGGGAAAGGCAACTGCTATAGGGTGATACAATTCCCCTGAAAAGTGGGCAAAATTACCACAAGGCACGTTTTAATTTACCGAGAAATGTCGTGGATGGCTGCTTTTTCTCACCGAGCACTTCCTCGTTGGAAGTGACAATAACTGGCTCATTTTCTGTTTCCGGCTGTATTTCATTGAAAAAGTCATCACCTTTACCCGTCTCAGTCGGTGGAACCTCCTGCGATTGAGCTTCATGCGGGGCCTCGTCGATAAGCTGCACCTGCTCAACTGTATTTCCTTCGTTGACCACTTCCTCCGCCACCTCAGAAGCATGTGCATTGTCTTTTCTCGCTGGCTTGCCCTCAATCTTTTCCAGGCGTTTCTTCAGCTCGGCTATCTCACTTTGCAATTTTTTCTCGTTCGTACTCTTCGCCTTTCTTTCCCGAACTAGCTCACTGTTCTTTTCCGCAAGCTCCTTTTTCAGCTTGCGCATATCGTCCCTGCGTTTGGCCTCTTCAGCCTTTTTCAAATCTTTTTCGTATTGCTGCCGAGCTTTCAGCTCCTGCTTCTCCTGCTTCTCCATGTAAGCAATATATCGATCCTCATAGGTGTTTTTATGGGACTTGGCGCGAAATGAAGGCATCCGCTGGGCCTGGACACCAGAAAGGTCCAGCCACAGGATAGTCGCTAACAAGGCAATGAAAAGTGCGTAAGGATGATTGGTTATTCTCATTTTTTTCTAGCTTTTCTGTTTACAACATCGGCACAACAGGACAGAGCTCCTAATTTCTCTGGCGTTTTTATGTTCAATTGAGACCAAGCTCAACCCGTTCCCGTCAAAATATTGAAATATAGTGCCATTTAGCAGAGTCTTCTGGCATGTTCCCAGACAACATTAAATCCAGGATTCTCCCGCTATGCATAAAATCATTACCTGTTTCGCCCTGCTACTAATAACAGCAGTTAACGCCCCCGGAGAGAATCTGACTACCGGAGAAAATCTGATTACCGGGCAAAACCAAATCAAGTGGATAACGTCCGAATCAGGTCTTGAAACCGCAACCGCCAGCCCTGAGCCCGGCAAAGGCGTGATTCACTCACCTATCTTCCTCGTGCGCTACAACCCGGAACATCTTGCCACCACTGTTGTTATGGCAAGTGACTTCGGAAATGAGACATCACAGGTCGAGGACATCAAACTGCCAGCTGCAGAAGATAAACAACCCCTGCTCTTGATTAACGCCAGCTTTTTCACCCCGGAACTTACCCCACTTGGACTTATCGTCCGTAGCGGCAAACAACTGAACCCTTCTCACAAGGGAGGCAATCTCTTGAGCGGCCTGCTCTTACAAAAGAAACGGTCAAAACTGGAAGTCCAGCGTTTTAACTCCGCCGCACTGCCCAACCCCTTGCCAGAACTGGCCATTCAGGCAGGCCCCCGGCTGATTGTCGATGGAGTCGCCTCCAAGATTCGCGCCGAAGAACGAATGAGCCGCCGCAGTGGACTGGCACTGACCGACGATGGCAAAGCTATTATTTTTATTACTAAAAACGGTCTGCCCGGTATCTCTTTTCGCCAGCTTCAAGCCTTTCTCCTGCGCCCGGAATTAAAAATTCGCCAGGCGCTTAACTTCGATGGCGGCTCATCCTCACAACTGCGCTTATTCGGTGCAGCTGAAAACGGAACAGACATGGTCATTTCCGGGGGCGATGCCGTCCCGGTCTTCCTTGCAGTGGAAAAAATCCTGACCAAACAAACTCCGGTGAAAAAGAAGTGAACAATTTGCCTCCCTATCCCCCCGAACGAATCTGCGACTCTCTTGCCCCCTGTGTCACCGATGAACGCCTTCGCCGTTTTGACAAGGTGCTGGAAAATCGGACCCTTGCCTTGACCCTCGTGCTCGACAACGTCTACCACGAGCACAATATCTCGGCGGTTATTCGCAGCGCCGACGCCTTTGGCATTCATGCAATTCACGTTGTCGGCGGCGCTAGCCGCATGAACTCCGGTATCGCCCTTGGCTCGGAACGCTGGCTCAACATCTACCGCCACGAAACAGCAGATGAAGCCTTGAGGGTGGTCAAGAGTGAGGGCTATAAAACTGTTGTCCTGCAGGCTCCGCACTCAAGCGGACAATATGAAGCTCTTCCGTCTGTCCCCGTCGAGAGCCTGCCTTTTGCCCAGGAAAAACTGGCGCTGGTTTTCGGCAACGAAGTCAAAGGCGCCGCTGAAGATTTCTTTGCCACAGCCGATTATCGCGCCTATTTGTCGATGGTCGGCTTTGTCGAAAGTTTTAACATCTCGGTCGCCGCTGCCCTCTGTCTCTATGCCGCCAGACACTGCGGCAGGCAAATGCCACCAATCAGCGACGAAGAGCGTCTTAACACAAAAGCCCGCTGGCTCAGGGAGGATGTCCCGGGGGCCGAACTCATACTCAAAAGAATGCTGTCAAAATGAAGAACCGAACAACAATCAAAGACGTATTTTCGACCGGTAAAAGCGGACAGAAGGTAACTATCGCCGGTTGGTTAAGAACCAAACGCGACTCCAAAACCTGCTCATTCCTGGAAATCAACGACGGCAGCTGCCTGAAATCGATACAAGTCGTCGTCGACCACGAATTGCCGGATTTTACATCATCAGTCAAACCGCTCTCGACTGGCGCCTCGATCCTCATTTGTGGACAACTCGCCCAGTCGCCGGGCAAGGAGCAAAGCATTGAAGTTCAGGCGGAAACAGTTGCCGTGCTCGGTGAAAGCACTCCCGATTACGTGCTGCAAAAAAAACGGCACTCAAACGAGTTCCTGCGAACTATTCCGCACCTGCGCCCTCGCACCAACACCTTTGGTGCGGTTTTTCGCCTGCGCAGCACCCTGTCCCTGGCGATCCACAGCTTTTTCAATTCCCGCGGTTTTGTCTATCTGCACACGCCTATCATTACCACCAGCGACTGCGAAGGTGCCGGTGAAATGTTCCGCGTCACAACCTTGAACCCGGCAGGTCCGGCGAACAGCGAAAAAAAGAGCGAAGCGGAGTGTTTTGCCGGAGATTTCTTCGGTCAGGCTGCCCACCTGACGGTATCCGGACAGCTCGAAGCCGAAGCCTTTGCCTGTGCCCTCTCGCGTATCTATACCTTTGGCCCGACTTTTCGCGCCGAGAATTCGAATACGCCAAAGCATCTCGCCGAATTCTGGATGGTAGAACCGGAAATGGCTTTCTGTGACCTGGCCGGCGATATGCAGCTTGCCGAGGATTTTATCAAATACATCACTCGCTATTGCCTCGAACACGCCGCCGAAGATATGGAATTTTTCGACGCCTGGATTGAAAAAGGCATTATCGCTTCGCTCAACGACCTGGCAAACAGCAGTTTTGAACACCTGACCTACACCGAGGCCATCGAGGCTCTGCAAAAGTCTGGTAAATCTTTTGAATTCAAACCGGTCTGGGGCGCCGATCTGCAAACAGAGCACGAGCGCTATTTGACCGAGGAGCTTCTCGGCAAGCCGGTCTTTGTCACGAACTATCCCAAAACAATCAAACCGTTCTACATGAAGGTCGACGAAGGCGGTAAAACTGTCTCGGCAATGGACCTGCTCGTGCCGCGCCTGGGAGAAATCATCGGCGGCTCGGAACGGGAAAGTGACCTCAACATCCTACTTGCACGCATGAAGGAAATGAACCTCGATACTGATCACTACAGCTGGTACTGCGACCTGCGGCGCTTTGGCACCGTGCCACACGCCGGTTTCGGTCTCGGATTGGAGCGAATGCTGATGTATATCAGCGGCATGAGCAACATCCGCGATGTGATTGCCAGCCCCCGCACACCGGGTAGTGCCATTTTTTAGCGCAACTTTTTAGCGCAGCCCGACAACGCTCTGATAATCAACCTCCCCTGTAATCTCCCGGCGGCGAACAATGCTTGCCGAGACGGTGCCGGGGAACGAAGATTTCAGCGCAAAACTGCCATAGCTATCACCCGTATTGGCATTGGGAATCAGCAGATCACGGCGCCCATGAGCAGGGAGATAAACGCTCTCAGTATCTCCAGCGCCGAAATCAACGAGAGCGAATTGATCGCTCGCCGAATTATTTGTTACCCGAAGCCAGTTATACATATCGAGGTAAGTGTTGAAGGTGCCGGACAAAACCTTACCAAAAACTTCCCGCCCTTCGAGGTAGTGCGCCGTGGCAATGCTACCGGCGTTGTCGTAGAGATAGCTCGCCGCTCCGGCGATAATCTTGTCGCTTGGCGTTATTACGACTGAACCATAACTGCCTTGCGGCAGAACATCAGTCGGAATGAAATGCTGCTGGGAATACGCGCCGAGTTGTGCTGTTTCACTCTTTAGCAGTATTCCATTCATGTCGTACCAGTTAAGCTCGACGTGATTAGTCGCATTGCTGGCGTTTGCCAGTTCGAGCACGCTCAAGCCCTCGCCACCGGCAGGCAACATAGTTTCTGCTTCAGTGCCGGAACGAGTCGGCGTGGCAAAAGCGAAGTTATCGCCATAGCGAGTTATCGTTGCGATGTAGGGGGTAGAGTTATCTTCCGGCGTGACAGTGATTGATCCCACGGCGGGAGATGCCAAGAACTCGTGCCCCGCCTGGATATCACGTTTACCGTGGGCGGGGATGTTGAGTGAAGTTATGGTGATAATGCCTCCTTCTTGGTCGCGGTAGGTAACGGTGAAGTTGCGGGTAGAGTTATCGAGGTTCGCGACAGACAGCCAGTTAGGAGATAATGTTGAGGTTTTGCCGGGCATACCGAGCCCGGCCACAGCTCCTGCCGGTGCATACGTATTCCACATCCCCATCGTCTCGCCGGTGGTTTCCGGCGACAACTCCAGCGAATAGACAAAATCAAATTCATCTCCCCAGGTATCGCTGCTTGGACGATATGAGGTTACTCGTCCGTCCAGTGCCGCATTGCCACCGTCAACCTTGAGCAGCCCATAAGATGTTGTGGAGAATCCATCCAGGTCGTTCAAAATGAAGTCGCGCTGAGTGCCCGCCGGCAGGTTAATTGTCACGGTTGAAACCACCGTGCCATCGAGATCATACATCTCGACATCGACGTTTGCCGGACTATCTCCGGTATTCATCAGCTCCAACACGTTGACCATCCCGAGGAAACCGTTCCAGAAACTGTAAAGCGGTGAAAGCAAAATGACATCATCATCAACAACTACCGGCACAGATGTTGTGCCCGGCGTAACGTTTACAGTTTCATTTACCAGCTCAAGTCCGCCCTTTACCACAGTAATTATCCCCGTCCCCGGAGTAACACCGCTAAAGCTGTAGTTGCCATTATTTCCCGTTGTCGCAGTAAATGTCCCGCCTCCTAAGGTCAGGGTAACTGTTGCACCTGACACCGGACTACCGCCGGAGGTCACCGTTCCTGATAAGGAATAGGTATTGAGAGTCGCAACAAAATTATGAGTGGCATCGGCAAGTGCTGTAGACAAAACACCGAGAGGAGAAAAACTGTAACCAACAAGGGACGGAGTCAAAGTATAATCCGTCAGTTTGGCGACGTTGGCAAAGCTGTAGTTACCGAGGTTATCGGTTGTCGTGACGCCAAGCGCACCACCGTCAATAGAGACTCCGGCAAGCGAACTTCCACCAGCAGAAACAGTGCCGCTTATCGTGTAAACAAACGGATCTCCATAGACAACATAGATACTGCCGGAATTTGTGCCATTGTGGTCGCTGCCAACGTTCGGCATCAGCAAGTCAGCCGCGCCATCGTTGTTCAAATCACGACCACCAATCAGACCGTTATAGCCCAACTGGTCGCCAGCTGACGCACCATCAAAACGCAGGTCATAATCAGCGCCATTGGCCAATGACAGCACGTTTCCCGTTGTTGACATATACGGCAATAAGGTCATCGAATAGATTGTCCAAACTGAACCAGAGTTAGTGCCGTTGTTATCAGCAGACATGGCAGCTAGCGTCAGGTCAGCTACCCCGTCGCTGTTAACATCGCCAACAGATATACTTCCTGCTTTTCCGCCCAATAGGTCAGCACTCACTGCCCCGTCAATGCGAATGTTGTATGTGAAGAGATCCGACAATAATTTAATATTGCCAGTCGTCATTCCCACGTCATCAAGTAAAGTTGATGCGATTAACCATACCGACCCGGCATTTGAATTTGTTCTTTCCGAAGCAAGCAGCAAGTCATTCAACCCGTCACTGTCGATATCGGCAATGACAACACCTTCTTCATAAGTTAAAAGGTTATTCCCTTCACCGTCATAGCGGATATTGTAGGTGGAAGCCGTAGACAGCAATCGAACGTTACCAGTGGATGACCCAACGTCATCGATCAATGTTGAAAAAATCACCCAAGCTGAGCCTGAGTTGCTGCCATTATTATCCGCCCAATAAGAAGAAAGAATCAGATCCGACAGAGAATCACCGTTCACGTCAGCGGCCGCTGAAATCTTTAGCTGGTCAGTAATACCTACACTGTCATATCGCAGGTTATAATTACCACCGACTGAAAGCGCCTTGTTGTTGCCGGTAGTAAGACCGACATCGTCAAGCAGGGTTGAAAATATTATCCAGGCCGAACCACTGGAGGTAGCGCCGTAACTGGCATTAGGCGCATCCAGAGTAAGGTCACTGACTCCATCACCATTGGTATCGGCAACCAGCCCGGGCCTTATCATTTGCCCGGCGGCTCCTCCATCGTAACGGATATTGTAATTACTCCCTACCGATAAGGGCAAAATATTGCCGGTCGTCGCGGCATAATCATCAACCAGAGTCGAAAATACTATCCAGACCGAACCGGAAATAAGACCATTATTATCCGCCTGAGAGGCGCCAAGAATCAAATCTGCAAGTCCATCGCCATTGACATCGCCAGCACGAATCGTGCCGGTTGACGACAGGACATCTCCAGCGGCGGCACCGTCAAAACGGGCATTGAAATTTGTCGCGACAGATAGTGGCCTGATATTACCCGTCGAGTTTCCTGCGGTAGCAAGCTGAGCAGAGCTGATAACCCAGACGGCTCCTGAATCAACTCCGTTGATATCCGCAGACGATGAACCGAGCAGCAAATCGTTTACTCCATCTCCGGTAAGATCAGTGATAACCATCGACTTTGCACTGCCGAGAAGGTCTCCGGCTTCTCCATCAAAGCGAATATTGTAGTTGGTCGCCGAAGTCAGCGATCCGCTCGGAAGATCAAGGCCATTCCGACCAAAAACAACATAGACTGAACCGGAGGACGGTCCGCGGTAACTGGCGTTCTGATTGCCGATAACAAGGTCATCAATCCCATCGCCGTTTACATCGCCAACTACTTGAGAGCTTCCTAAAGCTGACAATTCGACATCTCCGTCGTAACGGGCGGTGTAGTTGGCAGGATTCGTCAGCAGTCTATCGTTTCCGGTAGATAGACCGATATCATCAACCAGCGTCGAAGAAATCAACCAGGCCGAACCGGAATTCAGACCGCCATTATCGGCGAACGGACCACCAACAACGATGTCGCTTTTGCCGTCATTGTCGATATCGCCAATTGCCACATCGCCGGCAAGCATTCTATCCGTCCTGGTCAGAGCATCTCCTGTCGTCGCCCAATACTGCAAATTGTAACTGCTTGGCGTCGACAAAGGACGATTATTACCGGTTGTCGTCCCCAGGTCGTCCAACAATGTCGAAAACATCACCCACAATCCGCCGGCCGTTGCTAAATTCTGACTTCCAAGCAAGAGATCACCCAGGCCATCACCGTTAACATCGCCAACATGGCCGTAATTAAGCCAGGCTGGGCTAAATGCTCCGTCATAACGAACATTGTAGTTACTGGCGATTGCCAGCGATTTATCGTTACCTGTGCTTCCCCCGACGTCATCAATCAGTGTCGAAAACAACACCCAGACGGAGCCAGAGGAAAAGCCGTTATTACCGGCCCATACACCTCCGAGCATCAAATCAGGATTGCCGTCGCCGTTTACATCGCCCAGGAACAGTCCGTTATTCATCGTCAGCCGATCGGAACCACTGCTGCCATCAAAGCGGATGTTGTAATTACCAGCGACAGCGAGAGACTTGGTCTGACCGGTCGCCAGGCCGATATCATCGATTAAAGTCGAAAATATCACCCAGGCGGAGCCGGCACCGATGGCGGCCTGACCCGAACCAACTATAAGATCGGACATTCCGTCGCCATTCACATCACCGACCTGCAAAGCGTTATATGCGGATAATACTGCATTAAATCCGGGCCCGTCATAACGTAAATTAAAATTCGCAAGATCGCTTAACAGGCGATTGTTTGCTGTTGTTTCACCAACATCATCGACCAGAGTTGAAAAAATCAACCAGACCGAGCCGGAACCGTCTCCATTATTGTCCGCCAGATAACTACTGATTACCAGGTCACCCAAACCATCACTGTTAGTATCAACACCATAGAAGTTCAGTTCGTACGTCAGATGATCGCCTGGTTCACCATCATACCGCAGGTTGTAATCGCCACCATCGAGCACGCTCAAGTTGTTTCCGGTCGATGAACCGAAGTTGTCGAGCAGGGTTGAAAAAATCACCCAAAGAGAGCCGGAGTCAACGCCATTATTGTCCGCCAGATGGGCACCAAGCAGCAGGTCGGTAATGTTGTCGCCATTGACATCTCCAGGGCGCACCTCGTAGGTCTCGCCTGAGGCACCACCTAGACGCAGGTTGTAACTGCTGCTGTCGCTTAACAACCGGACATTGCCTGTGCTCAAACCGGTATCATCGAGCAGGGTCGAATATATTATCCAGACATTGCCGCTAGCGCTACCGCTTGCAGCTGAGGTGACAATCAAGTCGGCCTTGCTGTCATTATTTAGATCTGCGGTGCTAACAGTCTTGATCCCAACTCCGGGTTCTCCATCCAAGCGGATGTGATAATTTGCCGGGTCGGTAAGTATAAGGTCACCTGTGCTCAAACCAGCTCCGCCAAAGACAACAAATACCGAGCCACTGCCGGCGCCGTTCAAGTCAGAGCCGCTGGCGAGCAAGATCAGGTCATCTATGCTGTCACCGTTGACATCGGCAATAACCGGCAACTGATATGACAGTGCGCTCAACCTGACTTCACCATCAAGGCGGCTATCGTAAGTATTGGCTTCACCGAAATTAAACACGGCCTCGGCGATAGATAGTCCCGGCAGGCAAAGCGATATCAGCAGCTGACAAAACAGCAGAATGAGCAACCCAAAAAAATTGCGCCCTAGTAATTGCAAAACGCGACTCTCCCGCGACAGTTATCGTTACAGATAGGCTATCGGTAGAAACCGGTAAAATGTTTAGAAAATTTGGTAAAATGGCATATCTCTACAACAAGTCCTGACTACCTGAGAGGCAATGTTGCCTGATAGTCGACATTCCCGGCGATCAAGCGGTTACGCACAACACTGCCCGACAGGATGCCGGAAACAGACGAGCTAATGGTAAAACTTCCGTAACTGCCATCTACCGACAAAACCTGGGCATTGGGAATCAGCAGATCACGGCGCCCATGAGCAGGGAGATAAACGCTCTCAGTATCTCCAGAGCCGAAATCAACGTGAGCGAATTGACCACTCAGCGAGTTGTTTGTTACCCGAAGCCAGTTATACATATCGAGGTAAGTGTTGAAGGTGCCGGACAAGACCTTACCAAAAACTTCCCGCCCTTCGAGGTAGTGCGCCGTGGCAATGCTACCGGTGTTGTCGTAGAGATAGCTCGCCGCTCCGGCGATAATCTTGTCGCTTGGCGTTATTACGACCGATCCGTAACTACCTTCCGGCAGAACATCAGTCGGAATGAAATGCTGCTGGGAATACGCGGCGAGTTCTGCCGTTTCAGCCTTCAGCAACACGCCATTCATGTCATACCAGGCAAGCTCGACGTGATTAGTCGCATTGCTGGCGTTTGCCAGTTCGAGCACGCTCAAGCCCTCACCACCGGCGGGCAACATGGTTTCTGCTTCAGTGCCGGAACGAGTCGGCGTGGCAAAGGCGAAGTTATCGCCATAGCGAGTTATCGTTGCGATGTAGGGGGTAGAGTTATCTTCTGGCGTGACAGTGATTGATCCCACGGCGCCAGATGCCAAGAACTCGTGCCCCGCCTGGATATCGCGTTTACCGTGCGGTGGGATACGTAGCGTGGCGGTGATTATGCTTTCACCAGTTTGGTCGCGATAAGTCATGGTGAAGTTGCGGGTAGAGTTATCGAGGTTAGCGACAGACAGCCAGTTAGGAGATAATGTTGAGGTTTTGCCGGGCAGACCGAGCCCGGCCACAGCTCCTGCCGGCACATACGTATTCCACATTCCCATCGTCTCGCCAGTGGTTTCCGGCGACAACTCCAGCGAATAGACAAAATCAAATTCATCTCCCCAGGTATCGCTGCTTGGACGATATGAGGTTACTCGTCCGTCCAGTGCCGCATTGCCACCGTCAACCTTAAGCAGCCCATAAGATGTTGTGGAGAATCCATCCAGGTCGTTCAAAATGAAGTCGCGCTGAGTACCCGCCGGCAGATTTACTGTCACGGTAGAAACCACCGTGCCATCGAGATCATACATCTCGACATTGACGTTTGCCGGACTATCTCCGGTGTTCATCAGCTCCAACACGTTGACCATCCCGAGGAAACCGTTCCAGAAACTGTAAAGCGGTGATAGCAAAATGACATCATCTACCTCAAGCAGTGGTTCTGTTATCCCGGGAGTGACATTAATACTCGTCTCCAGCAACTTTTGCCCGTTCTTTTCTGCAACTATTGTCGCCACACCGGTCGATACATGAGCCAAACTGTAACCACCGTTTGTTGACGTCACCGTCGTCCAGCTTCCATTGCCGCTACTAATCGTCACTGTTGCTCCAGCGACCGGCATCCCGTTTTGAACAATGCTCCCGGAGACCGTCGACACGGACAGTTCAGCGCTGAAGTTATGCACTGACGAAGCCGTCATCGTCGCGGACACCGATGCCGGCGAAAAACCGTAATCTGTCAGGGTCGGTGTCAGAGTATAACTTTTCCCACGAGGAATTCCGGAAATGCTGTAACTACCAGCAACATCTGTAACCGCATTTCCGTGAATACCGGCATCAAGTAAGACCCCTGATAGACCCGCACCGTGATAATCAACATTGCCACTGATACTCTGTGTCAAATCGAAATAATCGACCATGATATTATAGGGGGCAGCGGCACCATTTACCCAAAAATAGGGAATGCGGCCCCACTGTTCGGCGTGTGTCACAGCCAGGCTGGAGTTTGTCCCTGAGCTATATAGAGTATCCGTCCCAACCTGCCAGTCGGAAACGACATAGGGAGAAACAGCCGTCTTGTGGATGATCGTATTCCCGGCAAGACCAAAGGCGCGAAGTATTCCTTCCGCAGAAAGCGACAGATCGAGAGAATCCATCCCGCCGCCTGCTCCCAGAGTTACTGCACTTTGCCAGATACCGAGTGATTCATCGTAATGCCGGTAAACAATATTATTGCTGCTGTTGCTATAGAGTATATGGAGGTCATCAGCTTCATCGACAAGAGCCGAAAATTTGGAATTGAAAGACAAATCTGGCGCGGCGGTGGGCGAATACCAGGCAAAATATCCCAGTGGCTTACTGACATCACCGGAAGATAAGAAATTCCCTCCGGCAAAAACAGTGTCATCGGAAACAGCAATCGCCTTGACCGTGTTGTTCAAGCCACTATCAAGTGCTTGCCAGGTCGAGCCGTCCCAACGGGTAATACGATCCGCCGCGGCATTGCCCCCGGCATCAGTAAAATCTCCCCCGACATAAATATCACCAGCGGAAACTGTGATCGAATACACTGTATTATTCAACCCACCGCCGATGGCATTCCAGGAACTACCGTCCCAACGCGTAATATAATCTGCCGCCGCACCACCACCGGCGTCAGTAAAAAGACCTCCAACAATTACATCGCTGCCAGATACAGCTATCGTACGAACCTCGTTATTTAAACCAGCTCCCAGCGCGTTCCAGGAAGTTCCGTCCCAGCGCGCAATGTAATCAGCATTTGCATCGCCACCGGCATTGACAAAATTTCCTCCGACGTAAACATTACTGCCAGATAGCGCAACCGCATAAACAGGGGCAGTAAGACCTAGTCCCAGCGCCTGCCAGGAGCTGCCATTCCAACGAGCGATATAATCTGCGGCGGCGTCTCCTCCGGCATTGATAAAGCCGCCACCAACGTAAATATCACTTCCGGAAACTGCGAGTGAATTTATTCCGCCTGACAAGCTGGCAATAACTTGCCATGACGTACCGTCCCAGCGATAGATGAAAGCGTTTATGCCCGGATTTGTCACTCCAGCATAAATCACCCCCGCAGAAACTGAGATACAGGAAACAATCCCAAAAAGACCATTACCGATAGCTTGCCAGTTCGCACCATCCCAGCGCGCAATCGACCGGGCAGCGGCGTTTCCATTTATCCCGGCGAAATCACCGCCGATTATGACATCGCCCTCAAAAACTGCGAGGGAATACACATTGTAAATATCTCCACCACCAACGGAGCTCCAACTATTTCCATCCCAAGCGGCCAAATAGGGCGCATTGACGTTTCCCCCGGCGACTTTAAACGCGCCACCAATATAGAGCCTGCCACCGACAACTGTTACCGCATTGACAAGATTATCAGTCCCATTTCCAATACTTTGCCAGGCACTGCCATCCCAGCGGGCAATACGACTCGTACCCGCAACACCGGTAACAGATGAGAACCAACCGCCAACATAAACATCCGCACCAGCAAAGGCAATTGCATTGACTGACCAGTTTCCTATTCCGGAGCCTAGAGCATTCCATGAACTACCATCCCAGCGGACAATGCGATCCGCCGCTGGTATTCCTCCGGCATCGGTAAACTCTCCACCAACGTAGATATCACTACCGGAGATCGCAATCGCATACACCTTGTCGTTCAGGCCACCTCCAAAAGCGTTCCATGAACCACCATCCCAACGGGCGATATTATTGGCGGCTGGGATACCTCCGGCATTGATAAACCAACCACCAACATAAATATCTGCTCCCGATATGGCGATCGAATAGACCCATTGACTACCAAGACCACTGCCTAGAGCGTTCCATGACCCGCCATCCCAGCGGGCGATACTATCAGCTGCCGCGACTCCTCCTGCATCGGTAAAACCTCCACCGACGTAAACATCAGAGCCGCTAATTGCGATTGCGCGCACGGTATTACTCAGACCTGCCCCCAAGGCATGCCAGGAAGTGCCGTCCCAGCGAGCGATATTGTCTGCGGCAGCATCACCTCCGGCATCAGTAAACGATCCTCCAACATAAACATCGCTGCCAGAAACAGCAATCGAGTTAACCCCGCTACTAATTCCTAGTGAAGTCCAGACAGCACCATCCCACTGGTAAACCCCAAAGCTGCCTCCAACATATACACCTGCACCAGATGACGATAATGCGAGAACCATCCCGATTATCGGGCTGCCCTCCGTCCCGAACCAACTCAAATCACCACCGGCATTACGAACAAGCCAATTGCTACCGTCAAACTCCCATGCTTCGAGATTGTTGGAACTCTGGCCTGAAAGAAGATAAAGACGCCCATCGTTCTTCTGAAGCAATGACACACTGCTACGGTTACGGTCGGCTTTACCGAGGCGACTTGGCGCATCAAGCTGACTCAAGTCTCCAAAAAATGCATCGCTTGAACGCACAACAGCAATCACCTTATCGGACATCTGCTCAGCACTGACATCCCAAACTGCCGCTATCCAAAGGTGGTTACTGCCATCAACGGCAATGCTCGGCGCCGCATAAGAGTCATCATCGGCCGTACCATTGAGAGCCGTGACTTCGGCAGCAAAGGCGATACTGCTATCACTGACTATCCCACGCCGAAGAACAATGTCATGCGAGTTTGCCGCTACAGCGACAACGACATAAGACACACCGCCAACCTCTTTGTATACGAGGGCAAACTCACTGCTGTTATAATTAAGCGTGCCGGCAGTCTGCCAGTTGCCACTTTCAAGCGAATCAGTGGAACGAAATTCGATTGCCGAGCCATTATAATAGGCCAGCCAATGTCGGTGATTAACTTCATCGTAAAAAGTTCGACGGCTGGCGGTCGAAGTAAGCGAAGTTGGGGATGTGGTGCCACCAACCACAGCAGGTGCCGCACAGAGCAATGCTGGCAGCGCAAGCATGATCAGCGCAATAGTCCAGACATAAATGTATATAAATCGCCGACTCACGCCGTTTCCCCAGTGGATAATCCTACCTATCGGGGGGATAACGACACATTGAGTAAAAAACCTTAGCCGTCTGTCGCCAAGAAATCTTCCCGGCCAAAAAAACAAAAAGGGCCATAAAGGCCCTTTCTGCTACTGTTCAGATTTTTTTACCGGCTGTGATTTAAAGAGCAGCCTTTCTCCTTTTTGCTCCTGCGCCGAGGAGTCCTGCTGCACCGAGCAGAAAGAGAGTCGCTGGTTCTGGCAGTGGCTCGGAGCGCATGACAACAACGAGGTCGTTATAGTCTGAGTCAGTATCCATGCCGCCGTAAAGCATATTGCCGGAAAGCAGCAGGTCTTCGATAAAAAGAACGATGTCACCGACTTGCAAGTCAAAGGTCAACGAACCGCCGTAGAGGTCAGCGTGCTGAATGAATACTGTACCCGCTTTTTCAACTCTCTTGCCGAGGAGGTGCGCGGCGCCGTCGGCGTTATCGCCATCAACGCTGCTAAACATCCCTTCGGGGCTCTTGAGCGCCAGAGTCAACTCTTCGTTGGCACCCTGAGTAATCACTGCAGAGTCACCAGGACGAAATTCTTTCGGCAGGATAGTGGCAAAATCGTTGTTTGAATCGAGAACACCAAACTCGTCGCCAACGCCAGGAATCATGTAACCGTCGTAATGGGCGACTTCAGAAAGGAGGAAAAATTCGTGTCGGCTGCCAAGAGCTCCACCAGTAAAGGAGTTGATCGCCAATATTTCGCTGCCAACAAATGAATTGAAAGGCTGAAAAGCGTCGAATCCAGGACCATCATAACTTCTGGCATCAACATTACCCAGTGCGAAAGCACCACCGCGATCGCTTAGTGCACCATTGATATCAGTCGCCACCGCATAAGAGAGCTGCGGCAAGAAAAACAACGTTGACGCGGCGATGAAGGACCTTACTTTGCTGGAAATCATCACGAACTCCACAATAAAAAACTTTCTCGTTTAAAATCAGCCCGAAGCTAATGAATCAGCTCTCTGCCAAGGGCGTCCTTATAACGCAAAGGTGTCAGCAGAAGCAAAAAAAATCTGATTTTCAATAACTTAGCCGGATAGCAGAATGTTCATCACTTCCCCTACCCAGCGGATCAAGAAATAGCACACGATTAAAGATTAAATCAATACAAGTTTTACATTTTCTTTACAAAAGAGGGGTGCGATTGTTACAAATCCTGAATTTCTGATAGTTTGCAGCCAGTATTTTTTCCAAAGATAACTAAAAAATCTATTTCAACAATCAATTCCCAGGTTGGAATCACAACAAAAACTGACTAATCCTGAACTTTATAATGCGTTTGAACAGGCACAATGTTTCAAAATCACACACCTCTCAGCCTTAAAGAGAAAATTTGCTACGGTATTGGCGATGTCGCAAACGGTCTGGCCGTCTCCTCCGTTGCTCTCTGGTTTCTCAAATATCTGACCGATGTCGCCGGTCTGCAGGCGGTATATGCCGGGCTGGCAATCGCCATTGGCCGCGTCTGGGACGCCGTCACCGATCCGCTGATGGGCTGGATCGCCGACCACACCGACACCCGCTGGGGTAAAAGACGACCTTACCTCTTATTTGGCGCCTTGCCTTACGCTCTTTCGTTTTTCAGTCTCTGGATTGTGCCGGAGTTCACTGACCAGGTTCACCTCTTTGCTTATGTCACGGTAACGCTCATTCTCTTCAATACCTTCCTCACAGTAGTCTTTGTCCCCTACACATCGCTCACGGCAGCGATTACCAACGACTACAACGAACGCACATCGCTCACTGGCTATCGCATGACTCTGAGTCAGACTGCGATGCTAATCGGCTCGGCTCTGCCGGCGACCATTGTCGCCTGGAGTATTTCCGAAAAAGGACAAGGTTTTCTTGCAACCTTTGGGTTGGACATATTTTTCGGCGACTGGTTTGGTTCGGCACGTTCAGGCTATACGATCATGGCGGCAGCCTTTGCTCTGATCATGATTGTCAGTATCCTCACATCGTTTAAAGGAACCAGGGAAAAAGACACTGGCCTCGAAAAACCTGAAGTGGTCACACCTTTCAGTTACGCATCATCAATTGTTTCGCAGTTGGTCAACAATCATCCTTATCGAAGCAGCGTGCTGATATTGCTGCTGACCAATCTGGCTGCGTCATCGATCGCCGTCAATCTGCCTTACTATCTCGAATATGCCCTGCATATAAAAGCCAAACAAAGCATTCTTATCGCCACATTATTTGTTATGGCGACCGTGTCTGTTCCCATCTGGGCTCTGGTGACAAAAAAATACGGCAAAGCAGAAACCTATCGCATGGCGATGGGGGTCTATGCCGTCGTTGTAGCCTGCCTGGCACTGCTGCCGGCAGGTCACCTCACCCTGCTTTTCAGCCTTGCCGCAGTTGCCGGGTGTCTGCATGGAGCGGCCTTGATGATCCCGTGGGCAATGGTCCCCGACGTGGTAGAGCACGACGAACTCAAGACCGGAAAACGTCGCGAAGGTCTTTTCTATGGCGGCACAACATTCAGCTATAAGATGGCGACGGCTCTGGGGGTCATTGCCAGCTCGTTTGTTCTGGAGCTTGTCGGCTATGCACCAAATGAAGCACAGACAGAGCTGACAGTGACAAGCATGCGACTACTCGTCGGCCCGTTTCCGGCATTTATTATCCTGATTGCCGCCTATATCGCTTTGCGACACCCGCTAAATCGGGCCAAACACGAAAAAATTCTCGAGGCCCTGGAAGAGCGCCGCCAGCAGATTCGCCTGGCGGCCGGGGACTGACCTGACAAAGTGGCCGAGGCAGTTCGGCCATAACTTGCAGGTCCCCTACTCGCAATGACCGCAACAGCAGTCATCTTCTTCAGCTGAAGTCTGATCGGGATACTCAACTGTAATGTTGGTGTAAATTCCGCCACGGACGTTAAATTCTCCGCTTAGGCGCATCCAGATCGGATTCACCGCGGCGACCAGGTCATCAAGGATGCGATTTGTAATCGCTTCGTGAAACGCCCCTTCTTCGCGAAAAGACCACAGGTAAAGCTTCAGCGATTTAAGCTCGACGCAAAGCTCATCAGGCACATACTCAATCGTAAATTCGGCAAAATCTGGCTGCCCGGTCATTGGACAAACACAAGTGAATTCGGGGCAGCGAAAAGAGATTGTGTAGTTTCGCCCCGGACGCGGGTTAGGGAAGGTCTGTAGTTCTTTTGACGGTTGCGTTGACATAGGCTAATCCAGTTTTGTGGCGACTCCAGGCTCTTTCAAGTCAGCTGGAGCGCAGAAGTATATCTTTCGAAGACAGGAGCGTGCGGAGCAGATATTGCCCCCCACAATCGGGCAAACAAGCAGGTGTCCTCTTTTGCCCCCTTGAAGTAAGACCTTATTTATACGAAATCGACAAAAATGAAAGCACTTGTAACCGGCGGCGCAGGATTTATTGGTTCTCACGTAGTACGGGAACTACTGGAAAAAAACCACGATGTCGTGGTGCTTGACGATATGAGCGGTGGTTTTGCCGATAACGTCCCTGACAACGTAGAGCTGGTTGTCGGCTCAATTACCGACAATGCCTTGGTAGATCGGCTGTTCGCCGCTCACCAATTTGAAGTTGTATATCACCTGGCGGCTTATGCCGCCGAAGGATTGAGCCACTTCATCAAGCGCTTTAACTACAACAATAACCTGATTGGCAGTGTCAACCTGATCAACGCCTCGGTGAATCATGGCGTTCGCTGCTTCGTCTTTACATCGTCCATCGCGGTATACGGCGCCGGACAACTGCCGATGCGCGAAGAAGATACGCCAATGCCTGAAGATCCTTACGGCATTGCCAAATACGCCGTAGAACAGGAACTGGCCTGCACAAAAAGAATGTTTGGACTGGACTACGTAATTTTCAGACCACACAACGTCTACGGAGAATTTCAGAATATCGGCGATAAATACCGAAACGTCATTGGTATTTTCATGAATCAAATCATGAGCGGCAAACCACTGACAATCTTTGGCGACGGTGAGCAGACCCGGGCCTTCAGCTATATTAAGGACATTTCCGGCATTATCGCCTCAGCGCCGGAAAACCCGAAGGCCTTTGGCCAGGTCTTTAATATCGGTGCAGACAAAGCCTATACGGTAAACCAGCTAACCCATGAAGTTGCCCGGGTTTTTGGCACTACCGCTGAAATAAATTACCTTGAAGCGCGCAAGGAAGTGATGCATGCTTACTCCTCCCACGAAAAGGTCCATAAATTCTTTGATGTTCCGCCAGCGACCTCCCTGGCGGAAGGAATTGAACGAATGGCGGCCTGGGCCCGAGAGCATGGTCCACGGCAAAGCGCCGATTTTGGCGAGATAGAAGTCGCCCGGAACCTGCCCGAAGGATGGCTGAAAAAAAACTGACTCTGGAGAGCTCATGTTGAAGAAAGTAAATTCCCCTCGTATCCGCCTTATTCTTGTCGGCCTGCTGTTTGCCTTGACCACGTCGGGCTGTTCACTTTTTTCCAAAAGCACCGATATCGATAAAGTGACCCCGGAGATGAAAGCGGCACTTAAGCAAATCACAGCAGAATACATCGGCGCGGCCATCGATGGGAATTTTCGCCACGCACAAAGCCTGATTCTCTGGAGCGTTTACCTGGCTAACAAGGAGGGTAAATACTCCAAGGTTTCCCACCTCTCGGAAATGCAGAAACTAAAAGATATTGGAGCCGTCGAACAAAACCCCCTGCTTGGTCTTTCGCTAGTTAGCGTTGAAACTCAGGGCGAAGAGGCGTCTGTCATCGCCAAAAAACTTAAAACCCGTGGGGCTCCGGAGCCTCGTGAAGTCATCGTCAAACTTCTCTGGGTCGGCCAAGGCTGGCTGATTATCGATGACAATATTTTCGGCAAAACCGGACTGGTGTCCTCGCTCGAAGCTCCCGAAAAACACGCTGCCGATACCTTCGCAGTTGAAGAGAAATAGCCGTGGCGGAGATGAAGCTCACTTTTGCCGGAGTTGGAGCAGCTTTCGATCCCCTGCTTTACACTACGTCCAGCCTTGTTGAGCATGCTGGATTTCGACTGATGGTTGATTGCGGCTACGCCTCGCTCGGCTCAAGCCTTGAGTGCGACTCGCAACTCTCAGAAATCGATGCCCTTTATCTCACCCACTTCCACGCAGATCATACTTTTGGCCTACCGGCACTGCTCGGCATTATGGCGGAGCGAAAACGAACACACCCTTTTAGCATCTGCGGCCAAAACGGCACCGAAGCTTATGTGCAAAAACTGATGCAAGTTGCCTATCCCGGCCTGCTGAAGAACCTGCCTTTTCGCCTGCTGTTCCGGGAATCAGATATCGCTCTGGAGTTGGGTCCCCTACTTCTTGAGTTTGCCCGTAGTCTGCACCCGATGAAAAACATGTCCGTAAAAATCAACGCCGGCCCTCTGAAACTGGGCATCAGCGGTGATGGAGCAATGACGGATGAAACGAAATTGTTGCTCTCGGATTGCGATTTTTTGGTGCACGAATGCTACAGCCCGACTGAACGTATTCCCGGTCACGAGGCTTTTCAGCCGCTAATGAGCGAGATCGCTCACTTTGGCGGTCTTCGAGAGTTGTTTTTGGTGCACGTTTTCCCCGACCACCGAGAAGTCATCCGCCAAATGGCAATAAAAAACTCAGACAGGGATAACTTGATTATCCGTCTGCCTGAGCCTAGTAGCTGCTTTTCTCTCTCGTAGTTATTGCAACAGATTAAGAGCCAGCTGCGGTTGCTGATTCGCCTGCGCAAGAACCGAAGTCGCGGCCTGTTGCAGAATATTGAGACGAGTCAATTCGGCCGCTTCGGAAGCAACATCCACATCACGGATTCGACTTTCTGCAGCCTGGAAATTTTCCCGGGCAACTTGTAAGTTATTAATCGTGATGTTCAGTCGACTTTCCGCCGCTCCGAGAATACCGCGGTTACGCGCCACTGAACCAATCGCATCCTTGACACCTTCAAGGGCCGAACGCGATGCGTCCTGAGATTCGGCCAGAGTGTTGCCAATAAGCGAAAAACTCAGCACTGAACTTCCAGTTCCAGCCAACCCGAGTCCGGCCAGAGTTGCCTGGACGCCGGAAAAAGCAACCTGCGAAGTTGATTGTCCGTCAAAGCCAACCTGAAAAATAACCTGCGCACCATCGCTGATTAGCTTTACACCATTAAATTCAGTGGTGACGGCAATTCGCTCAATTTCACTACCAAGGAAGCGAAATTCCTGTTGCAGGGCCGAACGCTGATCGTTGGAATAAACACCGTTTGCCGACTGTTCTGCCAGTTCAGTCATTCGCGCCAAAGTGTTGCCAATCTGGTCCATCGCGCTGTCAGAAATATTGATGATTGAAATACCATCATTTGCGTTACGTATTGCGACCTGCGCGATTCTAGCATCGGCCCGAAGCTGGTCAGCCACAGCAAGTCCCGCCGCGTCATCGGAAGCGGATGCGATACGCAAACCGGAAGACAGTCGGCGGTATGCAAGGTTGAGACGATCGGTGCTCAGACCCAGGTTACGCTGCGCAGATAATGATGGAACGTTTGTCCTTATGTTAATTCCCATTGCTCAAGTCTCCATGACGGATGAGTGGCAGAGAACTCTGAGTCTCTCCGTAGTTTCTATCTCCCTGAGGATATTACCTCTGGCTTTCGTAATGTCTGGTCGACGCTGTGCACAATTGATGCCAAGTTGTCATTTTAGCTCGTTGAACTGGCCTCATCGTCTCGATAAGAAAACACTCTATCAATGTAATCTTGTGTTATTTCAGGTAGGTAGTTTTTTACTTGAGAGAAGTCTGCCGGATTTCGACCGTTTTCTTCTGCCCGACGCTGAGCCTGCGCGACCCTACCTTCGCCAGCATTAAAGGCGGCAACGGCAAATCTTTCCAAATCACTTGCAGATTGTGCCGGAACTGACCATTCGCCATTAAGCAACTTCTGCCGACCGTCGAATGTACCATGTAATCGATTCAAATAACGCAATCCCAGTCTGGTATTCTGCAGTGGATCAAATGGTGCGTAATCTTCAGAGATCCCCTCCTGATTCATCAGCTCTGCCGCAGTAGAATCGAGCAACTGAAAAAGGCCTTTCGAATTATTCCCGTCAGAACTCACAGCCTGAGGGTTTAATGAAGACTCGGCCCGCGCTACTGCGACTGCCAGATTCGGCGAAATTCCGTAGTTATTACTCAGCTGTCTAATGTCGGCACTAATGTCTTTTGAATCTTTGGGCCGCTCAATTCTTCGCACCGAAAGAATCTGTGGTGTCGTAACTGACTTCTGTGGTGCCAGAATACCCTGCACTGACTGATAGAGACGTACGGGTGCCACAGAAGGGATGTTGACATCTGGTGCAGAAATTTTGACAGCGGCAGTCGTCGTGTTGTTCCCCAAACTCAGTGGAACGACCCCATCTCCAGCACTTAACGCATCAGCCTCAGTAGTAGTCAGGTTGGTCAAATTTACCTGAGCGGCGGTTTGCAGATCATAGGAACCCCCCTCTACTCCGTCTCCATTTGAACTGCCATATCGAGAAATTGTCTTATTGTTTTCAAGATCTTCAACCGCAAGCAGGCTCTTAAGACGGTCTGCAAAATGATCTTGGACATCATCGACACGCGGTTTGCTCGCAACATCCAGGCGCTCCCCAAGCTTTACATATGAACCAAGCTCAATTTTCAAAAGAACAACTCCTGAAGCATATGATTTGTTTTACGACAATTAAGCGCCTCAATGCACCTCCTTGCGTAATGCCAGTTCCATGCCAAAGGTCGTTGACATGTCCAGGTCGACACTCGACCGGACATGATAACCACGATGAAGATGTACGAGGCCCAGGCAAATCTCTGAGAGGCATGGGAGTTCAAGGCGTTCTGACAGTGTCTGTCAGGTTAAGTCTGAGCTGGCTCAGCTAATAAAACCTACAAATTTACAGACATCCCAAAACTAAAACCTCCCGCCTTTCCAATCAGAAAAAGACGGCAAACCTGAGCGCTTCTTCAGTTCATCGCGAATACAACGATCTATTGCTTCTTTAAATTTCTCTGCATCCAAAACATCGCGAAGAAATCGCATGCGATTCTCCGATTCTCGACGTATCTGCTTTCTTTCTTTGTCAGGAAGAGTGTTCCAACATGACTCTATTGTCGAACGAACAAATTGCTCATATCCTTTTTTTTCATCGTCGCGATTAAATGAGGAAGTTTTCTCCACTCTGGGCCGAGCCGCCGCCTTGACAATTCGCAACTCCGGTCTACGGGAGACAGGTCTCTGCTTTGTCTCCTCCCCAGCTGTCTGTCGCTCGCTAAACCAATCGGGAATCTGAAACTTATCAGGCTCCTCCAGTGCTCGATAAAGAAAACCAACCGGATTTTTTGAAATCGATTTACTGTCCGTAGATAGCAGGTGATCGAAATATTGAACTATCTGCTGATTCTTTTTACATGTCTCCATGTCTTTATCTTGCAGTAGCCCCAATGCCTGAGAAAGACTTATGCCACGTGATACCATCATTTCGATAAGCTGAGCCTTAACTGAATCAAGTGAAGCGATAACATCGGCGGTAGTGTGACCATCCTTTGTCTGTTGCCCTTCAAGCGTCTTGCCCTGATGCTTCTTATGAAAGAAACGAATCACCGTATCTTGCCCTCTCCCCTGATAGTCATAACTATCAAGATAGCCGATCTCGACCAGTTCTTTTGCTCCAGGTTCAATCTGCTGTTTGACTGATGAAACAAATTTGTAATTGCGTGAGACCCCAAGTTTTTCAAATCCGAGAGTCATCAAGTTTTTCTCTACAGAACTGCGATAATAGAAATGCTTATCCAGATAACGATATAGCCGCCGACTTACCGCACTCTTAAGGGAAAAATACAAATCAAGATCAAGCTTCTTGATAAATCCGGCTTTAAACGAAGAAAAAAGCGCTTCACTCCAGATGAAATAGCTTTTAGTTTCTTCTCCCGAGGAAGAACGGGAATCGTTAATTTCGTAGGCATCAATTACACCGAAGTTTCGTGTCTGGTAGCTTTTTGAAGAATTATCAAAAAAGGCATTTGATGCTCTTATGCGAACACCACTAAGGCGGTCCAAAGATTTGGTTAGTCTCTGATAATTTCGTCCTTCCGTGCTCCAGCGCAATGCCTTAAGTAGTTCATAGCGGGTAAAATACACTTTTGGATCACGAAATCCTTGACTCATTGTTAAACGAATCAACCCAAGAACAACATCGTCATCAGAGGCCGTGGGTAACCCAAATTTATCTGCGCCTGTAATAATCCACTTTCGTTCGATTAACTCTCCGTTTTTCAGCCGTTGGAAATCGGTAAATTCAAGTGTCTTGATATCCGGGTTGGCTCGTGTTGAAAGAACGGTTAAAGGAAATTCCGCCAGATTCATCTCATCTCGGGACGCATTACTTGGAATAGGTAATCCACTACCTGCGCCCGATCCTGGTGATACCGGATTTTCTGAATCTGACATGTCTGACACGGCTGAAACCATTTTTGTATTTTCCTGAACTGGCAAACTTCAAACTACTTTAAACAACATACATCTAACAAAGTACGTAAGTTATCAAAAGTACTAAAAGTTTTATTATGTTATTAGTAGAGGGAGAAAAGTGCTGTAAAAACAGCCAGATAGAGCCCGTAAATATTTTCATTTCACGTTATAATTTTGTTTCGATACACGATGGTCCTAGTTGTCGATTCCCGATGTTTCTTATTTCGTTGTCAGGGAAATCCGGGTCAATGCACGAGGGGAATTGCTCTCGATTCACAATTATAGTTGGGTTCAAAACACGAGATTTCCTGTTTTTTAGGTTCATTTCCCGAATTGGTGGAGTTTTTTGGCGAGCTACACCGGGGAAATTTTGTCGTCGGCCTTCACAATCCCACTATGGACCTGGGTGAGACGCTGGCGTTTGCGGCGATTTCTCTACAGTTTTGGCAGACCAAGCGCGTCGGACCGGGAGCAACTTACCTCATTTCACGACTTATTTCGCTGCACGAGTGTTTATCTCGAAACACGAGGTTTCTTCTTTTTCGCACTTATCCCATTTCACGATAAGGAGACCGGGCTCTTGTTTTGGCTTGCTAACAACTTGAGATTGTTGGCTATTTTTCGTTATGTGAGTGTTAACAAGGCTGATCCAGATAGTTTTCGGCCCCTTACCTATCGTGGTTTTAGCTAAAAAAAAGTTATATCGTGCTTTGAAATTAGTAAGTGCGAAGTATATTATCCCGCCCGTTGCTTAGTTTATCGCAAGGTAATATGTACCGCCGTGGTACATATTACAGTTTCTTTGTTCGTTGCAGTTATGTTTAGAGTTTAATCAGGAGGTTATGTGGGAACCGTTATCGCTGTTGTTAATCAAAAAGGTGGAGTTGGAAAGACCACCACCACAGCAAATCTCGGAGCAGGGCTTTCTTCGCTTGGTAAGAAAGTGCTTCTGATTGATCTTGACGCTCAAGCTAACCTCTCTGCTCATTTTGGGGTTTTGACCGATGAGGACGACAAGTCTCGCAGCATATATGAGGTGTTGCGATATGGCGCCAAGATGTCTGATGTCATTAAAGAAGTAACCGCTAACATTGATATTGCTCCAGCCAGCCTTCTACTTAGCGCTGCGGATCTTGAGCTCGGTGGCGTTATTGGACGCGAATCCCTTCTACGTGAGGCGTTGCAGGAAGTTGTAGATAATTATGACTTTATTTTGATCGATTGCCCTCCGAGTTTGGGACTGCTCTCACTCAACGGACTTGTTGCCAGTAATAAAGTTTTAATTCCTGTCCAGAGCGAGTTTCTTGCCTTGCATGGTGTTCGTCAGCTTCTTGATACGATCGACCGAGTTCGCAGTGCTTATAATCAGAGATTGGTTGTCGGTGGTGTTTTGATATGTCTGCACGACTCAAGACGCAGGCTTTCGCGTAGCGTTGCTGAGACTGTCAGGGATTACTTCAGTGACCTGGTTTTTAATACTGTCGTTAGAACAAATGTGGCTCTGGCCGAAGCTCCAGCGCGAGGTTGTTCAATTTTTGATTATGATAATCGTTCTACTGGCTCTGAAGATTATGCCAGTTTGGCTCAGGAGGTGATTGAACGTGGCTAAAAAATCAGTGACCTTCGACATTAATCCGCTTTTTGGCGGTCCATCGCTGGCAGATCGTTCCAGAGCTACCAATAATCCTTATAAAGAGCTCAGTATCGCCGATATTGATGTCGATCCAGATCAACCGAGACGGGTGTTTGATTCCGAAGCTTTGTCAGAGTTGTCGCTTAGTATCAAGGAGTATGGTGTTTTGACTCCCATACTGGTGAGGATGACTCATGTTGGAACATATCGGCTGATTGCCGGAGAGAGACGGCTTAGGGCTGCCAAAATGGCCGGCATGGAGTATATCCCGGCAATTGTTGAACAGCAGGAGGAGGTTCCGGACAGAACTTTGGCCAAGCAGTTGGTTGAAAACATTCAGCGCCAGGACCTGACCCCACTGGAACGAGCTGTAGCTATTGGTCAGTTGCGGGATTCTCACGGTCTGAGTATGCGCGATATTGCAACAAAGCTGGGTGTTTCAAAGGGAACTGTTCAGCGAAGCCTTGAGATCTTGGCCTTGCCGGACGATTTAAAGGATGCTTTGGCTAGTGGAGCTTCTGAGAGCAAGATATTAATGCTTTCACAGGTGTCCGATGCGGAGAGGCGTGCCAACATCTTGATGCAGCTCGATCATTTGACTCGTGAAGATCTGGATGCCTTGATTCGCGGCGATTCGCCGGTCGCCTCTGAAAAGAAACGCAAAAAAAGCGCTTCTGACGTTGCTAACGTTCGTATTTCTCCCGAAGATCGGCGAATTATGGAGGAAATGCAGAAGTCGCTCGGAGTGAAAGTTCAGTTGTCCCGCGTGAAGGACAAAGATGGTCATGGGAAGATTTCAATTGAATTCTATTCACCTGAGGACCTTTATGAAATCTATCGCCGGGTCGTGATAAGTTAGTTTGGAGTGTACCACCGTGGTACACTTTTGATTTCAAATGCCACATATCCTTTCTAAAATTAAAGACGATATTGAGGTCTCGTTGCAGGACCTGCTTCAAGATTATAACTGGAGCTGTCCGCAGCTTGCCGATGCTGTGCATTACTCTGTTTGTGGCGGAGGGAAACGTCTTCGTGCGGTGATATGCCTTGCCGTTGGTGAGCAGTTGGGAGCATCGCGTTCAGATTTGATGTACTTGGCTCGAGCAATTGAGCTTCTCCATGCATCTTCTCTTGTTCATGACGACCTTCCAGCTTTAGATAATGATGATTTGCGTCGTGGTAAGCCCGCAACACATATTGCTTTTGGAGAGGGTATAGCCGTTCTGGCTGGTGATAGCTTATTGAGCTTGGCTTTTCGCGAGTTGTCTTTTATTGAAAATTTGCAGCAGGGTTTGCTGTTGCGATTGTTTGCTGAGACTTCTCAGGCGATTTGCGAAGGACAGGTGCTGGATATCTTGACAGATGGTCAAATTGATAACAGCGGGAAGGGATTTGCTGTCATGACAGACTTATCTCAACGCACGATAGATAATCTTGTTTTACTGACTACTCTCAAAACGGCGAAGTTATTTCAATGCACGATAGAGGGGGCTGTTTTATTGAGTCCGGGAATGGGGGAAGGTGCTGAAGATGTGGCCCGGCAGCTTGGTTTTAATCTGGGGTTAGGGTTTCAGATCCTGGACGATTTGCTGGATTGTTATGCGCCACAAGCTGACATTGGCAAACCTGTTGGTTCTGACGCCGCTCGGGGCAAATACTCTTACGCGACAATGCAAACTCGCGAGGAGGGAATAATGCAAGCCGCCCGTTATCTTCAGGAAGCGCATGAGAGCCTGGGGCGTCTCCTGCCTTCTGATGTCGTTATCTCTAGTATTATTAAGAGCTTACAAGATAAACTGGCTTTAATCTAATTCGTAGTCGCGGATTTTGTTAAGCAGTGTTTTATAGCTGACGGCCAGCATTTTTGCTGCTTGGCTCTTGTTACCTTTGTGAAGTTTCATTGCTTCTTTTATGGCTAGTGCTTCCGCGCTTCTGGCCGCGTTTGCCCCTATTTGTTGCAGGGGCTGGTGACCGTTGGCAACATCGGGAGTTGATTTTTCTCGACCAAGACCCAGATGTTCGGGACGAATGACGTTTTCCGCCAAGGTAGATGCGCGGGTGATTACATTTTCCAGCTCCCTGATATTGCCAGGCCAGTTGTAGTCTTGCAGTGCTTTGGCGGCTTCTGCTGATAGTTGTGGGATTGGAATATCGGTGAATCTCTGTGAGAGGAACAGCCGCGCTAATGGCAGTATGTCCTCCTGACGTTCACGCAGTGGGGGGATTTCAATCGGGAACACGTTGAGACGATAAAATAAATCGCTGCGAAAATTGCCTTTGCCAATCACTTCTTTGAGGTTTTTATTGGTCGCGGCAATGATTCTGGCGTTGGTTTTTATACTGCGAAATGAGCCGAGGGGGCGTATTTCTTTTTCCTGTAGTGCTCTGAGCAGTTTCGGTTGTAGGCAGTGCGGCATGTCGCCAACTTCGTCGAGGAAAAGTGTGCCATTCGCTGCGGCTTCAAAGAGGCCGACGCGCTTTTCGTGAGCACCGGTGAATGAACCCTTCATATGTCCGAATAATTCACTTTCAAGCAGAGTTTCCGGAATCGCCGCACAATTGACACCGTAAAAAGATGTTTGTATCCGGGGACTGAGGTTGTGAATCATGCGTCCCAGGACCTCTTTGCCGGTACCACTTTCACCGGTCAGCAGCACAGGTGTGGGAAAGGGGGCGACCGCACAGGCTAATTCGAGAGTTTGTTTCATTTTACTGCTTCCGGTCTTCAGCAAATAGTTAGCGCTGATAGTTCGCTCGTTTGCTGACTTTTCTGGCTCGACATGGCGTGAAATACTTTCAAGCATTTCCTCGGTGGAAAAAGGCTTACAGATAAAATCAACGGCGCCACCACGTAGAGCGTAGATGATCGCTTCAGGAGCGGCGAAGGCGGTCATAACGATGCTTTTTGTTGCAGGAGCCAGTTCCCTTACTTTTTGTAGAAGCTCAATACCGTTCAGTCCGGGTAGCTTGTAGTCGCAGATTAGCAGTCCATAGAATCTTTTGTTGAGAAGTTCGAGGGCAGATTCAGCGCTTTCTTCGCAATCGACAGAGTAGCCTGTTCTTGTCAGGGCGGTTGTTAGGGTTGTTCGTAGCGTTGGGTCGTCTTCGACGAGTAGAATGTCACTCATGTTAACCTCCATGTCCCTGATTCGAGCCAACCCTAGCCCGGAAATTGCACGTAAGTTCACGGATGAAACATGTTTCTCCTGTGAATTTGCGACCTCATTACAAGCTTACTCACCACATTCGGGTAAACCTAAGAGAGGCAGTGTCGGGAGAGCAAAAACCGAGCCAAACGGTAGATTAATGCGGAAGTGGAGGATTGTGTCGTCGGCCGTTCTAATTATTTGAAATTATTGCTCTTATGCAGAGAGCGATGAGTGAGGGGGAAGGGCTGCTCAAATCTAACCATGCAAAAACATCACTAAATGGCGATTAAATGCGCGAATCTGTCTCCAGATTGTTATCCGTTCACGCAGATGGGCTGCCCAGAAAAGTCAGTGCCCATTGAGAAGCCATCGGGACAGACCGTGCCGCTCGCGAATCCGTCGACATTGAAGCCGTTACTTCCTGAGAGATTATTATCGATAAAATTCCCTATTTGGCCTATGTCAATTCCCAGGGCGTTGGCGACACTATTGGCATTGTTGGTCTGGATCGCTGAACAGTCAAAGCTGCCATAATAAAGGCTGAGCAGAGAACGCAAGATAAATGCACCAACTCCGGTGACGAGGATTGTATAACCGGCCCGATACATACCAAAGGCGGCGCTCATTACCGCAACGACTCCGGCGACAGTCATGATCAGAGCGCCAAAGGACCCTTCGATGAGCTGCAAAAGTTTACAGACCGCAAGGTCGAGCTGGGTAGAATCAAATTCACCTGAGCCAGCTGGACAATTGACTTGGCCAAACCAGAGGCTGACGAGCGAGGGGAGGATAAATCCGCCAAGAGCAACAACAATAAGAGCGATGCCTGAACGGTAAGCACCAAAGGCAGATGCGATAATTGCCGAGATTCCGGCGGCCGTGACCAAAAGTGCTCCGTAGCTACCTTGAATCAAGGCATAGAGGTCACAGATTGCCCGGCGCACTTCGGTGTCGTCGAACGTTGTGGCAGCACCGCTAGTTCCATCACCCGTCAAAGCATTTGCCGCGTTGTCGACAAGGCTGGATGCATCCACACCCTGGGCAAGTGTCAGGGCAGGAATGATGATGTTGATTAGCAGAAGCAGCAGCAGGAAGGTCGCTGGGGGCAGCACAGACTTGCGAAAACCGAGGAACCTTTTGCTGAACTTATTTGCCATACTGGTAACCTTTCTTGCTGTGCGGAGTCCTGATTTCTCAGGCGGGCACTTTAGAGTATGCATTTGTTATGCACGATCTTCGCAAAACTGCTGCATGGAAACTTGTTGAAATCGTTCGTAACTCGCTCATTCCGGTTTACTTCACAGAATAATCATCACTGTCTCTTTTGGTCAGGATTACCGGCGAGGGAGAAACTTCAAGGGTATAGGATCCGGTAGGTGTTGAATCGGGAATTGCAACATTATTTTTTTTGGCCCATTTTACCAAGTCGAACCCTTTGGAATCTTTCCAGAATTTAACGACAGGATGTAAAGGCGCAAACCATGAGCAGTAGCCGGTTGATGAGCGGAAACCACGGCAGAAGTATTGTTGGTACCATGGTATTTCCGGATTAACCAGCACTGCCCGGGACATGTCCGTACCGCCGTATGAGGCAATTTGCTGATATTTGCTGACAGGGATCTGCTCGATGGGTACGGTTTCACCTGCGGCAAGTTCATTCAGTCCGCCGAGATCCATGGCGTTCTCTTCGGTGGCATCGGTTGTTATTTGGTTGGCGGGTTGGTTGCGGCTGTGTTGTTTGTACAGCACGAGGCTGATAGTAAAGAGGCTAAGCCCACAAGAAAAGATAAAGAAAACAAAGACTTTTGTTTGGTAAAAAGGTATCGGGCGTCGTCGTTGCGATGGGCGTGGTGCTGAGTTTGAGGGACTGGCGGTGGAGCTTCGTGTCGTAGACTTTTTCTGTACAGAGCTCAAGTTTTTATTATAAGCCGGCGTTTGTTTCTCTTGAAACAGCTGTCGTGATGCCAGATTTTGCCGCTCTTTTGCCATTTGTCTGTCTGCTTTAACGCCTTGGATCGTTTCTTTGAGTGATACTGCGCTGTTTAACTGCAATTGTTGTCCTCTAACAATGGAAACGGCAGCTGCGGCTTTATTCTGAAACGGAAAGAGAAAAATTTGCCAGGTTGCAGGACTGACCAACAGATGAGTGTCTTCTTAACATCCCATCATTTGCCGGGTCTTCTTTGCTCTGAATATGTTATGGCAGAAAATAACTTTCTGTAACATTAGCGAACTATTGAGATTGGTCTGAATTGAAGGAGAGGGGACATTGTCGAGAAAATCTGCTTATCCGATGTTGTGCGGACTTTGCGCCGATCAGCCGACCAAGCTTAGTCAGGCGATGCATAATGCGGCTTTTCGGGCTGCCGGGCTGAATGCCTTTTATGTCGCTTTTGATACATCCGATACAGAGGGCGCAATTACTGCGATGCGGACGCTGGGTATTCGCGGCTACAGCATGACTATTCCTCATAAAGAAGCGAGTTTGTCACTGGTTGATGAACTGTCGCCGGAGGTTTTGGCTGTTGGGGCTTTAAATACAATCGTCAACGATCAGGGAAAGTTGTGTGGGTTTAATACTGATATTGATGGAATTGTGCGGGCCTTTGGGGAAAATAAGGTGGTAGTGCGGCACAGGCGGGCCCTTGTTCTTGGCGCCGGGGGAGCGGCTCGCGCCACGGTTTATGCCTTGATGCAATTGGGTGTGAGCGAGATCGTTGTCAGTAATCGCACTGATTCCCGGGCAGAGCAGGTGGTTGTTGAGTTGGCTTCTGCTGTTCAATCCAAGCGGGGCATGGTTTTATCCGCCCTGCCGTATTCTCAGCTAAGACAGCAGTTGTCCTCATTTGATGTGTTGGTCAATACAACGCCAGTTGGTTCACATTTGCAGCCGGAAGGGCAGTTTCCTTTTTTATTGTCTGAGTTGGAGTCGCGACAGATAGTTTTCGACGCGGTAACTCGGGATACAGCATTGCTTGGCGCTGCTCGGGAAAAAGGCTGTTGCACGATTGCCGGAGTGAGGATGCTCCTTTATCAGGCGGTGCGTCAGTTTGAGCTGTTTACGGGATTGAGCGAAGCGCCGGTTGCCCAGATGGAGCGGGCTTTATTCGATGAACTGCAGCTAAAATAATGTGTTTTCCAGTTGTTCACAGAGAATATGGATGACGACGAGGTGTGCTTCCTGGATGTGGGCCGTGTGTTTCGCGGGCACAGTAATGGCGCAGGTAGAAAGCGCTTTGGCTTTGCCCCCATCCCGACCAAGGAGAGAAAGAGTTGGCACAGAGGCTGCTTTGGCCGCTTTCAGGGCAAGCAGGACGTTTTCCGAGTTGCCGCTTGTTGAAAAGCAGACGAGTAGGTCTTTCTCGCTACAGAAAGTTTTCACCTGACGCTCAAAAACGCTTTGAAAATCATAATCGTTGGCCCAGCAGGTAATTGTGCCAGAGTCGTGAAAATGGACAGAGGCGATTCCGGGACGTTCGCGCGAGTAGCGGGCGACAAGCTCTTCGGTCAGATGCATGGCCTCGCAGGCGGAGCCGCCGTTTCCACAGGTGTAAATTGTTCCACCAGTTTTGACTGTTTTGACCATAAGCTCAATCGCTTGGGAGAGTTCTTTCTCCAGTGTCGCCAGGGGAGATATCGCCAGCAGAGCATCGTTGATTTGTTCTTTGATACTTCGCATAAGAATTACTTTGTAACGTGATAATCGCTGAGATTTTTTGGTCGTGGCCAGACAAGGTTCGTCGTTCTTATAGAGTAACTGGCTCAAATAAAAAAGAACCACGGAATGGTTCTTTTTGTTTCAATTCAATGAAAGATATCCGGATAAGATATTCAGGCTGAAGGATTTAGGCTGAGAGATTTAGGCTGAGAGATTCAAGCCGCGTTTCTTTCCTGATGTTCTTGTTCCTCAATCGCCCGATCGACTTCTTCAATCAGATTACCGATGGAGTATGCCCAAGAATACTGTCCGGCTTGTGGACCAGTTAATACTTCGGTGATGTCGTCTCGGTCGTTGATTCTGTTTTTCAGAAAGAGATTATTTCCATCGGTTAGCAGGATCATGTCTTTAGGGTTTTCGTAAAGTGCCGGGAGACGATTGCGCAAGTAGGAGATACCACGGCGAAAGCGGTTAACGGGGAGTCCTTCTTTCTTCATGCGGAAAAGCCAGCACAACAAGACGACATCCGGGTAACTGTATTTTTGTCTACCTCGTTGCTGGGCGCGCCCTGTTGGCGGTACGAGTTCTGTGCGGGAGTAGTAGTTTAGGAGGGCAAGGCCAATTTTTTCTTCGCCATCCGTCAAGGCGCGTAAAATACCCTGAACCGCTTTAGCAGTGAATTCTCTTTCGATGGGGCGGATTTTATCTTCCATGGCCTGCAATTATCTTATTGGTGAAATGTCTGCTGCATTGTGGCGA
Organism: bacterium; assembly: GCA_028689495.1. GTDB lineage: Bacteria > Bdellovibrionota_C > UBA2361 > SZUA-149 > JAQTWB01 > JAQTWB01. The sequence continues at coordinate 4,307 of JAQTWB010000016.1, read as the reverse complement.
ATTCAAGTAACTTTTCGCCGTGCTCCTGCGGAATATCCACTGGGCGTGTAACGAAATGCCGAGTGGAAAGCCCCGAATGCAGGTTTAAGCAGCTTGTATACCAACTCCGCAGATTCGACAATTGCCGAGATAGTGGGTGCTCAAACGCTGTAGCCAAAACCTAGAGCGTTTGCAGATGTTTAGTCAAGATAAAATTCTTTCTGCCGTTGGAATAAAAGTTATTCGGTCTTTTGCAGAGACGATCAAATCTTCTTCATTGCCCCAGTTGTGAGGCACTTCAGGGGTATTGAAAGGTAGGCGGCCCTCATCATTTGGGTTGTAGATGTGGCTTGTGATGTAAAACAGGTGGGCAAAGGGGCTGAGGACCTTACAGCCATGCAGCACGCCAGTCGGAATTTTAACTACAGCAGAGATAGCTTCCGGGTCGAGTTCTGTCTCGCCTAGTTTGAAAACCATTTTTTCTCCGAAGGTCGGGCTCTCTTCCCGGTTGTCGTAAAGAGCCACGGTGATTACCCCAAGACCTAGATACCACCAGTCGGTTTGCAGATGGTGAAAGTGCCAGGCTTTGACTGTGTTCAGGCTCATTTTGCTGTGACTCCACTGACCGAAGCCAGCGGCAAAGAAAGGGTCGGTTTCGCGAATTATTTCGCGGAAAAACCCACGGTCATCGGGATGGGTAAGGAGTTCCTTGATTTCGACACCGTTTATCTTGCTATCCATTTTCCTGTCAGTTAAGCCGTGAGTTGAAGTTGGTTTGCTATCCATTTCCGGGTTACTCCCGGTTTGTTTGGGCGGATAGAATTGTGTTTTGGCGTTTAAGTCAAGTCAGCCTGAGAAATGGCAGGTTGTGATACCGCTTCAAGATTCCCCAGTATTTCATCGTTCAACTGAGTTTTTTGACACGGTATAAGGTAACGCCAGATGATTTCAGAACAGACGCCACTGGCGGAACGAATGAGGCCGCGGACTTTGGCCGATTTTGTCGGTCAGGAAAAGATAGTCGGGCCGCAGTCAGTGCTTTATCGCATTTTGAAGAGCGGCGGGGTGCCACCGTCACTGGTGCTGTTTGGCAGCCCCGGTGTAGGTAAGACTTCATTGGCGCAGGTGTTATCGAACACTTTATCCCTGCATTTTTGTCGCTTGTCCGGGGTGCTTGATGGGGTTGAGGGAATTCGCAATGCCGTCAAGTTGGCGGAAGAGAATCGCCGTCGGGACCACAAGTCAACCCTGCTGCTTGTCGATGAAATTCATCGTTTTAATAAGTCGCAACAGGATGCTTTTTTACCGCATGTCGAAAGCGGGCTTATCGTTCTTGTTGGACAAACTACCGAAAATGTCAGTTTTCGTTTGCGCAGTGCCCTGCTGAGCCGTCTGAAGGTCTTGGAACTGAAGCCGTTGACTGAGGCGGATATAGCCGAGATTCTGCGAAGGGCCTTGCTTGATGCTGAGCGTGGGCTCGGTAATTCAGGAGTCGGTCTGGCTCCGGAGGCGATGGCAACTATTGCTCGTATTTCAGGTGGAGATGCTCGTCGGGCTTTGAATTGTCTTGAGTGGTCGTATTTTCTCGCGCGCGATATCGGCAGTCAGGAGATTCTTGTCGAGCATGTGCGCGAGGCGTTTGCCGATCAGCCACAGTATTTTGATGCCGATGGCGATCAACATTTTGATAATCTTTCGGCGATGATTAAGTCGCTGCGTGGATCTGATCCGGATGCAGCTCTTTATTACATGGTCAGGGCGTTGGAAGCCGGTGAAGATCCGTTGATAATCACGCGACGGATGATGATTTTTGCCTCCGAGGATGCAAGTTGCGATCCGCGGGCACTGGCGCTTGCTGTTGACGTCGATAGTGCCGTGCAAAGAGTCGGTTTGCCGGAAGGGAGAATTCCTCTGGCGCAGGCGGCGGTGTATCTGGCATGTTGTCAGAAATCAAATGCCAGTTATCGCGCGTTGCGGGAGATGGAGCAGGTTGTTCGAGAACATCCCAATCTGCCTGTGCCGGCGCGGCTTTGTAATGCGCCGACGGATCTTATGCGCAGCCTTGGGCGTTCTGAAGGTTATCGCTATCCTCATGACTTTCCAGATGCCTTTGTGCCCGAGCGTTATCTCCCCGATGCATTGGGTGCAATGCGGGTTTTCAAACCGACAACACGGGGGATTGATGCGAAGATGAAGGAAAGGCTTGATCACTTTGATTCATTGATTTCCAATGCCAGGAACAAGAAAGGATGAAGACGGCACTTTTGATTTCATTGGGCGGAGTTTGTGGCGCTTTGCTGCGTTATGCTGCTGTGCTTTTTACGCAACAGTTGCTGCGGGGTAGTTTCCCCTATGGCACCTTGCTGGTAAATGTTTTTGGTTGCTTTGCTGCTGGAGCTTTTGGCGCGCGTTTGCTGACGGCGGGGACGATTACCGAAGGGCAGAGGTTGTTGCTACAGGTTGGTTTTCTCGGCAGTTTCACAACATTCTCTTCTTACATTTTTGAGTGTCTGCAGCTTTGCCATAACACACGTTACGGTTTGGCTTTTGTCTATGCGATGAGCAGTAACTTGTTGGGTCTTGTCTTTGCCTTTCTTGGTTTTCTGCTTTTTCGTCTGCCGATAACTGCCGCGTTCAGCGGCTCGCAGTGATGAGCGGCTGGCCTGCCGACCTGCTGTTGTTTTCAGTTGGTCTCGCCGCAGGTTTTATCAATGTTCTTGCCGGTGGCGGTTCGTTGATTACTTTGCCGGCAATGATTTTTCTCGGACTTCCAGCTCCGCTGGCGAACGGCACGAACCGTATTGGCCTGGTTGTGCAAAGTCTGGCCGGGACCAGGGGGTTTTACCGGGCTGGATTGCTCTGTTGGCGTGAAGCACTTTATTACACGCTTTATACTTTACCCGGAGCCGTGCTGGGTGCGCTTGCCGGTGCTCATTTCGGTGGCCCCTGGTTTGATCGTTTGTTGGCGCTGTTGATGATTTGTATTGTCGTCGCGGAATATTATTCTTCCGGGCGGCGCCGAGAGAAGGTTCTGGAGACTTCGATATCTACCGAGTCTGCTCAGCGGCAGGAGAGAACTCTGCTGTTCTTTTTAGTTCTCTGTGGGTTTTATGGTGGATTTATTCAGGCTGGGGCGGGGATTGTGCTGGCATTTGTTTTTCAGCAGACGCGTCATATTGATCTTGTCCGGGCGAATGCTTTGAAGGTCTTTATCATTGGCGCATACAATATTTTTTCTTTGATAACTTTCGCACTTAGTGATTCGGTGGCTTGGCTGCCGGGGATTATGCTGGCCGTGGGCAGTGGAGTTGGTGCCTGGCTTGCCGTGCGGCTATCGGTGAAGAAGGGGCAAAAATGGGCACAGTTGATGTTTTCATTGCTGGTTGCCGCAATGGCAATCGCGCTTTTGCTGAGGTGAGGGCAACGACCGTTACTACTAAAATTCTGCCGTTACGCTGTGCACTCTTTGATGAGTTTGATTATACCGTGTCTCTATTCCTTAGTGTTTTACCGTTCAACGGAGTTTTTTGACACGGTATAATCCTTCATTTTTTCAGCCAGACGCAATGCTGTTTGAACTGGAACGGCCGCATGGCTACGCCATGAGCAAGCATGCAGAGGTTGTTTGCGAAGTTGCTACCTAATATGAAAAACAGCTCTGCCCATTAAATTGAACATGGTCTCAACATTTCGGGTTTGCCATACATTACGCAATGGATTTGCCGCGACTTGTTATATGAGCTTTGAAATACAGGGTTGAGAAAAACCGTTGAAAAGGTGAAGGTATAATGTGCGGGAGCTATATAATTTCTTGTTATGCGATAGGGAGGCCTCGTGAAGTTTGATCCCCAGATTCTGTTTTTGGCGTTCTTTGCCTTCCCTATAGGCTTCCTGCTTTATCGAATAATTAAGCATGGGGGCTTCAAAGCAGCAATGTTCGGAGCCCCAATTGAATCAACAGTTGGCGAAGTTCATGGTAGTGGCCGAAAGCTTATAAAATTGGCAATAAAAGTTCACAAACTCGGCGGTAGTAACCATGATAAAACCATTGGATTAGAGGTCGTGGCAAAGACGGTTGGCAGTTATCAAATGTTGCCAGTCTCTCTTTCGTTATCTGAAGCAAGAAATTTCATTAAACTGTTAGAATCAGCGGTCGGTGACAAGTAATTCATACTCCCCGCTCAACATAAGATCTTCGTTTCTGGGACCAGGTTACTTTTCTGAAACCATTTTCCACACCGAGCGATAATACCTCTGCAATCTAGTTTCAGCAGCATGAGGAGGTATAGTGAGAAATCCAAAAATGTTTATCCACGATGCCGTCTATG
>JAQTWB010000079.1 GCA_028689495.1 bacterium | reverse complement strand
TGGCCCGAGACGCGAAAGGGGTGGACGTGGTGAACGCTCAGGCAGTTCGAGAAGAAGGAAAAGGTAAGCGTGTTTGAAATTTCATTACCGCAGATATTGATAGCTCTTGAAGGTGATAACCTGCTGCCGGCTATTGTTTTTCGCACTGCACGTGCCCAGTGCGATCTTGATGTTGAGCGTGTCGCGCAGGCAAGAAACTGCATGCTGGACCGGAGTGCCCAGTCAAAGATTCGTGAATACGTATATACGATAATAAAGAAGCTTGAGATTGATTCGAAGCTTGTTTTTGATCATCCGCAGTTTGGTGCATTGCTGAAAACCGGTGTTGGAGCGCACCATGCCGGTCAATTGCTTGTCTGGCGTTTGTTGCTCGAAGAGTTGATGAGTGCCGGATTGTTGCGGGTGCTTGTTGCGACGGGAACGGTTGCTGCAGGGGTTGATTTTCCAGCACGCACTGTAATTATTACTGCGGACAGTCGACGTGGGCCTGATGGGTACCGCAACCTGACAGCCGCCGAGTTTCAGCAGATGTCTGGTCGGGCGGGTAGAAGGGGCAAAGATACAGTTGGTTTTTGTTTGGCTGCTCCATCCAGGTTTTGCGATCCGAGAAATATCCTCAAGGTGTCGCGCCGCAAGCCGGAACCATTGGAGTCGGCATATTATCCGAGTCCTAGTACTATTTTGAACCTGCTGCGGTATCGAAATGCCGATGATCTTCGTTATACCGTAGATCGCAGTCTGGCCTCGTTCATGGATCGACGTGCGGCCGATTCGATGCGGCGTGATGCGGAAGATTTGCGGGCCGGACGACACGTTGCTGGTGGTGAAGATGATGGTGTTGAGGAACATGGCGCTGATAGTCATTCGCGAAAAGCAAAGAAGAGGGCTACGCGTCTTGATCGACAGGCCGAGGAGCTCGCTGTAAAGCAGGATCGATTGTTAACCGAGGCAATTCAGGGCCTGGGCAATCTCGGCTATCTTGAAGGCTCGAGCTTGTCTGAAAAAGGTTTTTGGGCATCTAATATTTGCACCAATGTCGTGCTCGAGCTTGCAGAAATGATTGACCAGGGGATGATGAATCAGGCTCCGGCGGAACGGATGATTTGTCTGGTGGCGCTTCTTTGTGGAGAAGAACATCGACGTCTCATTCCCGAAGACAAAATTCGCGATTTGCCGTTGACGGAAGAAGATCTGGCTAAAGTTGACGCGATAGTTAGTCGAATTCGCAAAGAAAAACTTCCCGGACTTTCGGACAGCTTGTTCATCAGCAATTCTCCGGCAGTGACTGCTCTACTCTGGCACCGCAGTAAAGATTGGGAAGTATTTCGTTCGATGCTGAATCTCTCAGGCGTGCAGGAGGGTGATGCCGCCCGATTGATCACACAAACTGCGGAACAGTTAAATCAGTTGACCAAGTTATATGAAACACATCCTGGCGTGGCAGAGATTGCTCGCTATTGTCGCGGTTCATTGCTTAGACCACCACTGACCGAGATTATTCCGGTGTAGCCGGAGCCATTACAAGTTATTTACTCATTGCCGATTTTCTTGCTGCCTTGTCCGCTGCAACGTTTCTGGCTGCGCGGATTAGCGACTTAATCTTGCGCACGGTCGGGTAAGGGTTTGAAACCCCAGGGAGCTCCATCTCCATTGCTTTTCGCGAGAATCTTCCCACACAGACGGTGCCGACTCCAAACAGGGCATCAATCGGTGAGCGCTTGATCAGCACAACCAGCATCGAGGCAGTCTCCATTACTGATACCTCGTGGTTAAATGATAAAACGCCTGTGTGTAGAGTCAGGTGTTCATTGTCCATGACTGCGTATTGGTCGTAGATCCGGAAAAAGCCGTGAGCGAGTATGACGGCAGCCGGCAAGATAAAAACCGGAAGGCTAAGTATCAACGTATAGCCACCAACTGGAAATTTTTGTTGTAGAACAAACATCGGGAAAGCCGCCGAAAGTTTGACTGCCATGTAGCAAAGGGCAGTAAAAGCAATCATGTGTCCCGGAATAGAACGCCAACTTGGGCAGATAACAATTGAAGATCCGTCTGATTCAGTTGAGTCCTGTTCGCCTTTCGGGGTTACAACCTCGGCGTCGGTAATTTGCCGGACCTCTTTAGGGTATATCTTGGCCGGCAGATTGTAGGGATTATCGCCGACAAGTTCAGGGAGGAAATCAGTTTCCGCATCAAGTTCAGAGTAAATATCGTGGGCGGCACTTTGCGACATTGGTGCTCCTGAAGCCTGTAAATTCAAGTGTTTAGCTATAACCAGGAAAACCTAATGGGCTTTATTGACTGGGACTATAGCACCGTCGCTAACAAAACGCTAACAATTATTGCGGGTCATTTGAAACAAACTTCTTTTTCAAACGATATGCATGGCATTTCGGGTTGAAAAATCTGCTTCAAGTCAACCGGCTAATCGACCGAAAAAACATAAAGAGGATGACGCTGGTTTGATACAGTTCGTCACCTCTTAATTTTCTAGTAACTGATATGGCCTTTGCGGTTGACGCTGTAGCGCTGCTAAGGTGGGGGAGCAACGATGTCTATCTCAATCGGTGGTTCAAATGTTAACAGGGCAAATTTGTCTGTCCTCGTTGTGCACAGTAACAGCATGATCATGAACCAGATTCGGCAATCACTGAAGACCCTGGGGTTTATGAAGATAACGTCCTGCCCGAGTCATATGGCCGGGTTGGATAGAATAAAAACACGGACCTTCCCGGTTATTTTCATGGAAGCAAAGGCGACAGACATGCCGGTGATTGAGTTCGTTTGCAAGGTCCTGGAAATGGATGGTGAGTCGGCGATGATTGCGATTACTGCCCAACCGAAAATTGATGACGTTTTCGGTTTTCTTAAACATGGGGGAAAAGGTTTCCTTGTTTGTCCATTTACCGCAGATATCGTCGAGGAGACTTTGGTGCGGGCCAAGGAGGGGCCGCCAATCAGCGAAGCGGTGCTCAGCGCACCGGACCGCAATACCGCTTTCTCTGGCGTTATATTAAATAACCTGTATCGCAATGCGGTATTGATGAGGCAGGTAAGGGAATTTCCAAATTTACAAAAGGAGTTGGCGCGTTCGTTCAAGCAATTCAGTGAGTCGTGTGAGATGGGCAAAATTTTTTGTGAAGGTGGTGAGAATTTTCTTCGTGAGAAGATTATGGAGACCTGCATCGCCAGAGCAAACGTTGCTTCCACTAGGCTTGGTCGCACCAGAAAGAAGCTGATGAAGAAGCGCCTGAACGAAGCGGGTGAAGAGGTCGACGATTACGAGGACTAAGCCGAAATTGCACTTAAGCCCATCGTGAGGTTGTGAAGTCTGAGGCAAAGTATGGGAGTAGTGCTCTATGGTTGGGCAACTTTTTGCCGAATCGTCAGTGGGGTGTGTTGAAAAACACACCCTTAATACAGACAGCGCAAGCTGGATGCCTGCGCGTAGCGCAGTAAATGTAGGGCCAAAATGGCCCTACAAAAGAAAAACTAATAGAGGGGAGACTTTTTCGTATCGGAGATACGAAAAAGTGGATTGACAGAAGTCAATCCTGGCGAAATGCTAATTTCGCAACACTCCCCAGTGATGGCGCGGTGCATGATTTTAGCAGCGGAGCTGGAGCTCCACTGCCCCACTACGATATCCCGCCGATTGCCCAGAATTCGCAGCTTTTTCAGGATAGGTTAGGGCGCATCAGGCGGGTGTTGAAAACCAGGCCCGAATTTGACGATAGTTGTTGGACCCCATAGGCTCCTCAGACTTTGTGAGGCTCCGGGAAAACATGAGTTTCTTTCAAGGTCGTCGAGTAGTGCCCTGAGCCGTTAGCGGCATAACGCGAGTCATTCTTTCTGATCGCTGAGGTCGAAACGACCGCGAGAAATCCGAGACCGATGATAAGCAGGACGCGAAACGTCCCGGAAACGATAAACGAGAGGAAATTTACAACAAACATCTTTTCATCCTGACAACTATACTGCACGATGCCAGTGCTTGACTGTACAGGCTCAGAAATTAATCTGAGTGACATTTTCAGAACGCTTTGGCCTGCGGGGCGTTCCTTGTTTACGTCCTTCAGGCGTGCGCCTGAATCCTGTACATTCATATTGTGGTTATCTTGCCCTGGTCAATACCGGACCAGGACAGCATTACTACCGGCCAGTGTATATATACGGATGTTTTGTCAGCATACTTGAGGGTGTTTTAATGAAAGGGAAGAAAATTATTGCCATTACTGGTGTTATTCTCAGTTTTGCTCTGATCTACTTTCTTTTTCGCGATATTGATTATCGTGTTTTTTTTGCTTCTTTGAGGCAAATTAACCCACCTTTTATTCTTGTTTTTATCGGCCTTTACCTACTTTTTTTTTATACCAAGGCGTTGCGCTGGAAGTTGCTGTTGCCAGATAGGTCTGCAGTGACAACAGGCAACCTTTTTCGGGCGACGATGTTGGGAGCGTTTGCAACAAATGTCATTCCTTTAAGAGCAGGCGAGATTGTCAGACCTCTGGCGCTCAGTCGTTCTGGAGAGATTAGTTTCTCCTCCGCTTTTGCTACTGTTGTCACTGAGCGGGCTTTTGAACTTGTGACGCTGATGTTTTTTCTTTTCGTCTCGGTTGCCGGAATTGCGGATCTTCCGCTGTTTGTATCCGCAGGAATCAAGGCTTTGGGACTTCTTTCGCTCCTGGTTACCGTGGTTATTGTTCTTTGTTATGTTCGTGGAGACCAGCTTGTCGGTGTTATCGAGCGTTTTATGCGACGTTCAGGTATCGCCGAGAAATTCGGCGGCAGTGTTACGTTGCTGGCTGTACTACATGAGTTTATTACCGGATTGCGGGCGATTCGTGGCGTCTGGGAATTTGTATTGGTCATTGTCTGGTCATTGGCGCTTTGGCTTATTCTTTCGCTAATGTACCTCTCGGCATTTTGGATGATGGGTCGATATCCCGATCCTTGGGCGGGAATGGTGGTTAATGTTTTTGTGGCGATTGCAGTAGCGTTTCCCAGCGCCCCAGGCTTTATTGGTACATTTCAGTTTGGCTGCGTTGCGGCTTTATGCGGAGTTTACGGTTATAGCGAAGAGTACGCACTGGCCTTTAGTGTCGTAACACATTTGTTGCAGTTTACACTCTCGGTAATCATCGGTTTTTACTATCTCTTTCGTGAGGGGTTGCGTTTGACCGAGATACTAAAATCGGAAGTTACGGCTCCTGTGGCACCTATTCAAGAGATTTGAATCAAGTTCTAGTTCTGGCACGATTTTCGCTTTTCACTGTTATAGAGGTGCATTTGTAGGTGTGTACTGGAAATATTTTCCCTGTTCTGATGAAGATTCCTCAGGACAGGCAAATTTTACCTCACCTTTACATTAGCTGGGTGCTTGTCAGGCGATTGCGGGCACGCCAGTAGTGAAGTTGTAAAGCCTGCTACGCTGATTGAACGAAACTGATTTCTGTCACTGAGGGGAGGATAGTATGAGACTGTTTTCCGGATTGTTTATTGGACGTGAGGCCTTGATGACGCAGGGCGCTGCTCTGGCGACAGCGGCTGATAATATCGCCAACAGTAACACCACCGGCTTCAAGACGCAGCGCACAGATTTCGCCAATCTTATTGCAGATAGTGAGGGGAGCTTGTTTGGCTCTTCCCTTGAGACAGGAAATGGAGTTAAGGCACAAGAGATTACGACAATTCATAATCAGGGCCCGGTAGAGACTACCGATCGGGCGCTTGATTTTGCGATTAAGGGCGATGGATATTTTGTTGTTAACGATGGCACCAGTCAGTATTACTCCAGAGCCGGTAACTTTCAGACCAACGCTGATGGTATTTTGACCGATATTCTTGGCAATTCGGTTATGGGTTATACGACCTTGAGCCCCGATACATTGTCGGCAATCGATCTCGATGCTTTGGCCAGTACTGCTTCGGCGACAACGGGTGTTGAGGTGACAGGAAACCTTGATATTCGAACACCAGTTACGGCACCACCAGCGAACCCGCGAAATTTTCGTGCTCTTGAGGATGCTGCGAGCTTTTTCAATGCAGTGCGTGCTGTCGATTCTCTTGGTGTGATTCACGATGTTTCACTCTATTTTTATCATTCAGCAAATAATGCCGATCCGCTTAACTTTACTGTTGAAGCTTATGTCGACGGCGCTGAGGCTGGCGGGCAGGCTGGCGTGCCGACATTGATTGGGACCTCACAGATGAATTTTCTTCCCGATGGCAGTCAGGCTCAAGGTGCAGGAACTGTTATTGCGGCAACGGTCCCCTGGAGTAATGGAGCAGAACCAGGTGTGTTCGATATTAATCTCACAAGTTTCACCAGTTTTGGTAACCGCTCGTTTCTTAATTCGGTTGCCCGGGATGGACTTAGCGCCGGGACTGTTATCGGAACTGTTATTGAAAAGAATGGTGACCTTTATGCTCGCCTTGATTCGGGTGAACGTGTGCTGGTCGGTACGCTGGCAATAGCTGATTTTGCCAATGTCAATGGTCTGGACAAGACTGGTAATAATAACTTTATTGAATCGAATGAATCGGGGACAGCTAATGTTGGCAAGCCGCTCTCGGATGGACGTGGAGAGATCCAGGGTGAGGCACTTGAAAGCTCTACGGTGGATCTAGCGGGAGAGTTTGTCAGCATAATGAAATTTCAGCGTGGCTATCAGGCTGGTTCTCAGGTAATACAGACAGTGAATGAACTCCTGAATACCACCCTACAGATTGCCTGAAACAGGTTTCTTGTTTTTACGGCGATCTCTTTTATTCAATTGAGAGGCTTTGTGGATTGTGGTGATTTTTCAGGAGGAAACTGATTCATTTCCTGGAATTGCCAAGTGTTAAATGATTTACCAGTAATTGTTGTTGGTGGTGGCTTAGCCGGACTATTCTCAATCTACGCCTTACAATCACGGGGAATTGATTGTATTCTGGTTGACGAAAATCATGAGGTCGCTGCTGCGGCTTCTGGTAATCCTGCCGGGGCAGTTCTGCCCTATCTTTCAGTCAATGAAACTCCAACGGCCAAATTTTATCGTAGTTGCTTTTCCTATTCGAAGAATATTCTCAAGAATTTTTCCGAAATTAGTGGTCATTATCCATCGTCCGGTGCAATTCGCCTACTTACTTCGAGGCGACTTGAGGATGTCTATCGTCGGTTAATGGAAGGTAGTGAGAATGCCGCTCTTGACTGGACGGATGTCAAGGCCTTGTCTGCTGATGAACTGTCAGCAGTCGCGCGCGTTAGGGTTAATGGGCCTGGAGTGTATTACGCTGACGCGATGTCATTAAGGCCGAAGAACATCTGTCGGCGGCTTTTTGATTATTTGTCAGATGACTCTAGGGCAACTAATTCCTTGGTGGCGGGCAAATTGCAGGCGAGGCTCGGGCAACAGGTTATCGACATCAGGGAATCAGCAGACAAGGTGTCTGTCTTGATGGACAATGGAGTCGTAGTTGACGGTTCACATGTCATCCTTGCCACCGGCAGGAGTTGGCCTGAGTCAGTTGGGCCATTTTTGCCACCCCTTGAGGCCGTTCGTGGTCAAATAGCTTTTGTTGAGACTACTTCTCCGCTTGATCGACTTTCCTGTCATCTTGGGTTTAATGGATACTTGTTACCAGCGGCTGGTGGTTTTAACGTTTTGGGTGCAACTTTCGATCATGGGAACAAGTCTGAAGAGCTCGTTTTGGCTGATTCCATGATGTTGTTGGAAAAACTTTCACATCATTTGGCTGAGCCTTACTCAGGTAAAATTGTCGGCGGTCGTGTTTCTTTTCGTGCTCACACATTCGACCGGTTGCCTTATGTAGGAGCTGTTTTTACCGACAATTCCAATTTGCAGGAGATTACTGAAGACGGAAGTGGGATGAATGCGCCACAGCGTTTTAAACGGCTTTGGCTTAATACCGGGCATGGCTCGCGTGGATTACAATCTGCACCATTGATGGGGGAGATTTTGACGCGAATGATCAATGGAGAATCGATTGAGCCGCATGCTGATATTGCCGCTATTGTTGATCCTGCGCGGTATTGGGCAAACGTGAAAAGGAAATCGGACAAGAAAATGATGAGTTCATCTGGTCGACAGGAGTAGAATAATACTTGGAGGTGCACTATGGAAAAACCGGAAATTGAAAAAGTCAGAAACGTTGCGATTCTCGCGCATGGTGGAGCTGGTAAATCAACGTTGATTGAAGCTATGTTGGTAGATTGCCATGAAATTAGGAGCATGGGCAGTCATGCGTCTGGTGGTTTGGTGATGATGACAGAGCCGGAAGAAGAGCAACGACATATCGCTATAACACCTCATATTGGCCATTTGTCTCATAATGATTTTTCAGTCAATTTGGTCGATACGCCAGGGTATTATAGTTTTCTTGAAAGTACTAGAGGTGTTTTACCCGGTGTCGATGGAGCGGTTCTTATTTTTTCAGCAGTAGATGGTGCTCGCCCTGAATGTCGTCGCTTGTGGAAGATGTTGGAGCAGGAATTTGTACCATGTCTTGGGTTTGTTAATTATATAGACCATGAAAATGCCGATTTTGCGCGAGCTGTGACTCAGATAGAAAAGAGATTGGGTGTAATGGTACTTCCACTTGCCGTGCCCTATCATTCTGACGGTGTTCTTGGAATTGTCGATCTCGTCACCCAGAAGCTTCTCGTATCCATGGAAGGTGGGGATACGGCTGAACGTCTGCTTGATGAACGGGAGAAAGCTGAGGTTGAGGCATTTAAATTGCGGCTTGTTGAGAAAATAGCGGAATCGGATGATGAACTTTTGGCTAAATATCTTGATGGCGCTGAGCTTTCTCTTGGTGAAATTGAGAAAGGAGTAAAGAAGGCAATTCGGGAGAAGGCTTTTTTGCCTGTGGTTTGTGGTTCGGCCACCAGAAATATCGGTGTAACCTCCCTTCTTGATCGTATGACCGAATATTTACCTTCTCCACTTGAGCGTGATGAACATCGTCCGGCCTTTGATGTCAATAACCCGGGTGAGGTAAGATTGTGTGATCGTTCGGCGCCGTTTTCAGCGATTTCTTTGAAAACCATGGTTGATCCTTTTTCAGGGAAGCTCTCCGTAATCCGTGTTTTTTCTGGTGAAGTGAAGAGTGGTCAGGGAGTGACAAATTCGACCAGCGGCATGAAACAGAGAGTCGGGGCAGTTTTTCATCTGCAGGGAAAGTCGCTGGTCAAGGTTGACGCTTTATGTGCCGGAGATATCGGTGCACTTTCGAAATGTGATGAGACACATACAGGCGACACTTTGTGCGATCCCTCATCCGTGATTACTTTTCCTCACGTGGTCTTTGTGCAGCCCCCAGTTTCTTATGCTGTTGATGCTGATGGAAGTTCCGAGGAGAAACTTAGTGAAGGATTGTTGAAGCTCGTTGATGAGGACCCTACGCTTCATGTCTGGCATGATGAACAGACCCATGAAACGATACTTGCAGGTATGGGGCAGACACATATCGAAGTTGCGCTCCAGCGTCTGGTTCGTAAGTTCGGCGCGAAAGCTCATCTTCGCTCACCACGTGTTCCTTATCGGGAGACAATTAAAAATTCAGTTAGCGTGCAGGGCAAACTGAAAAAACAGTCAGGTGGCCACGGGCAGTTTGCCAATTGTTTTATCGAGGTGGAGCCGGGCGAGAGGGGTAGCGGACTTGTTTTTGAGGATCACATCAAAGGAGGGGTTATTCCCAAGCAGTTCATTCCATCGATTCAGCGAGGTGTCTGCGCTGCGATGGCCAAGGGACCTCTTGCTGGATATCCAGTTGTTGACCTTGTTGTACGTTTGGTCGATGGTTCATATCACGCCGTAGACTCATCCGATCAGGCGTTTCAGGTTGCTGGTTCACTGGCGCTTAAGGCTGCGCTAGATGAAGGTGGCAGTCAGTTGCTGGAACCGCTGATGGAAATTGAGGTCGTGGTTCCAGAAGAATTGACAGGGGAGGTTGTTAAAGATCTCAGCTCCCGTCGGGGACGGATAGGCGGTATGACTATTGATGATGGTGAACAGTCGATTGAGGCTATTGTGCCGATGTCGGAGGTGCTTGACTATGGCAATGTCCTGAACGCTTTGACTTCTGGTCGGGGGAGTTATCAGATGTCTTCGGCAGATTATGCCGAGGTGCCTGAGCATATCGCAAAGTCTGTTATTGCTGGGTGAAGAGTCGTCTGCAGATCAATCCGCGACTAAATTCGAATTGTGTTGCCGATGAACGAATCTTGCGACAACGGTTGTTGTACAATTGAATTGTTTATGCAAACAAAACAGTTTGTGATGTCGTGTCTGCATGTATCCATCCCCGGCTATGCCGGGGATGACAAAAGAACGATAAAGAAAGATATCAGTCGCGCTTGATACGGGCAAAACGGACGCGTTTTGGTGTTTTCGCTTCTTCGCCAAGCCGTTTGATACGGTCTTCTTCGTATTCAGTGAAATTTCCATCAAACCAGCGAACCTCACTGTTGCCTTCAAACGCCAGTATATGTGTGGCCAGGCGGTCGAGAAACCATCTGTCGTGACTGGTTACAATCACTGATCCGGCATAGCGTTCGATTGCTTCTTCCAGCGCGCGAAGAGTATTCACGTCAAGGTCGTTTGTCGGTTCGTCAAGGAGCAGCAGATTGGACTCATCTTTTAACATCAATGCCATCTGCAGCCTGTTTCTTTCACCGCCCGATAAGGCAGAGACTGGCTTTTGTTGATCACTTCCAGAAAAGTTGAATCTCGCAACGTAAGCGCGGGAGTTAACGGTGGCATTTCCAATTGCGATTGAATCAAGACCATTACTTACAGCTTCCCATACCGTCTTGTCTTCTGGAAGTGAGTACCGCGATTGATCCATGGATGCAATTTTTACGGTTTCACCAAGTACGATTGCGCCCGAATCTACTTTTTCCTGGCCGAGTATCAGTCTAAAGAGGGTTGATTTACCAGCGCCATTTGCTCCGATAACACCGACAACGGCTCCAGGCGGTATGCGAAAATCAAGATCCGAGAAAAGAAGCTTGTCGCCGTAGGCTTTACTGATACCTTTGGCGTCGACAACGATCTCACCAAGGCGTGGGCCAGGTGGTATGAATATCTGCAGGTCGCGAGACATTGATTCTGCGGTTTGTCCGGCAAGCTTCTCGTACGCTGTGATGCGCGACTTGCTTTTGGCATGTCGGGCTTTAGGGGACATACGAATCCATTCCAGTTCCCGTTCCAGGGTTTTGATGCGTTTATCTTCCGATTTCTCTTCGGCTTCGAGTCGTTTCGATTTTT
>JAQTWB010000078.1 GCA_028689495.1 bacterium | reverse complement strand
CATTTTTTTCGGTCCGACCTTGGCCGCTGGTGGTGGTGGTGGGACAGTCGCCTCTTCCAACCCAAATGTCGTCGGACGATCGTTTACCTTGGGCATGCACATACCATTATTATTACCGCCAGAAACGGCAACCGGTCGATTCTTGATATCATCAAGCATTGATTCAACGTTATCCAGACGATCCAGTGTCGGCGCAAACAAATCTTTCACTGTGTTTTCCAGATTCTGAACCCGGGCCTGTGACTGTTCCGCCGTGGCTTTTAGCGCCCTGTTGTCCTGACTAATCGCATAAAGCTTCTCTTCGTATGCCTGTATCAGATCCTTGAATTCTTCATCTTCCAGCGGATCAAAAGCCTTCAACGAACCGTCACCTTGTTTGAAGCTGCGATTTGGCGAATGCGACAGAAAAACAATCAGCAGAGCGAGGATAAAAAATCCAATCACCGCCCAGATTCTTCGGTCGTTCTGCAATAAAAGCTTTAAATCCTCAATCCTGTCTTTCATAGACCCTTAAACCTCTGCCTTTGAAATTCCTGCTATTCAAACTAACGTCTTTTTGAACGCGTGATGATATAAACCTTCGCTGCATGTTGATTGGCGATCTTCTGTTCTGACGTAACGGGCCGCGGCGCGAGCTCCCAACGCTCTGCCGAAATTGCCCTGGTGCCATCAATGCGAAAAACCGCCGGGTTAATCCGCTGATTAGTGTCAAGGAGATTTTCAACAGAAAGAACATAACCCCAAAGATTCGTGCCCATGAAAATCTCATCAATCTTCGCTTCCACAGCACCATCGTGCACTACCGTTTCACCTGAATAACGATTTGAGCGACGATATCCGGGAATACCTTTCATCTTGCCAAATTCAGCAACAAGAACCATTTCTCTCATCAGACCCTGGACTGAAGTGGAAGGGGCATTTTCCGGTTTGGTTTCCGCATTCACTTGATCTTCAGGCAGTTCAAATTCAGGTTGCCTCAAATCGCGAACTGTAATCAGGTCATCGCGCGGAAACATCGAATTAGACTGGTAAACACGCAGTGCATAAGAGCGATTATCCTCGATCTGCACCAACACCGCCTCGCCCTGATCGACCAGACCAGGCTGCGAATAAACTACCAAACTTTCACCACTCCTCTCGACTGTGACCTGCCCTGAAGGCGCCAAATACCCCCCCAGAACCTTGCCCGGAAATGTCACCATCGTCGGCTCGCCTGGCCTGACATAGACTGCGATCTCTCCCCCCTCGTACTCGTAATCCCGAGCCCAGGCAGAAACAGGATTAACCACCGTCGTTATCGCCAGCAGTAGAAGTGCTACAAGTCTCATCTGCATACCTTCATTCAGTGCTGTTTTGCATGTTAACATAGACAAAAACCACATCTTCTCTACTAAAATCCCAGTTCAATTAGAAACCTTGAAGCTCGCGCCGATCTTTTCTCGCTTTTCTCTCTTCAGCTTCTTTCTCTGCCTTGACTTCCTTATTGATGTCATCCAATTCTTTTGCTGACGGCTTGTTCATACCAAGCTGCACAACAACAATACCGTAAGCGTTGGATATGTTCCGCGGAATTGTTGTCATTTTTACATAGAACTCAAGCACATCGCGCTCCAGCTTCTGCCGGCGAATCATTTTATGTCGATCTCCACGCAGTGTCACAGTTACATATTCGCCACTGGGATCTCGCTGCACTTTGACCAGCTGCGGATTAATTAAAAACATCTGTGAGCGGCCGGTAGTAATAATTTTGTCGATCTCAACCGGCATGCGCTTCTGAAAGTCCGTCAAGGCAGGCTCCCACAAAAATCGTTGCACCATCTGATATTGGTATTCCGCCCGAGCTGGTTGATAGTTACCAAGCAGGCTGACAACTTCCGTCGCGACATCAATAAATGCTGTATCGGGAAGTTCCCGAACAGAATAATAACCCGGCTGAGGCCTTGACGGCACCTGAATCACCGTGTCGGCAAAAAAGAACATGACAAGAGCTGCGAACACAGCAAGCGCTGTGGCAGGCATTTGCAGCAGTGCGATTGCTCGCCACAAATAGGCCTGTTCACGATACCCCTCCCACAATTTGAGCGTATCACTGCCGGCACGCCCCTCGACGCGCTGCAGCTGATCCATCCCCTTGTTAACCGCGCCTTTAGCCATAACTATTCAAATTCCTCGATTATCATTTTCTCATCCAAAGACGAAAACAGCACATCAAGTCCCAGGTAGCGGTAATTGCAATCTTCTGGCAGCTCACGCACAGGCGCCGGACTCCAGACTGGCTGGAGCAGCGCTGGTGCCGGAATATCCGGAGGTGGAAACCCACAAGAAGTCATAAATACATTCCTTACCCCTCGTTCTTCATCGGGAAACATCTTGCGCAGTGAAGCCAACATATAGGTGGTGATAATCATACCAGCCAGCATCAGTGGCATAATTGACACCGGGCTTCGACCAAAAAGGCTGATGATAAAGAACATCACTGCCCCCGCACCCCACTCCATCAAGGTAGCCCCCATAAAGGTCCACTTGTCGGCTAACCCCTGAAGAACTTCTCCATCGTCCATTTCCATTGCCCGACCCCTTTGTTACGGCTACGACAAGATGACATCTGAACTACAAATCAGAGTTAGTCCCGAAAAAAGTCATCAAACATTCCAGCGTCATCCTTAACGGACACAACCTTGCTATCTTCTCCTGACTTTACTTCAACATGTGAATCTTCATCCTGAATCTCCACTTCGGTATCGCCATCTTCGGCAATATGCGCATCAATCGCATCTCCAACTTTCACTTCAACATCTTTAGCCCTGTCGATCGAGACTTCGTCATCTTCAGTTGAAACCTTGGCCTCTCCATCCGGATCGACATATATATCGAGCTCACCCAGATCCAAATCGACCTCTGGTGCTTTTCCCTCTTCGTCCTGGTATTCCTCTTCAATCTCAAAGTCCTCTTCCACCTGGCCAGCCTGACTTTCAACTACAGCCGGTTCATCAACAATTTTGTCATCGACAATAGGCAACGGCTGTAGCTTTTCGTCGCCAGGAGTTACAACCGGTGCACTGACCGTGGCGCTTTCCTTCACAACTTCAGGTTGCCTGATAACTGCGGCTGGAGGAACCACTGGCCTGAGCGGCTCAGTTTTATATTGCTCTGATTCTGGTGCTTGCCGCCCCTGCTGCAGATCCTCCACCACCCGCGACTCGCGCCTGATTTTTTCCATCAGCGCGGCGGCTTTCATTTCATTCATTCGTTGCTGCTCGCCGTAACTATTTGAATCACGTGGAGACATTGAAGGTGGCAGATTTCGTCTCTGTTTTTCCGGTTGAATGAGCAACTTCTCCGCACTAAACCTCACTCCCTGGCGGGTGATTCTCGGCTTCGGATCCAAAATGCGATTCAGCTCCTCTGTTCGCGAGATCACAGAAATTCGCCACTCTTCCGGATCAACAAGCAAATCGGGCCGGGCAATCTTTCTACCCATTTCAAATTCTTTTACCGCTTCAAGCAGTAGAGTTCGCGCTCGTGAGTAGTGTCCCAGAGCTGTCTCCTGCCGCTCAGGACTTGCGTAGCTTTCCGCCATGACACTTCCGGCAAGGCAAAGTATTGAGCCAAATATCGCAACTAAAGCTCTACTTCTGCTCATTTTCACACTCCTCAAATCTGTATGACGATTCCACAACTCAAATTTAACCACACATCCCGCATCAAGTTTTAATGCAAAGTCCAAGCAGGGCATTAATGAAGTATCCCCTTACCATCCACCGTTATTATCGACAGAAGGCACAATGTGCCTGAATAGAAAAATATTTTTCTCCCATCGACTCCAAATCAACCACGGAGACATTCAACTTCCGGCATGAGATATTCTGGCATTCCCTGCCTTATTGGACGCTGGAACCCCCCTTGATGGCTCATAGTTCTCAGCCTTGATTGATTACCTCGTGTTTTGATGGTAATTAGCTGTGCCAGCTCAGACTTAACCTGACAGACACGGTCAGAACACCTTGAATTCCAAAAAATTCACCTCACGATGTGGTGAAGGCAAATTTGTTTGGAAGTTCAAGGCTTTTAACTCCCATGCCTCTCAGAGATTTGCCTGAGCCTTGTACAGCTTCATCGTGGTTATCTTGTCCGGTCGAGTATCGACCTGGACAAATTAGCCGCCCGACACTACGCTCCGCCGCAGTGCATGATTTTTTTTGCTAAATAAACAGTTGGTTTGTCCCGATCATCAAAGCTGGTGTATTCTTTGCCAAATATGATTCTGGCAAACTAACCCGGATGTTGCATGTAACCCCGGAAGCTGGACTTAGATCCCTCCTGAGGTTGGCGCACGCGACTGTAATAGCTTCGCGGTTTTGGAACAGATATGAGTTTTAACTACCAAAAAGAGCTGTCATCCCTGGATCGACAGGCGAAACTTGATAACAGTGGACGACTGCGCCTGTTTCGCGTCTTCTTTCTTGCCTTCCTGCTGTTCTCGGCGGTTATCTGGATTCTGCCAAAAGACCGCATCCCCGAACCCAAACGAAGCCCACAACCCGAAATAGCTTCGCAGGAAGGTAACAATTCTCCCGGCAACCCTGCCCTCCGCGCCCTGACAGACCGATTTGGCGGAGCCATCTTCGGATCACACGAAACTGTAAAGAGACGCCCCTCTGCCATATCACCGCGCGACAACACCTGGGCTCGCCAATTGGTCACTGACGTCCGAAAGCGCGAGCAATTCCTCAAAGCGACAATTATTGGTTATCCGCTTGGAGCAATCTACAGGGAACTAAGTGAGGGCATTGCCCAAGAATTTCTCTCACAGGAGAACCTCTCTACCGACCGCCGCGACCTGCTCTTCTCTGAATTCTCGAGTTGGCCATTTATCATCTCTCGCTTTCTGGTTGCTTTCAGCTTAAGGCTTGTTTTCCTGCTTTTCGCAGCGCTTCCATTCTGGCTGGCAATTTTGTTCTACAGCAAATGGCGGCTAAAGCAGTCTCACGCAGAAGATACAACTTTCGACATTCTTTCTGTCTGCAATCCCCAAAAAACCCCATTCTATTCTGGTATTTGGGGCCCACTCCTACCCAATCTGAGCCGCAGCGGTACCGACTTCTCCTGTCCGAACCTTGCCGTTCCGCCAATGCTCGCCTTGGAGCAGGCAGAAAAAAGTCCAATTTTTCGGCTCTTGAAACGTCACTCCGCCCTTTCCCCTGTAACTTCCGATCTGGCACGGATCATCCTTGCACATGCGCAATTCCCGGCCTTTGTTGAAGATGAAAAGCCATTTGAAGATGACGCAAAAAACCACGAAGATCTGACTGCATCATCATCATCGGAGCAGACCTCCGGTATCATCAGCAAAGTAGCCTCACCTTTGGCCGATGTCGCCCTGCGTCACCTGACAGCAACACTTGAAGCACATTCGGCGTTGCGCTCAAAAATCTTCTCCGGCAAATTCAACGAGACTGCTTTTCTGCAGGTCATAACCTCCCTGACTGACAAGTTGTCTCCCGCAGCCTGGTCACTGCTTCGCACTCTAACCGTTCAAAAAGCACAAGCACTGGCCAACTACCCTCAGGATCAACTGGCCACTGCCGTCCTCGCTCTGGATGCCGGTAAATGTCTCTGCTTTGAAGAGGTCAAAGGCGGCTTTGTGCCAATCTCCCGCTATCCTCACCTGCAATCTCGCGCTATCGCCCAGTCTCTGGCCAGTTACCATCAACACTTGAATGGTGACGCTCGTCAGGTTATACGCCAGGCACTGATCACTTCTCGTCGTCAGGGAGACTTCGGCCGGGCTTTTTTGATCAAAAACACTCCCGTCATTACGGCAGCTCTGAGGGACTGGTTGGAAGTATTTTCCGCTGCACCAGTTGAAGTAGAAATTGCCCAAGCCCAGCTCATTGAACTCAACAGCCGACTGGACGCACTTGTCGACAACTGGCAGAAAAACCTGCAGCAACGCTTCATCAACTTGCGTTCGGATGTTGGCAGCAACAGCACAGCAAATACCAGCTGGAAGGGATTTCTCCATCGCGGTGTGGTTCTGATGCCACTCAAAGCTGTCGTCGAAACCGCGCTTAAAGACTTCCCGCCGGAAGAATTAGACCGCATCAAAGAACTTGTTTCAATCACTCGAGAACTCCGAGCCTCAATTCCTGTTTCAGCACGCCTTCCCGGACTTAAGTTCCTTGTCAATCAAATCGAACACGACAAAACGATTGCCAACTGTTCTTCAGGTCGTCTTGAAGGCTTCGCCGATGGCAAAGCTCTTGTCAGCAACTGGTTTATCCTGCGCCGAGCCCTGGCGCGTCACAACTGGCTTTCCGCCAAAGTCGGAGATGACCTGGTTCCGGATGACGGACTGGTCCAGGCTATTGTCAAGCAGCCGGCGACAAACGGGGGAAGTGCCGGTTTTGATGCGATGGTGCCAATTCGTCGTCGCCGGTTTAATGAACTGTTTGGCTCGATGTGGGAAGAAAGTTTTTATCCGGAAAACCACGCTGAAAGTTTTAAAGGTAAAAGCTTTACTGACTACAGCAAATTTGAAAATTCATTACAGAGTCTGTTGCGAAAAGAAGCAGCGGAAGCAAGGAGCATGAACTAAGTGGCCAGAGCATACGCCCAAGATACCTTCCTCCAGGACAGGGAAGTTCGCTCACACAACATTGTTGTGCTGAGTATCGGCACATCTCTGGGACTACTTGCAGCGCTTGCACTCAATATAAACGAGGGGCTCCATCCTTTTTTCCACTGGCTATTAGGAGTTATCGTGCCTGGTGGCGCTATCGCGGCCATGCTTTTACTACTTGGTCAGCAGAGATGGATTGAACAGGAGCGTGAAAAGGAATCCGACCGCCGTGGGGGGAAACCTGTCCTCGGGTTGCCACCTCAGCGTGACGCATTTCAGAAGGTGCTGGAGGAGACGAGAGCTCGCGGCAAACGGATGATCGATCGCTACCTTGTCGGCTTTGAAGTCGAAAACGGAGCACCTATGTGGGTCGAAGACGGAGATCTCTGTAGTCACGGCTGCGTTTTTGCCAAAACAGGTGTTGGTAAAACACTTTGGCTTGAAGGGCTGATGTTTCAGCAGATGGCCCGTGGCCGAGCTTCCGGATTCACCTTTATCGACGCCAAACGAGATCCCGGAACTTTGGCGGACATCATCATCATGGCGCTGATTACCGGGCGAATTGATGACCTGATTGTCATCGACCCTTTTGACCCGGTCTGCTCTTACAACTTTGTTTTCACCTCACAAAGGCCCGATGTAAAAGCGCGGAAAATCCTTCGCTGCGGATTACCTCCCGTAGCCGACAACAGCCCGACAAAACACTACGACCGACTGGCTTCAGATGCCGTTTACCGCGTTGTCCGAGCCATGGAAACCTTTGGCCTCGCCTGGTCAGTCAAGGATGTCGCAGTTGCTCTTTCGGCATTCCAGCTGGCCTATCCCCGACTGAGGGAGATTTTGTATCAACGCAACGAAACTCAGGCGATGATCGAACTTGGCCACCTGGCAGGGAGCTATCGCTCCGCCAAGGGACAATTGGACCCGGCAAAAATCACCGAAAACCTCCGCGGTATAGCTGCTGAACTCCAGTCTATTTCCAATTCAGAGGCAGGAGAGATGTTTTGCGCTCCGCGGGCAGATCTTTCACTGACCGATGCAATTTTGCGCGGTAAGTTGATCTACTACATGCTTCCCCGACTGGAAGAAGCTGAAAGTGCCGAACGAATGGTCAAGGTATTCCGCGAAGACCTCGAAGTCTCAATCGGTGAAATCACCTCAAGCCGCACCCGCCATCTTGAAGATCCACACATGGTAATTATCGACGAAGGTGCCTCGACCTTCGGACCAACATGGGCCAACCTTTTTGAGCTGGCACGAAAAGGCCGTTTTGCCCTGCTTTTCGGTGCCCAGTCAATCAGCGGTCTGATGGATCAACAAATGGGATTGTCAGAAGAGTTTTATCAGCGGGTAATTGCCAACGTTAACCTGAAGGTTATCATGCGCCTTGGCGACAACAAGACAGCAGAAGATATGAGCGAATGGATCGGTAAAGTCATCACCTCAAAAACAAGCTTGGGGGTGGGTTTATCCGCTGCGTATAGCGCACATGAGTTAACTAAAAATCTCGAATTCAACCGGCGTTCAATGGATGGCGTGAGACAGGCGATCACCATGTCCGAGGATCAAACCGAACTTGTCAGCACCGAGGAACTTAAACACGAAATGTCTTTTGAAAAAGGTCTGGCCTGGTTTGATCTTGGAGACGGAAGAATCCGCAAGGGTCGCTCAATCTGGTTTAATGCCGAGCTCCCACCAACTTGGGAAGGACGGGAACACCTGGTGCATTACGATGCGGTAGAGGGTGATGAAGTAGGACTGGCAGAATGGGTGGATGAACATGTGCTCTCCCTGGAACGCCAAGACCAGGAAAGAGATGGTTCAAAGGAAAGCAGACCTACAACCGATTCCGCCGGCAAATCTCCCGATCGCTCCCCTGGGCAATCATCAGGCTCATCGGCAAAAAGCTCTTCTCAGGAATCTGAAAGTTCGGCTGGCGGTCGATTTCGCATAAACCTCATGCGCCCTCAATCTGCAAAAAGCCGTATCTTTGTCGATACCAAAGATGAATCAGTAACCGAAGCGGCAGAACCATCACCGCCCCCATCTCCTGCCGTATCGGCCGTACCTCCTCCTATCCCGGTAAAAAAAGGTGATAAACCGCAAGCTGTTTTCAGCAAACCGGCAAAGCCCGAACTAAAGACTGCCCCGGTGGAAGAAAGGTCAGCAACGCTAGAACAACGTCCGGCGACACCGCCTGCAGCAAAACCCTCCACAAGTTCGGCAACGCCGGTCTCACAACCCGCAGCTCCACTCCCCGCACCAGCGACAAAAGAAATTACTGATAAACCCCCTCTACCTGCCGTTGTCACCCAAACTACCGGCAAATCATCAAAACCCAAGCGCGGGGGCCTGAATTTCAAGAAAAAATAATTCATATCGGCGCGAAAAGATTGATCTACCTTGCAGGATAATTCTTTCGCTAATAGAATCGCACGAAACTTCCGATAGGTGACATAACGGAACCGTGGCAAAAGAGATCGACCACATCACGACTGTTCTAGCAGAATATTTATATCAATTGTCGAGCACCGCAATGCCGACAGATACGGCGGTTTTTAACGCCAAAGAGGTTGGAGGGCCAAAGAGGGAATGGGCAAAATTAATTTTACAATCGAAAAGCCATTTGGGCATTTACAACTAATCCCTCATGCCAATGGCCTGCAAATGAAGTTTCTCCCGAACATCAACGGAGAACTCGATGAAAACGGTCTTGGCTCTTGCTCGGTAATGATCCCGATAGAATATGTCGGTGGCCTGTGGGCGACATCCCGTGCATTCCTCTACGCGGTCGAATCTCTCGACGTAAACGTCATTATCAGCGCCCAGGACGGTGATACTCTGGTCAAGCTCTATCGTGACAAACCAAAAGGTGCGGGCGGTAGCTTAACCGGTGAAGAAGTGAGCTGGCTGAGAATCGTAACTGGCCGTTCCGAAGAAGAGCGTCGCAGAATCAAGCTCGGGCCAAGAGATCTGCTCTGCCTGGAGCTCGCTTGTAATTCGGTCCTCGTGCTATCGGCATCGCCAATTTACAACACGGCCGGAGCATAAGTAACCCGGACTTTGACGGGCGTCTCGCGAGACGCCCCTACGGGAACCCCCGACTACCGATAGAGCTTGAAACAAAATTAAGATCGGGTCGCTACTCGAAGCGCCTACTATGTCCCAAGCATTAATCCATGCTTACCATAGCGATGATGAATGGTGGCGCGGAATATTATTTCGCTTTTTCGTCCTTTTCCGGGCGGTAAAGAATCAGCACATTGCCAACCAGAGTAACAATCTCAGCAGTTACGGCTTCGGCAAGTTGAGGGCCAAGCTCACGTTTACCCTCTTTGCTACCAGCGAATTTGACCTTGATCAGCTCGTGAATAGTTAACGCTGAATCGGTCTCAGCAACCACGCCCGATGTTATGCCGTTTTTCCCAACGGTCACTACCGGCTGCAGGTGATGAGCAATAGCTTTTAATTCTTTTCTTTCAGCGGAGGTCAGCATTGATTAGCCTGGATCTGAACGGATCAGTTGATGTCATCTTTTTCTTCGACAGTTTTCTGTCTGCTTCGCTCAATACGATCCTTGATGATTTCTGTAAAGAAGTACGGCTGATTAACCCCGGGCATGACAATTTCTGCCTTGGTCTGGGTATTTCTCCCGACCAGAATGGTGCCTACACCCATCAGACGCTCAAAAAAGCTCTGATTGACCTCTACGAAAAGAATATTTTCGTATGGCACCTCGACCTGCTTCCGCTGACCTGAAAACCGACCACTAACGGCTCTGAGGTGCTTGTTCCCCAATTCATGGTGACCATCATTAACGACAATCAGGCTTTTGAAAAAAAGAAACAGGATTGGAAACATCAGCCAGGAAAACGTCAGCTGCAATTCCCAGGAAAAAACATCAAATGCCACCGTATGCAATATTGCCGGAATCAGAGTCTTGAGTTTCCAGGAAAGCACTGTCAGTCCGATGGCGCCGAATATTTCTTTCGCCGCCGAAACCCAGTTCTTACGGATATAAACTCTTGGCAGCTTGCCGCTTGAATCAACAGTCTGAAGGATTTCAGCCGATGACTCATGAGCCAGCAAATCGTTACCATCAACTGTCACTTCCACTGGTGCCAGATCCGGTCTACGCTTTCGGGGCGTAGAATTTCTTGATGATACAGTTCGTTCAATAACACCCGGCCCATTACTGGCAAAAAGAGTTACAGGGGGACGAGCGGAACTTTGATTTGCGGTGCTGAGTAACATTTCACTCTAATTTGATTAACGAAGCCCGCGGTCAATCCGCGGCTTTCTTTGAGGCACTCTATATACGCGCCGACCGCCGGCATTAGAAGGGGCTCATGTTAGCTAAAGATTAATAACCCATAATCTTCGCGTTAATTATGGGTTGCCCGGATGTTTCACGTAAGTCACCAACCAAACGCTCCCCCACAGATTACCCAGAATTCGGCCCCATTTTTTGAAACTGGTTGAAACTGGTTGGTTGAAACTTTGAAACTTTTTGAAACTGGTTCCAGGTTGGTTGAAACTGAAACTGGTTCCAGGTTCCTATTAGAGAGCTATTAGAGAGCTAAGAAGCTTGACTGGATTTATGGCGAGCTACAAGAAAGCCACAATGACATATCATCCGCTGACTTCAGTTTTGGAGTTTTGCATTGTTGTTTTGTGCTCATCCGAGAAGTGAAAAGATTATCGACCTATTTTGTTCCGTGAATTGCCACAACTTTGGTCGCAGCTATTCATTCATGTCGTGCTGACACTTATTTACACGATGCCGGAGACGGGTGGACGATATCGGGTTTTGACTTATCCCAATGG
>JAQTWB010000207.1 GCA_028689495.1 bacterium | reverse complement strand
CTTTTTAAAAGACTGCGGGCCGCCGGTTCAAATCCGGCACGCCTCATACTCGCATCAAGCTTTTCAATTAACTTCACGGCAGCTTGACACTGCACCCCCCGTCATCCCAGAGCACGCCGAAGGCGGGAACCGGGGACCTCCGCTTCAGTTGTTCAGTGTAAAGATCAACAGGTCAAAAGAGCTATAACACCAAGATCTCATGCAGCTCAAAGCTCTATTGGTTGCTTGGCGCCCGTCCCCATCGTCAGTGGCAGTAAATTAAAGTGACAACAACATCTTGCGAAAAATAGCCCAGTCAATTGGCTTTCCTATGTAGTCATCCATACCCGCGGCAAGACATCGTTCTCTGTCTCCCTCCATGGCATTAGCGGTCATAGCAATAATCCGCATGTGACTTTGTGTATTTCGTTCAAAATCACGAATCATGCGCGTAGCGTCATAACCACTCATCACCGGCATCTGACAATCCATCAACACCAAATCAAATTCCGATGCCCGAGAAGGAAAGTAGGAGACTGCCTCAGCTCCATTTCTGGCAACCGTTACCTGACAACCCATCTTTCCCAAATAACGACTAGCCAATTTTTCATTTACTTTGTTATCTTCGACAAGCAAAATACGGAGCTGCAAAGCCGACCCCTCCGAGCTTGCCCCCTTCTCACTAGCAGTATTCTCGGCAGTCTCTTTTAACAAAGCAACGCGCCCGAGAGGCAATGTGAAATAAAAAACCGACCCAACCTCAGGCTTACTGGCAAGCAACAGCTCTCCTCCCATCATCTCCACCAGATTCTGACTGATGGATAGACCAAGACCGGTACCACCAAACTTCCGGGTAATGCTGTTATCCGCTTGCCGGAATGGCTGGAAAATCTGCTTTTGTTTTTCTGACTGAATGCCGATTCCAGAATCAGTGACCGAGAATTCCAACATTAACAAATCATTTGTCTGTTGCTGCAACACAACTCTCAGCAAAATTGCCCCATCAACCACGGTAAACTTCAATGCGTTAGCGAGCAGGTTGATCAAAACCTGCCGTAGACGCAAATCATCTCCCACAACTATTTCGGGTATACCCTCGCTATACAAAATAACCGAAACATTTTTCTCCAACGCTGCAACCTTGACGACTGCCATAACCTGATGCAACAAATCAGGTAAATTGAACTGAACCCTGTTCAACTCCATCCTTCCACTTTCTATTTTGGAAATATCGAGAATATTATTAATTATCCCCAACAGCATTGTGGCTGAAGACTGTATGTCGTGTACAAGATCGCGAGTTTCATCACTCAACTCACTTTCCATGAGAAAATTAGCCGTTCCAATAATCCCATTCATTGGCGTGCGAATCTCGTGACTCATGTTGGCCAGAAATTCACTCTTGACCCTACTCGCTTCTTCCGCCTTCTTCTGCGCTTCAAGCGTCACTGCAATCGCCCGCTCCTTGGCAAAGGCCATTGCCAGCATTTCTGCGATAGTTTTATAAGTTTTGACCTTTTCATCTGCCCTACGAGCATCTATCAAACATCGCAAGTAGAAAACCCCTTGGCAGGTGCCTCCGTACATCATGGGCACCACACAATAACCGAAAGAGTTATCTATCGATATATCCTGATTACAAACTGCAACATCCGACGAGACATCAGAAATAACCATCTCCCCCGAAAGAGCGGCGGTACCACAAACACACTCGCCCAAAGGAATACTCCCGTCGACACTGGCGATACAGCAAGGTTCCTCACCAATAACTACAAGTGGTTTTAATAGATGAGCTACATCGTCAAACTGCAGAATGCCCCCGGACTGACGACTATCCTTTCCGACATAATCAAGAAGCAAAGGAAGAACTTTCTCACACCTTTCTCTAAGGGAAAGGTCCTCAGTTAACACAGCAGCAACCGCAGCACGCAGCTGACTGCCTTCATACTGCTGCCGCATGATCTCTTCAGCCTGAACCAATTCACTGACATCCTTCTGGACCGTGACAAACCCCTTCAGTGCTCCATCATCAGCAAAATAAGGTGAAATTGTCGAATCGACCCAGTAATACTGAACATCTGAATGCTCCCCTGAAATATCAGGCTTTCGCCGATTGAGCATACGTCCGCGCCAACATTTGCCCTCAAGGATTGTCGCCCACATGCCACTGTACTCATCTGACGAATGATGACCGCTGCGCAGAATACGCGGTGTGGAATTACAGACTTCGGCCAATGTCCAACCACTTTGCTTTTCAAACTCCCGATTGACAAAGATAATCCTGCCAAGTGAATCAGTGATTATCACCGCATCATTTACAGCAGAAACAGCGGCATACAATTCTTTTAAATTCACCTCAGGCAAATTGTCAGGTGCAGTATTAGAAACGTTCCCGTTCTTTGCCATAGCGAAACTCTCATATTTAATTTCCGGCGCCACATCGCTCTCACTTCAAAAACAGAAAAAGCGGACTGCAATCACTATTTATCGAGGCGGTCAGATTATCGAGGCGGTCAGAGCCAGGGAATCACACGCAGGCCAACTCATAAAAATTTTGAATCACTCCTCCGTGCTTATGATTTATTTGCGCATACAAAGTCAAACAAATTTGTATCCGGCGCCGAAAGCAGAAATCACCACTTCAACCATGAAAAATAATGAAGCACGGGAGATAAAGTGACACCCTATTGTCACCAGAACGGTGAGAGAAAAATGGGAAAGAAGCCGATAAGCGGGATTCTGTCACACAACAAGGCCCGAAGGCCGAATTGCGGGGCAATCATTCATCTGAGCGACACACCCGAAAACTCGCCCGGCGAGCCGCCAGGGGCAGTTGCCTGCCGGTTTTCCTATTTGGTCTTGCACCAGCTGAG
Source organism: bacterium (assembly GCA_028689495.1). GTDB lineage: Bacteria > Bdellovibrionota_C > UBA2361 > SZUA-149 > JAQTWB01 > JAQTWB01. The sequence continues at coordinate 5 of JAQTWB010000207.1, read as the reverse complement.
GTTTA
>JAQTWB010000015.1 GCA_028689495.1 bacterium | reverse complement strand
GTGCGAGCAGTATATACCCCTCCCACTATGAGTTTCCCGACGTAGTCGCCGCTAACGTGAGCGGGAGGGGTATATCGGAGCAGCCGCGCCAGCGGATGCGACCAGAAAACCAATATACTGCTCACAATAAAGTAGTTGCTGTGCCGTAAGGCACAGACAGCAAGTGAACTTTGTTTTTTGTTGTTGTCAGCGCCTTACGGCGCTGGCTGAATTTCTTGGAGGGGTATAATGGTTATCTGGTCGCGGCTCCGCCGCTCCAAATATACTGCTTGGGACGGAGGTATTTTGGATAGGGAAATTTAAAGTGCCAGCAGTATATTACGAAGTGCCGCTACGGATCTCACGTATTGCCCTTGACGCCGGAAATTTTATTGATGGCTTCGATGATCGTCGTCCTGTAGCGGTCGCCATTGGTAATTTTGACGGAATGCATCTTGGGCACCAGGCACTGGTGCAACGCCTCAACGCAGTGTCTCCAGAAGGTCGGCGGGCTGTTCTTTCTTTTTATCCACATCCGCGAATTTATTTGGGTTCTCCTTCGTCAGCTGGTTGTGGGGTTGGACATTCTTCATATCTGCAGACAGTTCGTGAGCGTGTCTCCGTAATGAATGACCTGGGTGTTACCGATCTTGTTCTAATGCGCTTTACCAAGCAGCTGTGTCAATTATCACCGGATGATTTTGTTGAGCAGGTAATCTGTCGGCAACTAAAAGCAGATATTGTGGTTGTCGGTGATGACTGGCGATTTGGTCGTGAGCGCGCCGGAGATGTGCAGACTCTGGCCAATCTTGGCAGGGTTTGCGGGTTCGCCACTGAAATTGTTTCTGCTGTGGATATTGAACTGGAGAACTTTGAGCACGTGAGGGTCAGTTCTCGTCGTATTCGCAATATGCTGCAGGAAGGTGAAGTAGAGGTCGCTGCACGTCTTCTGGGTCGGGAATATGTTTTTATCGGGAGAACACAGGGCGGCAAGAGACTTGGGCGCCAGCTTGGTTTTCCGACCCTCAATATCGCCGTATCACGCAAGTTTCTACCGCGATATGGGGTATATGCCGGCCATGTCAGGTTACCAGGCACCGGACAGTTGCCAGCCGTGATTAACATTGGTCTGAGGCCGACAGTTTCCGGCGACACTCCGCTGATTGAGTCCCATCTGCTTGATTGGTCAGGGGAGGAGATTGTTGCCGGAACTCGGATAGAGGTTAGTCTCAAATCATTCGTTCGTGAAGAAAAGAAGTTCGATGGTTTGTCAGAACTCAAACAGGCAATTGGAGCCGATGTTGATGAAGCGCGAAAAAGATTTTCCCTCTAGGGTGATACAACCGCAGATTGCGGAGAAAGCTTCAGAGAATAGGCATACCATTTTTGTTGTCGATGAAGGGTCAAGCGGCGAGCGGCTGGACCGATTTATCTCTGCTTGTCTTACCGGAGATGAAACTCCGTCGAGAAGCACGATCGGCAAGTGGATTGTTCAAGGACTCGTGCTGGTTGATGGAAGTGCCGTGGGTAAATGCGGCCACAGTCTTCGTGCTGGTAACCAGGTTAGCGTCACTATGCCTGAGATAGTGCCCCGGGAATTGATTGCTGAAGCTGATATCCCGTTTACTGTCGTTTTTGAAGATGAAGACTTGCTGGTAATAAATAAACCCGCAGGGGTTGTCGTTCATCCCGGAGCAGGCAAATCAAGTGGTACCCTGGTTAACGGGATCATGCATTATCTTGGACCGGAGGTTTTGTCTCGTCTCGATATGGGGCAAGAGCAGCTTCGTCCGGGGATCGTTCATCGTCTGGATAAGGACACTTCGGGGTTGATGATTGTTGCCAAGAATGATTTCACTTTGAAGCAGTTGCAGAAGCAGTTTCTTCCTCCGCGGCAGATTGAGCGGCGTTATCTGGCGTTGGTTGATCGTTTGCCGAAAGAATACAGTTTGGATTGGAACATTATATCGCGGCCAATGGCCCGGCACACTGTTGATCGGACGAAGATGGCGGTCATCAAATCAGGTGATAAGACTGGTGGGCGCGAGGCGATTACGCGCTGGAAGGTTGAGCAGAAGATTGGTCAGGGGGCGCTATTGGAAGTTGCGCTTGAAACAGGACGCACCCATCAGATACGTGTGCATCTTGCTTCTATTGGTTGTCCGATAGTAGGCGACAGCGTTTATGGCTATAGCCCGGCAACCTGGGCGAAACAGTTTACGGCGGCGATACGGGATTTTGGTCATCAGGCGCTGCACGCTTTTTCTCTTTCATTTATTCATCCTCGCAATTCTGAACGTTTGTCATTTAGTGTACGAATGCCGGAAGATATGGAATTGTTGGTGGAACGATTTTCATGCGGAATTTAAAACCACTTTTTGAAACGGTATAACTCAAGATGAGACCTGAGACATTTAGTTTATCTGAACTAAGGAAGCGTTGGAGCCTGTCGCGGCAGTTTTATTATGGTGCTCTTGCTCTGGGAATCTCGGTATTAATATTTATATACCTTGTATTCAGCAAACCCGAAGCAGATAAGGCTGAGCCTCAGGGCCAGGGGCGTTATGTGGAATTTGTTGAGGTTGATCCCGGTCCTGAACAAATGACAATCAGCGCCAAGGGAGTTGTTACAGCCCACCAGCAGGTGGTTCTTCAAGCTGAAGTTGCTGGAAAAGTCGTCTTCTTGAGTGAGAAACTGGTCGCCGGTGGAATGTTTGCCAAAGATGAAGTTCTTTTTCGTGTAGATTCACGAGATATTCAAAGTTCGATTGTTGAGCAGCAGTCTGCGTTGGCCTCGGCCAGGCTCAATTTGCGAGTTGAGGAAAGTAATGCGCGGGTGGCGAAGGAAGAATGGGGTCTGCTTGGCACAAAGAGATTATCCGGCACAAATGACAAGTCCGCAGATCGAGCTGATCAAGCCGATAATGCCGATCGCGAGCTAGCCTTGCGCGTGCCCCAGTTGGCTGATGCCAAGGCCAAGGTTTTGGCGGCTGAGGCGCGCCTGGGCAAGCTGAACCGCGACCTCGAGCGCAGCGAAGTGAAGGCGCCCTTTGCCGGTGTGGTAGTCGAAGAGGACATTACAGTGGGTCAGCTTGTTGGTGCGCAGAATGGTAAGGTCATGTTCGCAAGTAATGATATTTACGATATTGTCGCCAGCTTGAAGTTATCTGATTTGCCCTGGATTGCTGGTCGTGATGAATTTACACACTACAAGGCACGCTTTCGTTCGCTTGGGGTGGATCGGGAGCGATGGTTTGTCGCACATCCATTGTCGATTGTTCCGAGCCTGGACAAGTCAGGTCGTATGGCGCGAATGATTTTGCGAGCTATAGCGGCAGAAAATCCGCAGATCGACACAGTGCTGCTCAATGATTACGTTGATATCGAGATTGACGGACCGATGCTTGATGATGTGGTGTCTCTTTCAGCGGCCTTGCTTCGCGAAGGAAAGAATGTCTGGATATTTGGCGAGGATAGTCGCCTGAAAGTCAAGCAGGTCGAGGTGCTGCTCAGAGCAGGCGATATTGTCAAAGTTCGCGGTCTTGATAGCGGCGATAGAGTAATCACCACCGGATTGCCATCGGCATTTCCGGGCATGCTTCTCAGAGCAAAATAGCAAACGAGATGAAGAAATATCGCGGCGCAATTCCCTGGATGGCAAGAAATCTGGTATCGGCGAACCTGCTGATGCTGGTGTTTATTGTTGGTGGGCTGATTGTCGCCCGCACGCTGAAGCAGGAGGTATTTCCCGAGTTCGATGTGGACAGGATTTCCATATCTGTGCCTTACCCTGGCGCCAGTCCGGCCGATGTGGAGCAGGGGATACTACTGTCGATCGAAGATGAAGTTCGCGGGATTGACGGTGTCAAGGAGGTGACTTCAAATGCGCTTGAGGGAGCAGGCGCGATATCAGTTGAACTCCTGACAGGCGTCAATAAAGGCAAAGTATTGCAGGATGTGAAAAATGCTGTCGACCGCATTACTTCATTTCCCGATGAAGCTGAGCGACCGGTTGTATCGTTGGTTGTCGCCCGACGTCAGGTTTTGTCGTTGATTATATCCGGTGAGATGAAGGAGATTGAGCTGCGTAACCTGGCCGAGGAGGTGCGAGATGAGCTTCTGTCATCGGGAGCGGTTACTCTGGTGGAGATGGAAGGAGCTCGTTCTCTGGAAACTCATGTTGAGATATCCCAAGAAAATCTGCGGAAGTACGGTATAACCTTGCCCCAGGTGGCGCAGGCAATTCGTCAGACAGCGCTTGAGTTACCGGCGGGCGCAATCAAGGACAAGAGCGGAGAAATGTTGCTTCGCACTACCGAGCGTCGTGACTTTGCTGCCGAGTTTGAGTCTGTGGCGGTTTATACAGATCGCAACGGTCTTGATGTGCGACTTGGTGATATTGCAGAAATTACCGATGGTTTTGCTGATACTGACCTGGAAACGACTCTGGATGGTGCACCGGCAGTTCGTCTTGGGATCTATCGTGTTGGCGACGAGACTCCGATTTCCGTCTCCGATGCCGTGCACGGTTATATCGAAGGCAAGTTGCCGCAGTTACCAGTGGGAGCAAAGCTTACCGTCTGGAATGACCAAAGCGAGATTTACAAACAACGGATCGAGCTTTTGTTGAAGAACGCCTTTATGGGCTTTGTTCTGGTGCTGTTGTTGCTCGGTTTGTTCCTTGAACCGCGTCTTGCATTCTGGGTTACGCTGGGAATACCGGTTTCGGTGCTTGGGTCCTTTCTTTTCCTCTCGACAACCGGGGTCAGTATTAACATGATCTCGCTTTTTGCTTTTATCATTACCCTCGGTATTGTTGTCGATGATGCGATCGTTGTCGGAGAGAATATTTACGAAAAGCGCGAAAAGGGTGTGCCATATCTGGAGGCGGCACTCGACGGAGCAAAGGAGATCGCGATGCCGGTTGTCTTTGCCGTGTTGACAAATATTGTAGCCTTTATGCCGCTACTGTTTGTGCCCGGTGGTCTTGGCAACCTGTTCAAACAAGTACCGGCAGTGGTCATCTCGATACTTCTTGTCTCACTGGTGGAGTCGCTTTTTATTCTTCCGGCGCATCTTTCGCACAAGGGCAAGGAGTCCCGCTTCTGGGACATACTTTCTATTCCGGAAAAGAGATTTGAAATTGTCCTGCATCGATTCATCTATCATCATTTTTCCCGTGTTGTGGCAAATGCGATTCGCTATCGTTATCTTGTAATTATTCTGGGTATTTCGTTGCTGGTCGGTTCGCTTGGATTGGTTGTTGGCGGACGTTTGCCGTTTACCTTTATGCCACGCATCGAGACAGATGTTGTGCTGGTGCAGGCCCGGCTTGCTTATGGGACTCCGTTGGCGCAGGCAAAACAATTGTCGAGCCGCCTGCTTGGGGCGGCGGAAAAATCCCTTGAGCCTTCTGGCGGGCGAAAGATTGTGCGCGGTATCTACGGACAAATTGGTCAGGCGATAGCTGGCGGGGGGCCAGCGACGGGTGGGGGCTCATTTTCGGAGTCTGGGGCTCATCTGGTGGCGATGCAGATATTTCTTGTGCCACTTGACGAGCGAGAAGTTTCTGCGCAGGAAGTCGCCCGACGTTGGCGGGAGAATCTCGGTGAAGTTGCCGGTCTTGAGGCGATTAGTTTCAAATCGACTATTGGAACGGATTCCGGTGCGGAGATCGATGTACAGCTTTCGCATCGCGAGCACGATGTTCTCGAGACTGCGGCCGAGTCACTTGCCCATAAGCTGTCGCTATACGGTGGGGTATATGATGTCGACGACGGGGTGGAGAGCGGCAAGCCGGAAATGAGTTTTCGCATCAGTGATTATGGAAGTGCCGAGGGTTTTAAGGTTAGCGATATTGCCGCCCAGTTACGGTCTTCTTTTTATGGTGTTCAGGCGCTTCGGCAACAACGTGGGCGCAATGAAGTCAAAGTGCTTGTCCGTTTGCCTGATGAGGAGAGAGATAACATGCAGTCGCTTGACCAACTGGTGCTTCGCTCTCCTGCCGGAGCTGAGTCATTGTTGTCTGATGTGGCGACACCAGAGTTTGGACATGGGTATACAACTATTCGCCGTAGTGGTGGCAGGAGAGTTATTTCTGTTACTGCCGAGGTGGATGAAGAGGGCGGTGGGGCAAACGCCAATGATGTTGTGGCCAGTCTGCAGAAGGATGTGCTTCCAGAGTTGCTTCAGCAGTTTCCCGGACTGACTTATTCCATGGAGGGTGAGCAGAAATCTCAGAGCGATTCGCTTGTTTCCTTGCGGCAGGGGTTTCTTCTCGCGCTTCTGGGGATCTTTGCTCTCCTGGCGGTGTCGTTTAACAGTTATATTCAACCACTGATTGTCATGCTTGCAATTCCCTTTGGTATTATTGGCGCTGTTATCGGCCATATACTTCTTGGATACGATCTGAGTGCGATGAGTCTTTTTGGTATTATCGCTTTGGCCGGAGTGGCGGTGAATGATTCGCTTGTTTTGATTGTTACGGCCAATGAAAACAAGGGTGGGCGTCTGCGGATGAAGGCTGTCAGGGCGATGCACAATGCGACGGTGCGACGTTTTCGTCCGGTTATTTTAACATCGCTTACGACATTTTTTGGCTTGGCGCCGATGATTTTTGAAACATCGATGCAAGCGAGATTCTTGATTCCGATGGCAATATCGCTCGGCTTCGGGATTTTATTCTCTACAGTGATCACGCTGTTCATAGTGCCGAGTATCTATATCGCACTCGAGGATTTTTTGAGTTGGAGGAGGCGGACCAGTGTTTAAGGATGAACTTGAGTCTTTTCTTGCCGAAAATAGAGTCGTTCATTCGGCGGTTAAACAACGAACGCACTTTTCTGAACATTCAGGCATTTCAGGCCGTGTTTTTGTTTTTGATACTCTGACATCGACCATGGACATTGCCAGAGAGATTCTCACTAACATCAGTCTGTCTGAGGAAGTTGATGCCGCCGCGAGTTCTGTTATTTCTGGAGAAGGTTCATCGAGTTTTTTAGTGATCTCGCGAGAACAGACAAGTGGACGGGGGACAAAGGGCAGGGTTTGGGCATCGCCAGCCGCGGGTGGTGTGTATCTTAGTGCGGCATGGGAGATTCCTTATCCGATCTGGCAGCTTCAGGGTATATCGCTTGCTGCTGGCGTGATGATTCGCGATTACCTGGAGTCTTTAAGAGTGAAAGTGCAGCTTAAATGGCCCAACGATGTGATCGCCAGAAAAGCTGGGGGAGGCTGGGGTAAGTTATCGGGTCTTCTTTTTGAGACTGTGCCGGTAGCGCGGGAGGATCATACCGGGATCATTCTCGGTCTTGGTTTTAATGTAGACCAGTTGCCGAATACGGAGATTCCCGCTGTGTCATTGACCGAACTTGCGCAACTTGGCGTGGCCGACAAAAATGAAATTTATCTACAGCTGTCGTTGGATTTGCTGCGAGAGACGGATAATTTCATGAGATGTGTTTCTAGCGGCCACCTTCATGACTATCTCGCTCGCTGGCATGAAGGTGCTTGGGGTTATGGAGACCTGACTACTATCAATACTGGTCGTGAAAAGAAGACAGGGGTGCTTAAGGGAATCAGTAAACACGGCGCATTATTGCTTGAGAGTGAGTCTGGAGAGTTGGAAATAATTAGCGGTGAGTTGGAGTTTTCTTATGTTGCTGGCGATTGATGTTGGGAATACCCATGTCGTACTTGGTTTGTATGAAGATGAGTATCTGCGCGGCAGCTGGCGTTTGTTGTCAGATTCACGACGTACTGTTGATGAATATGCGATGTCGGTACTTGAGCTTTTGAAGGCAGGTGGTTTCGCGCCAAAGCAGATTCATCGGGTGGTGATCGCCTGTGTCGTACCTCAACTTAGTCGGGTATTTACAAAAATTGCACACAAATATCTTCACATAGAGCCGTTGGTTATTTCACACGAAACAAATACCGGGTTGACAATTGATCTTGCAGAGCCTGAGCGTGTCGGTGCGGACAGGATAGTCAATGCTGTTGCTGCGGCGAGTCTGGTTGGCACGCCATCGCTGGTGATAGATCTGGGAACAGCAACGACCTTTGACGTGGTCGATGAAGGAGCGATTTATCGCGGTGGAGTTATTGCCCCGGGGATAAACCTTTCCGCCGAAGCTCTGTTTTCTCGCGCTGCTTTGCTTCCGAGTATAGAACTTCGCAGTCCCGAGAGGGTCGTTGGCAAGAACACCCAGGAGGCGATGCTTTCAGGGATCGTCTATGGCTACACTGAACTGGTGGATGGCTTGATTGACCGTATAAATGCCGAGATGGGCAAGGACTACCTGATTGTTGCCACGGGTGGATTGGCGCGAATTGTCGCGGAACATTCTCGTCATGTCGATATAGTTATGCCGGAATTGACGTTACAGGGGATGAAACTCATTGCCGACCTACAGGAAGAGGAAAATGGCTGAGTTATATCGTAGCTCGTTAGAGCAGTTATTTGAAGCGGCATTTAGCGACGCCGGTCTGACCGCTGATCATTCGATTTTTCTCGCTATTCGCGAAGGCACGGACAATATAGCTGTGCCTGATGAATTGATGAAGGAAGATGACGAAGAAGATAACAGTGATAACCTTTATCGCCAGATTCAGGAGATGTCGATTCCGCAGAAAATCAAGCTGGCGATGCTGGGCAACAAGACAGCGCGCGCTTTGCTTGTACGTGATCCGAATCGCAGCATAGCGATGTTTGTGCTGCAGAACCCGCGCCTGACCGAAGGTGAGGTGCAGGATATGGCAAAGAACAACAACCTGGACGAGGCTATTTTGCGGGAGATCGCCAATAACGCCCAGTGGATGCGCTCTTATATTGTCAAAGCCGGTCTTGTCGCCAATCCCAAGACGCCAATTGATGTTTCAGTGAAATGGGTCAAACATCTGCACGACGCTGATTTGAGGCGGCTTAGTCGTTCAAAAAACATCCCCCAGGTGCTGGCGAGCCAATGCACGCGAATGCTGACCCAGAAAGGTAAGTAGTGCAGGTAGTCTCCCTGCCTAAAATTTTAGGCCATTAACAAGCTGCGGAATAAAATGTAGGGGCGCCTCGCGAGACGCCCCTACAGGAGATGTGTTCTCAGATCATTCTCGCGAGAGGCTTTTTAGCACCCAGTTGAGAATTCCGCCTTCGCGGTAGTATTCAACCTCAATCGGTGTATCGATGCGGCTGATAGTGTCGAAGGTAATTGTTTTGTCGCCAAGTGTTGCTGTGACTTTGACAATTTCCTGCGGCTTGGTGCTGTCGTTTATCGCAATCTCAAATATTTCTTCACCGGTAAGTCCAAGAGAAGATGCCGATTGTCCCTCAACGAATTGTAGTGGCAAGATGCCCATGCCGATCAGATTGCTGCGGTGGATACGTTCATAGCTTTCAGCGATAGCCGCCCTTATGCCGAGCAGGAATGGACCCTTGGCCGCCCAGTCGCGCGACGAGCCGCTGCCGTATTCCTTGCCGGCGAGAACTACCAGTGGAGTCCGTTCCTTGGCGTAAAGCTCCGCAGCGTCGAAAATAGTTGTCTGTTGTCCGCTAGGGAAATGAACAGTGACGTTGCCCTCGCTATTTGGAATGAGCTGGTTTTTCAGCCTGATGTTGGCAAAGGTCCCACGCTTCATTACGTGGTCATTGCCACGGCGCGAACCGTAGCTGTTAAAATCTTTTTTCTCGACACCGTGTCCAAGTAGATATTTTGCGGCTGGAGAAGTGGCGGCAATCGAGCCTGCCGGTGAAATGTGGTCTGTAGTTACCGAATCAGCAAACTTTGCGATACAGCGGGCTTTGTGGATTGCTTTAATCTCCTGTTTGTCTTTGCTGATCTGGTCAAAGAACGGTGGGCACTGGACATAAGTCGACGATTTGTTCCAAGAATAGAGTTTTCCTGTCGGTGCCTGAATTTTTTGCCAGGCAGGAGAGCCTTTCCAGGCGTCGGCGTATTCACGGCTGAACATTTCGCCGCTAACGTTATTAGTTACCGCCGCTGTGATTTCGGCGCTTGTCGGCCAGATGTCGGCGAGATACACGGGTTTGCCGTTCTTGTCTGTGCCAATCGCGTCTTTGGTGATGTCACCGGCCGTTGTGCCGAACAGGGCGTAGGCGACAACCAGTGGTGGGCTTGCGAGGTAGTTGGTGCGTGTCAGTGGATTGACTCTTCCTTCAAAGTTTCTGTTTCCGGAGAGGACTGCGGAAGCGACAATATCGCCCTCGTTGATTGCTGAGGCTACTTCTTCGGGAAGCGGTCCGGAGTTTCCAATACAGGTTGTGCAGCCATAACCCACGGTCTGAAAGCCAAGTTTGTCGAGGTAGGTGTTTAGCCCCGATTTTTTCAGATATTCAGTAACAACACGGGACCCTGGAGCGAGGGATGTTTTTACATAAGGCTTTACTGTCAGGCCCTTTTCAACTGCTTTTTTTGCCACCAGACCAGCCGCCAGCATTACCGAGGGGTTGCTGGTGTTGGTGCAGGAAGTAATTGCGGCAATGACTACGGCGCCGTTTTTGATTTCAGATGAGCTGCCGTCCTTGAAGTGCACAGTTGCCGAGGCGTTCAACTTGTCAGGGCTCAGGCCATAACCTCGCGGGCCAATCGGAGCTGAGAGCACGCTGTTAAATGTCGGTCCAACTTGAGTCAGCGGCAAGCGGTCGTGTGGTCTTTTTGGTCCGGCAAGCGCAGGCTCAACCGTCGAGAGGTCGAGCTCAATCACATCGCTGTATTCCGGTTCCGGTGAATCGGCGGTGACGAACATGCCCTGGGCGCGAGAATACTTTTCGACGAGTTCGATTGTTTTTTCATTTCGTCCGGAGAGACGGAGAAACTCCAGTGTTTTCTGGTCAACGGGAAAGAAAGCAACTGTTGAACCCTGCTCTGGTGCCATGTTGGAGACAGTTGCCCGGTCGGCGACGCTCATTGTTTCAACACCGGGTCCAAAGAATTCGACGAATTTGCCGACAACGCCATATTTCCTGCAGACCTCTGTGATTTTCAGGACAAGGTCAGTGGCGGTTGTGCCTTCGGGCATTTTACCGGTAAGTTTGAAACCGATGACATCAGGGACAAGCATGTATATTGGCTGGCCGAGCATCACAGCCTCGGCTTCGATTCCACCGACACCCCAGGAGAGTACTCCCATACCGTCGACCATCGGCGTATGGGAATCAGTGCCAACGCAGCTGTCGGGATAAGCGACAGCGTTTTTCTCGTCGAGGAATACGCCACTTGCCAGGTATTCGAGGTTTACCTGGTGCACAATCCCGGTTGATGGGGGTACGACGCGGAAATTGGAGAAAGCGGTTTGTCCCCACTTGAGAAATTCGTAGCGCTCGTTGTTACGGGAGAATTCCAGTTCTTCGTTGCGGCCAAGTGAATCGCTGCCGCCAAAATAATCGACCTGCACCGAGTGGTCGATGACAAGGTCGCAGGGGACAAGTGGGTTGATACGCTCAGGATCGCCGCCAAGTCGGGTCATCGCATCGCGCATTGCCGCCAGGTCAACAACGGCTGGAACTCCAGTGAAGTCCTGTAGGACAACGCGTGCCGGTTTGTATGGGACTTCTTCGCGGTTCCCCTTCGGGGTCCAGTTGGCAAGCTGGGCGACGTGGTCTTTGGTGAAGACAAATTCATCGCAGTTTCTGAGTGCGCTTTCAAGCAGGACGCGCAGTGAGTAGGGGAGTTTGGCAATGTGATTGAACCCGGCTTTTTCAAGTTCAGGCAAGGAATAATAAGAGACTTTCGATCCGTCCGACAGCTCAAGTGAACGCTGTGTAGAAAAATAGTCGTGATTCTTGCCCATTGACAAACTCCATTAACTGACTGTGAGAAATAACAAGGAAAACGGTCGCAAAAGCTGCCTTGTCGGCACCAGAACGACGTTGTGGTTTTATACAAACAATTGGCGGGTCTGTCGAAGGATTAGGATCGGCTAGACTTTTAGGTGCTAAATGTAGACGCGCCATCCTGGCGCGTGCTGGTTGGGTTGAAAAGAGCCTGGAAGGCTCTTCTATACTATTCGAGTTGAGTCGTTTAGTAGACGAGCTATCCTGGCGTATGCAGACAATGGCAAATCATGCCACCACCTACTTCGTTAGAATCTCAAGTCCGATTTCGATATCGTCATAGATCAGTTTGTCCCCGAGGTTATTTGCATCAAAGAACTTGCCTGAATTGTAGCGAATGTCCCAGAGAGTGCGGTCGATATTCAGTTTGGCTGTGGCATGCCAGAGTTCGCCGTGTTTCATCACTGCGGCCGGGAAGGTTATCGAATGAGCAATGTCTTTAACTGCGAGATCACCAGTGATTGTCACTTCCCCGGAGGACAGTTCTCCTTCTACGGACTTGATGGAAAAAGTGGCATCAGGAAAAGCGGCGATATTGAAGAAATCTTCTGATTTAAGATGATTTACCAATTTTGTATTCCAGGCCGGGTCTTCAAGGTCAAGATTGACAATACTTCCCAAGGAAATTTTGAATGAGCCGGCAACAATTTTGTCGCCTTCTACTTCAATAGTTCCATCGGATAGTTTGACTGTGCCATTGTGCTGACCGGTGAGTTTCTTCCCGGTCCAGCTGACTTGACTTTTATCAGTGTCAATTTTTAGCGTTTCAGCCTGAGCTGTTGACAAGGGGATGATGGACAATGCCAGCAAAGACAATGCGAATGAGGTTTTGCTGATGAAGGCGTGCTTGAGAACTGGCATAAAATGCTCCCTGGTAATGTTGAAATAATCTTTGCCCTGCCGACTTTTGCCTTCACAGGTAAATGTCAGCAGACAGGTCGTATCTTGTCAATTTCCGGACTTCTGCAGATGTAGCGTCTGAGTCGGGAAAGCAAACTCGATACCTCTTACCTTAAATTGAGCGAAGACTTCAAGATTTATTCTTTCCTGCATATCCATATAGATATTGTACTCACGGCTGCTGACGAAGTAGACTACTTCAAAATTCAAGGAATAGGCGCCAAATTCCTTGAGGTGTGCCCGATCAAAACGGGCGAGCGGCTCTTTATTTATAGCATCGCGGAGTAGTCCGGGAATTTCTCGTAATAGTTCATCCTTGGTGTCGTAGGTTACGCCGATCGTAAACAGGACACGACGTTCGTTCATCCGCTTGAAGTTCTGAATACGGCTGCCGATTAAATCGGAGTTTGAAATGATCAACTGTTCACCGGAAAGGGCGCGAAGTCTTGTCGATTTGATGCCGATTTTTTCTACAACGCCGTTTTGTGTGCCGAGGACGATGAAATCGCCGACTTCAAATGGTTTGTCGAGTAGAATGGAAACAGAACAAAACACATCGCCGAGGATATTTTGCAGGGCAAGAGCAATCGCAACGCTGCCAATTCCCAGTCCGGCAACCAGAGCGTTGATATTGACACCGAAGTTATCAAGGGCGAGCAGTGTGATAACTATCCATAGTGAAGCCTTGAGAAAGAAACCTATCGCTCCATAGGCAGTAGCTTCTGCGGCGTTATCACCCTGGGCTTTTTCGATGCGCTTTTTCAGAAAGTATTCAATAAGGTGGTCTCCCCAGATTGCCACTTGAGACAGCAGAGCGACCAGCAGCAGGCGTCCCAGTAGTGACTGCAGGTTATCCGGGAGAGTGAGTATCTGGCAGCCGGCCCAGAAACCAATGGCCTGGAAAGGGTAGTTGTAGGTCGCGTTCATGAAGCCGCGAATCATCGGTTCCAGTTGGAGCGATCGTTTTTCGCTGAAGTGTAGCAGTTTTTTGCTCACCTTGTTCTTCAGATAAAGGGCAAGTGCTGAACCAAATAGAAATATTGCAATAGCGGCAAGCCAGAGATGTAGCGGATTGCCGTATACTTGAAACTGAAGGACTGGTTCGATGTCTTGTAGGGTCATCTATTTTTCCTCTTCATATGTAACGCAGCTTAACCGCAGTTCAGCCGGGAACACCTCTGGTTTGTAGATTGATGTGCCGCAGAGCATGCGGGCGCATTCAAGCAGTGCTTCGGTAATTGCCGGATGCGGATGGAGTACATCGGCAAGGTCGGCAACCGGTCGCCCGAGGTGCATCATGATTGATGCGGCCTCAATTGTTGTCGAGGCGTGAACGCCAAGTGCCCGCATACCAAGAATTTTCATTTCGCTATCGTTGGTCACCAGCAGTTTGACAAAACCTTCTGTGGCCCGCATGGCGATGGCTCGATTGACCAGAGAGTAGCTGTAAGTGGCGACTTTGTAGGGAATGCGTTTTTCCTGAGCCATTTTTTCATTGAGGCCAATTGCCGCGACTTCCGGGTCGAGGAACATGATTGTCGAGACGTTCTGGTAGCTCATCGGTTTGAATTCGGGATTGATAATCTTTTCTACCGCATGGCGGCCTTCAATTTCGGCAATGCTGACCAGGGCCATGTCCATTGTCACGTCTCCAGCGGCGGATATTTGAGGATTTGATGAACAGGTATCGAGGTGAACGATATTGCCGGATTTGTCAAAGGTCACCCCAGCCTGTTCAAGACCGATAGAAGTGGTGTTTGGGGTTCGGCCAACTGCGACAAGAGCGTATTCGACGCAGATAGTTTCCCGACCACCTTCAGGGTGCTCTATCGTATAGTTGACCATGTCACCGGAGCTTGTCATTGAGATAAGTTGGGCTTTGTGATGGATAGTCACCCCTTTCGCCTCGAGATTGCGCGAGCATATTCGTGCGACATCCTCATCTTCAAAGGGCAGGATGCGCTCGGCTTTATCAATCAGATAGACTTTAGTCTGGGCAAAGTTGGCAAATAACGTGGCAAATTCACAACCAATTACTCCGGCGCCCAGAATGACAAGACTGCGGGGGAAGTTTTCCAGGTTCATGATGTGATCGGATGACAAGATGCGTTCGCCGTCAATGACAATATCAGGAAGTGATCGGGGGCTGCTACCAGTTGCCACCAGGTAGTTTTTTGCTCGTAACGTTGTCAGAACTGCTCCGTCGAGGAGAATTTCAATCTCATTTTGGTTGGACTCGTGATTTTGACGGAATCGGGCTTCGCCGTGGATAAACTTGATCGAGCCCTTGTTTTTGCCGCTTTTCCCGGCAAAGGCGTCGAGCTGTTTTTTCATCTGTAATTCTTTTTCCGCCAGTGCCTGGTATACCGAGCGTTTTACCTCACTGAAATTTATGCCGATTGATTGTGCGCGATAGCCGCGATCAGAACGTGCGGCACGACAGTAGTCTTTGGATAACTCCCAGAGCGTCTTCGAGCAGAGAGCTCCATGATGAATACCAGCGCCGCCGAGACGGTTCTTTTCGATAAGGCAGACCTTGAGGCCATAGTCCCAAGCGCGGATGGCGGCGCTATAGCCTGCCGGACCGGAGCCGATAATGCAGAGATCGAAATCGTTTTCTTGGCTGCTCATGGAAGATTTTCCTGGTCGGTGGTTAGTTGAATTATCTGCTGGGTGATTATTGTCCAGAGCCAGTTCACGCGGCGTTCTTATCGGCAAGACCTTTCCGCAGAAACAATTCAATACAGCGTATGGTCTCCGGGCTCAAGTGGTGTTCTGCTCCTTCCGCATCTGATTCGGCTGTAGCGGGTGACACTCCGAGTTGTTTCAGTAATTCGACAAGCAACTGGTGGCGATGTCGTGCCATTTTTGCAGTGCGCTGACCTTTGGATGTCAGGGTTACCGGGAGCCGTGGGCCAGTGACGAGATAACCTTCTTCCTGCAGGCGCTGTAATGTGCGGCAGACAGTGACATGCGAAACGCCCATATGTTCGGCAATTGCGCAGGTCCTCGCTTCGCCGCAGTCGCTGATTAGTTCCGACACCAGTTCGGTGTAGTCTTCGGCAGCAGCGTTTTTTTGGGCGGTGCGAGCCTTGCGAAAAGGAATTGAGCGTTTTTTCACGGTAATGGGCTCCAAATATTCGGAAGATTGAAAAATTCAAGAAAAGAAAAAACAACATTCTATGTAGCCAAGGCTACATAGTTGCGTTATGTCTGGCAACGGTTAGTTTTCTCTCTCAACTTGCCTGTTTTGAAGCCGGAGTTGATATATGTCGTTTTCCTCAAAGGCCGCCGATATGTCTTTTATGTCTCGAGTGTTCTCTCGAACCTGGTCGGTCGCGCTGTGGACTACCGGGTTCGTCTGGTTTTTTGGCTTGTTTTTTTTGCCAGGGATCTTTTTGTTCGAGGCAGGTTCCCAAAACGCAGTTGCAGAATCCACCGTATCTCATCGTATTATTGCAGTTGCTACTACCGGCATGGTCGCCGATATGGTTCGGGCTGTAGGCGGTGAAAATGTTGAAGTTGCGCAATTGATGGCAAGCGGAGTCGATCCACATCTTTTTAAACCGGGGCGCCACGATATGCTGGCGCTGATTAAAGCGGATGTCATTTTCTACAATGGTTTGCTTCTTGAGGGACGGATGACTGATGCTTTGGCCCGACTGGGTGACGCCGGGCGACATGTTGTTGCTGTCAGCAGTAATATTCCTCAAGACATGTTGTTTGTGAAACCAGGGGGGGCGACTTCACTGCAGGAAGGGCATCCCGACCCGCATGTTTGGATGGACCCGGGACTTTGGGCGTTGGGTGTAGATTGTGTTGCCGATGCGCTTTGTGACGAGGATGAAACAAGCTGTGCGGTCTTCAGGCAACGCGCTGCAGTATACCGTGGTGAGATCGAGAGTTTGGTCAGTTATGGCAACGAGCGGCTGACCGCGATTCCGCCCTCCAAGCGGGTGCTGATTACCTCTCACGATGCGTTTCGTTACTTCGGTCGGCGTTTTGATCTTGAAGTGGTTGGTATTCAGGGGATTAGTACTGAAAGTGAAGCCGGGTTAAGAGAGATTGAAGAGCTTGTACGGTTGATAGTCGGTCGCGGGGTTGAGGCTGTTTTTACCGAATCGACCATTTCGCCGCGTAATATTGCTGCTCTCCGGGCTGGGGTAACTGCGCGTGGTAATGCAGTGGCCGATGGAGGGGAGCTTTTTGCTGATGCCATGGGTGCTCCTGGCACTGCGGAGGGAACTTATCCGGGTATGATTCGACACAATATTGAAACAGTTCGTGCCGCTCTGCTTGGAACTGACAATGTTCATAAACAGAATGTCGAAGCAAGCAAAGACGAGAACACGGAGTAGCAGGAGTAGCAAATGAAATTTCCTTTTATCGATGCCGATAAACGTTCGATTGCCGAGCGGCCGGAGCATAATCCGCGAAGTCCACTGGCGATTCACGCGATGACTGTAGCTTATCAGCAGAAACCGGTGCTCTGGGACGTGGAGTATGATGCGCCAGAAGGAAGTTTGATAGCAGTAGTTGGTCCAAATGGTGCTGGTAAAAGTACCTTGATAAAGGCCTGTCTCGGTTTGATTCCGTTGGTGATGGGTGAAGTCGCCTATTGGGGAGTGCCTTATAATGAGTCACGGCTTCGTGTTGGTTATGTTCCTCAGCGCGAATCAGTTGACTGGGATTTTCCCGTGTCCGTTGCTGATGTGGTGACAATGGGGCGGTATGGTCGTATCGGCTTTCTAGGCCGAGTGCGCCGGGAGCATCGCGATGCAGCGATGTCCGCTCTGGACAAAGTGGGGATGGCTGATTTTGCCGGGCGCCAGATAAGCCAGCTTTCTGGCGGTCAGCAGCAAAGGGTTTTTCTGGCTCGTGCTCTGGCACAGGAGGCAGAGCTTTATTTCATGGACGAGCCTTTTGTCGGAGTTGATGCGGCAACAGAACAGGCGATTGTCGATATCCTGATGAAGCTTCGCGGAGAGGGGGCGACAGTAATTTGTGTACATCACGACCTGTCGACAGTGACGAGATATTTTGATCAGGTTATTTTGCTAAATACCCGGGTTGTCGCTCAGGGGCCGGTCAAAGACGTTTTTAACGAAGACAATCTTCAGAAAACTTACGGCGGTCGTTTGACGATTCTCGAAGATGTTTCTCAAGCAATGGCGAATCTTGGACGGGGAGGAGTAGAATTGTGAGCGTTCCAGGGCGGACAAAGAAGGTCGTTAGTTCTAGTCAGACGAAAGCTGATTATTTGCCGGCGTTTTTATCTTTTTTGTTTTTCCTGTTGTCCCTGCCGTTCTTACCAGCGGGTTACAATTCTCGCATGGTATTTTTTGGTACTGCCTTGCTTGGATTCTCTGGTGGACTGCTCGGAACATTTATTCTGCTGCGGCGTCGGGCCTTGATGGGAGATGCTTTGGCCCATTCTACGCTACCGGGGATTGCCATTGCCTTTCTTGTTTCTCCGTTGTTTGGAATTGAGGGGAAGAGTTTGCCTCTACTGCTGCTGGGTGGGGGTATCAGTGGATTATTCGGAGTACAGGTAGTCAGGTTTCTTGTCCGGCGCACACGGCTCAGCGAAGATGCGGCGATTGGCGCGGTGTTAAGCGTTTTTTTTGCTGCAGGTGTAGTATTGCTCGGGGTTATTCAAATAATCGGTCGTGGCAATGAAGGAGGTTTGAATCATTTTATTTATGGGCAGACAGTGTCGCTGACAAGTGGAGATGTAGCGTCTTTCGTTGTGCTTGCTGTAGTGTTTTCGATTGTTGTCGGTCTGTTGTTCAAAGAGTTTGGCATCGTCTGTTTTGATGATTCCTATGCCGAGTCTCTTGGCCTTCCGGTGCAATTGATTGATTATCTATTGATGGCGCTCCTTGTGCTTGTCATCCTTCTGGGCTTACAAGCAGTGGGGTTGTTGCTGGTCGTGGCGATACTGGTCGTGCCGGCAGCAGCGGCACGTTTCTGGAGTGTCGATCTCAAGGTTCTGACGCTGACGGGAGCTTCATTTGGACTACTCGGGGCAGCGATAGGCGTATTATTGTCGGCTGAATATGCCAATTTGCCGGCAGGGAGTGTCATCGTTCTTTGCCTGGGCGTGATCTTTCTTCTCAGTTTTCTTTTAGCCCCACAAAGGGGGCTTGTTGCGGCTATGATTTTTTCTACAAGGAATCGCCTACAGGTTGCCGAAGAACATCTGCTTAATCTCTCTCCGGATAAAATTGATTTTTTCGTGATTGTCCGGCTAGGTGGGCGGGTGCTGGCGTTACTGTTGTTACTGCGATTATTACGCCAGCGGATAGTATATTATCATCTGGGTGGCTTTGAACTTACGCTGCGCGGTCTTGAACGAGCGCGGGTCATTCGTCGCAACCACAAGCTTTGGCATGCATATCTGCGAAAGTTCTCTCATTTGCCGCTTTCGCATGTGAATTATTCTACCGATCTGGTTGAGCACGTTCTTTCGCCGGAGATCGTTGCGGCGCTCGAAGCCGAGCTTCATGATGCGGCGGGTGCTCATGGATGAATTTATTTATCTCGATCTGGCGCCACTATTGACAGCGCTTTTTGCCGCAGCCAGCGCTGCGGTGCTTGGCAGTATTCTGCTGCTTCGTCGTTCCAGTTTGATGGGGGACGCGATTTCTCATTCTGTGCTTCCGGGAATTGTCATTGCCTTTCTTGTATCCGGCAGTCGCTCGGCCTTGCCGGTATTTTTTGGTGCTCTTTGTGCCGGTGTCCTTGCGGCAGTGCTGATAGAGCTGGTGCGCCGTCTGGGGCGACTGTCTGTGGATACCTCGATGGGAGTAGTTTTTTCGATCTTTTTCGCCCTCGGTGTTCTGTTGATTGAAGTTGCCTCGGGGCGCAGTGTCGATCTTGATGCTGATTGTCTTTTACACGGACAGCTTGAGACCTTGATTTGGATACCGCGGAGTAGAGAAGATGTATTTAGCTGGTCGGGACTGCTCACATCCTTGCCGCTTCCGGTTTATAATAGCGCTGCGGTGTTCCTGCTCGTCATTTTCGTAGTGTCTGTGTTCTATAAAGAGATCAAGCTTTTTTGTTTCGATCAGGAATTTGCCCACCTGATGGGTATGAGGGTCAGCCTGGCCTATTATCTGTTAATGATACTTGTAGCTTTTGCTGTGGTTGCATCCTTTCAGGCGGTGGGCTCAATATTGGTGATCGCGATGATTATTTGCCCGGCGGCGAGTGCGCGGCTTTGGACCGACAGGTTTTCGCGGCAGATATTTTTCGCGCTGCTGTTTTCCGTTTTATCGGTGTTGGTCGGTTACGCCGCAGCGTCTTGGGTGCCGGCGATGCTCGGTTACCAGTATTCGCTTAACGCCGCGGGGATGATTGCCCTGACAAGCGGTTTACTGCTGACCTTGTCCGTCTTGTTCGCCCCGCAATATGGGGTGATGGGCAAAATCCTTCGCGCCCGGCGCCTCGTTTTGCAGGTGACGATGGAGGATGTCATTGGTCTTCTTTACCGTCTGGAGGAGATGACAGCTGCCGGTGTCGCTGAAGTTGGGCGGGGAGCGGCGGCCGCCGATTTGCGAGCCGTGCTTCCCGGAGTAAGTAATTTGCCTGCGGCTCTGGAGCTTGGGTTATCCCTTGGATTGCTTGTTTGTCAGGCGGGCCATTACAAGTTGACAGAGGCCGGCCGGGCAAGTGCGGCAACCCTGCTTCGTTCTCATCGTCTCTGGGAGAGATATATGGTTGATATAATGGGCTTAAGTCCTGACCACGTCCATGTGACGGCGACTGCACTTGAGCATTTTACTTCACCTGATCTGGTCAGTGCTCTTAGTGAAGGGCAGGATTTCCCAGGCGAAGACCCACACGGCAGGGAAATCCCCTGAGGGAAAGCGAAGTAGTTGTAGATAACCACCGTAGTTTAGCTACGTTATTCAGGTTTGGCGGCATAACGTTTACTGGCGGGTTTTTGCGGACGCTTGGCTGGGCCTGCCGGGCTCCAGCTCGGAGCCAGATTTGCGGCAGAGCTGGAGCTCTGCTGCCCCGGGTTGGCAAAATCGTTCGCTAGCTTTATTTTCGCCTAATCAGCTTTTCAAACTCCTCATAGATGAGCTGTGTTGTTGGTGGCTGCGCTCTTTTCTCTCTATTTCATTCGGCAGAAGACATTGTCTTCCTTTTCTCCGCACGAGAGAAGGAGAGGTCAGAAAATTCAGGTTTTTTTGCTGGTATTCTTCTCCGGTGTTCATTTTCAGCTGGATTTTTTATCTGCCGAGCTGGGGCTCGGCAGGCCCGGCTGTTTCATGTCGTCTCTGAGATTTTGACGAGGGTGCTTTTTGGTCTGTCGCTTGCGGTGGAGCAGTGAGCACCTTCGCTCTATTTTTTGGAGAAATATCATGAAATTTTTAGTAGAAACCAACGTAAACAAGCCTGCCGCTTTTGATGCCGATCCAAGCGGTGGACTTTCCGCCCTCGGTAATGTTGTTGTGGCACCGGAGATTATTGCCGATGCCGAGGCGGTTTGGACTTGGCTGAAAGGGATTGAGTATTTTGGAGGATTCTGTCAGCAGGAATATCACTTTCTTTATAAGCCAAGCGAAGAGTTGATTGAGATTCGCAGGCATAACTATGCCGTCGTGATGGCGCTTACGGTTCCGGCCGTATGCATTATGCGGCTTGAAACGCAGGACATAATGTCTTTGGTGGATGATATCGATCAGGCTATCGCCCTGGTAGAATTGTTTCCCAACCAAGACATGGCTGCTCCCTTTGCGTACTGGGCGACCAGTCGCAAAGACGAGCTTCCGGACTGGAACACTCGGATGAAGTGTGTCCAAACCGCCCTTTCCGAGCGCAAGCTCGGTTTTGGCAGAAAGGAGACATTAAGGGGTTTTCTGGCGAGCAAGCTGGGTGTAAATCAGCCTCCGTCATGGCTGTTCGAGTTGCTGTGGGGCTGTCATTTAGAACGTGACGCGATGCTTGGTTCGTTTTCGCGTATTGCTTCGGCAATACGTGTGATTATGGACCGACAGCACGCCAAGGCTGTCGCTGAAACCTACCGCCAAATGCGCAAGCAACAGGCGGCATAACGACTGAGCGAAGCTCTGCGGCTTGAACTTCGGTTCAGCTGCATCTTCGCTTATCTCTCAATGTTTTATTGAAGGTCTTGACCTCTGCTTTCTCAATTTTTTGCCATTCAGGCGCCAAATTCGCAGCAGAGCTGGAGCTCTGCTGCCCCGGATCGGCAAAAACGTTGGTTGGCTTTATCTTCGCCTGATCAGCTTTTCAAACTCTTCACAAATACGCAGTGTTTCGGCCAGCGCTACGTCCGCGGCGTCAACCCATTTGCCGCCGGAAAGCGGTGACTGGGTTAGCAGGCGCTCGTAGACAGATGCACTGATGCGAGCAGCGAGTAGTGACTGTTCTCCGGGAGAGAGACGGATGTCATCAAGTTTAGCTCGTTCTCCCTCCGGTAATAGCTGTGGGTGGCGGGAGAGGATTTCCAGGATTACTTTCTGGTTTAGAGGCGCCTTGATGAACTGGGCGGCTGACGGCATGTTTTTTGGCGGAGTATTCGCGCTTAAATAGAGTGTGCCCATGTTCAGCTGATAAGAGATTTCATTTTCGACGGTTAGGCTCTGATCGCGATTGGCGACAATCGTCAGTGCGAAACGCTGGTGAGCAAGGATTTGTTTGGCTTCCTGGGCGTTGTTGCAGGCAGTAAAGTCGACCTCAACTGCTTCGAGCAGGGTGGAGATAATACTGCGCAGTGGCACGGCATCTGAGATCAGCAGCAGAGATTTGACTTCGCTTTGTGCCGAGGCTGTTTTTATAGCTGTCTTTTCAGCCGTTCTTTTGCAAATTCTCTCACAGGCTTCGCGGATATGTTCACTGCGAAAGGGTTTCTGGAGAATCTCGTCTACTGTTTTGGCTACGGTCTCGGGCAGCGAGAGGTTTTGACTGTCTCCTTGTAGCAGCAGCAGGATTCCCGGACGAGTCTCGAGTGAATCAAGATTCAGGCTGAGCAGAAATTTCTCCAAAGTGGGGATGTCGTCTGAACTTTCGATAATTAGCAGGTTCGCTACCGGACAAGCGAGTAGTCGACCAGCAAGTTTAGTCGGGGCTACGCTTTCTTTGCTCCAAGCGGCGCCTGTCGTCGAGTCGCCTGTCAGAGAGAGGTTGACCACTGCTGCAAGGGCTGGATTGTGACAGGCGGTGATCGCGTGTGGCATTACTCTCTTAATCTATTAGAAATCTCTTTAGTTGCTAAACAGGTTCTGCCTGAGAAGACGCCTATTTGCCGAAGAGGCTGTTGAGTTTCTCAAGCGCCAGTTCTTTTTCTGACTTGCCTTCTTCTTTGGATGCCCCGGAGGGGGAAGTGATGCCCGAGGAAAGATGTCCCCCTGGTGAGAAGAAATCACAGAAATTTGCGGTTTCTTTGTCTTTTACCCGTTCGGCCACTGGTTCCCGGCACTCGTTGTAGCGGCTGGCATCGTAGTGCAGGCAGTTTTTGCAGACCCGGATATCACGGCCGCAGGAATGACATGTGTCACGGCGGCTGACGGGCAGGGTCGGGGCGAGTTCTGTCTGGCAGTGCCAGCAGAAAAGTTTTCGATTCTCGGCTTTCGTTGTGATGTCCATAAAAAAAATGATGGTTAGAATCCCGCCAACCGGGTAATAAAAATCATTGATATTATTAATGGTGGCAATTGCCAGCCAGCGACAGGGCCGCCCCTGACACCTTTGGAGTATTGTTCTTTGGAAGTTTTCAGTAAAGACATTAAAGCGCTTAAGTTGCCGGCAGGACCGGTTGTTATTGTCGAGGAAATGCCGCACCTGACTTCGGTGGCGTTTTCAATTCTTCTTCCGGTGGGGGCGATAAGTGACCCTGAAGGTGAGGAGGGGACGAATTTGCTGCTTGTTGATTTGCTGCAGCGCGGCGCCGGAACCTATGACACCAGGGCGCTTTCCGAAGCTTTTGACAATATCGGCATTCACAAGAGTCAGTCGCCGGGAATAGAGGCAACTGTATTTTCCGGGATGGGCCTGGGGGAGAATCTCGGCGCAGGTTTGCGGCTGGTCAAAACAATGATTACCGAGCCCTGGCTGCCGGAGTCTGAGCTCGATAGTGTGCGTGCTCTGGCGCTTCAGGATTTGCGCTCCCTTGAAGATGAACCGGCGAGCAAGGTGATGGTGGAGCTTGCCGCTCGTCTTTACCCCCATCCTTATGGCCGATCCAATTACGGTACCGAGGCCGGGCTCAAGTCGGTTACTGTTGATTCACTTCGCAGTTTTCATCAGAAGTTTTATCGCGGCAGCAACGTGATTATTGGTGTCGCTGGCAGGGTCAACGCCGAAGATGTTTTTCGCGAGGCACAGGAGATTTTTTCCGGTTGGTCGGGGGAGGCGCCCGCGCCAGCTCCTTGCTCTTCTCTGGAGAAGGCGGGAAGCTGGTTTAAGGCTCAAGATACCAGTCAGCTGCAGATTGCCCTTGCTTTTCCCAGTGTTTCTATCGATCACCCTGATTATTATTCTGCCAAGGTGCTTGAGGGGATTCTTTCCGGGGGGATGAGTGGGCGGCTTTTTATTGAGGTGCGGGAGAAGCGAGGGCTTGTTTATCGCGTCTCGGCTTCGCATAGCGCTATCCGCGGTCGCGCTGCTTTCATCGCTTATGCCGGAACAACTCCGGAAAATGGCCAGGAGACGCTTGACGTCATGCTTGATGTTATTCGCCACAGCAGCGAAGGAATCAGCAGCGATGAGCTGGAGCGGGCAAAGATTGACCTGAAGAGCAGGCTCATTATGCGCGGAGAGTCCAGCTCTTCACGCGCTTCGGCTCTGGTCAGTGATTATTATAATCTTTCTCGTGTGCGCACGCTTGATGAGATCAAGGCCGGTGTGGATGCTGTGACAGCTGAAAATATCGCTCATTACCTTTCGTCCTGTCCACCGCATCCGGTGACTTTGATGACTCTGGGAAAAAAACGACTGG
Organism: bacterium; assembly: GCA_028689495.1. Taxonomy (GTDB): domain Bacteria; phylum Bdellovibrionota_C; class UBA2361; order SZUA-149; family JAQTWB01; genus JAQTWB01. Next base: position 27,637 of record JAQTWB010000015.1, on the reverse strand, counting down.
AGATAACAAACTGATGTTTCATATCGCAACTCTTGCTAACGGCTTGACCGTAATTGCTGAAGTAAACGAGCGTGCCGCCAGCGCGGCCGGCGGGTTTTTTGTCAAGACAGGCGCTCGTGACGAGTCTCCGCAGTTAAGTGGTGTTTCTCATTTTCTCGAACACATGATGTTCAAGGGAACAAAGAATCGTTCTGCTCTTGATGTCACTTTTGCGCTAGGCAAATACGGCGCCCAGGCCAACGCTTTTACTTCAGAGGAGTCGACAGTTTATTACTACTCCTGTTTGCCCGAGTATTTTGGTCAAATCTTTGAGATATACGCTGACATGTTGCAGCCAGCATTGGATCAGGCTGAGTTTGATACGGAAAAGGGGGTGATTCTCGAAGAGATAGCTCTTTATCAGGATCGGCCTACTCACGTCCTTTTCGAAAGTGCAATGAAGACGTTTTTTGGCAATAACCCTGCCGGAAACTCGGTACTGGGTAGTGTGGAATCAGTTGGAGCTCTTACTCGGGAACAGATGCTGGATTATTTTTCTGAACGTTATGTTCCCTCAAACATGGTTCTTGCCGCTTCGGGCAATGTCTGCTGGGAGAAATTTCTTGCTGATGCGGAGAAATATTGCGGTGGATGGGAAGATCGACCCACGGCTCGTTTCTATCAGGATTTTACTGCTGAAGAAAAGCAGCTTTCCCTGATTCGGGAGAATCTGCAGAGCTCGCACTTGTGTCTAATAAGTGCCGGACCCTCGGCGACAGATGAGGAACGCTATGTGGCGAATGTGCTTGCCTGTATTCTTGGTGACAGCTCGGGTTCTCGCCTTTATTGGGAGCTGGTAAATCCGGGTATTGCTGACTCGGCGAGCGTTAGCTGTGATGATATGGACCGCACCGGGTTGATTTACGCTTATGCCAGTTGCGATCCTGCCAATATGCAGCTTATTGCCGATGGTCTGGGACGAGTGCTGGGTGGAGCTGCCAGTGTGACCGAGGACGAGCTTCATCGCGCATTGACAAAGTTGCGGACAAGGATTGTCTTGCAGGGCGAAAGTTCGTTGCGGCGTTTGGTCTCGATTGGTCTGGGTTGGATTTATCGTCGTGATTATCGCAGCCTAGATAGTGAGATCGCCCGATATGGTGATATTAATCTTGAACAGGTCAAGCAGGCAGCACGGTATTTTACGTCACTGGAAAGGACGGCAGTGACGATGGTACCGGCTGGAGGAAATAAGGATCAGTGACAGAGGATACCGCTAATAATACCGAAGAGATGAGTCTGGTCTCTTCACCGCGGATTATGGTTGTCGGTTGTGCCCGAGACGTTGGAGCTTCGACCGTCACTTTGGGAATGATAGTTGCCTTTGTTCGTCAGGGTGTTGCCTTGGCGGTGGGAGGAATGGGGTATTCACTTGTTGAGACTACCCATTATCGCCGCACCTCGGGGCGGCTTTCTCATCTTTTGGATTATCACGCACTGAATGCCGAAGAGATGAAAGGCAGTTTGGCCCGATTATCTACTGGCTCGGAGATGATACTCATCCAGAGTGATTTTCCGCTTTTTGACAAGTATCCGGCGGGCAGTTCACATACATCTCCTGCCGAAGTTGCCAAGTCCCTGGGGCTTTCTGTTGTCGTTGTGCTTGATGCCCGAGGGTATGCTGAAAGTTTTGCCGCTTTGGCCAAAGGAGTTGCCGAGTTTGATCCCGAGCTCGGCCAGATTGGTGTTATTGCCAATCGTGTCAAAAATAATGAACATAACGAGATTTTGCGTCAGTCCTTGGCCGATATTCCCGGGCTCGTTTATCTCGGTGGTGTGCCGGAAGGCGACGCCGATGTCATTGGTGCTGATGTGCTTTTTCAGCGACGTGGCAATCGCAGTCTTCTACCCCGCAGTGGTCTGGTGCTGTGTGGTGAGATGGTTGAAAAGAATATCGATTTTACCGCTTTGAAGAAGCTTGCGGCAGGGAAGCCGGACTTGTCAGTTCCTACCAGCTGGATGGCAGCCTTACCGCGACGCTGTCGTATCGGAGTAGCTGATGACGCGGCATTTCATCTGACGGTTCAGGATAATCTCGATTTGCTGCGACGTCAGGGAGCGGAGATTGTACCCTTTTCGCCAATTGCCGATTATCGTTTGCCGCGAGATCTGGATGCACTGTATCTACCGGGCGGTTATCTGCACCTTTATGCCGCTGATCTGCAGAACAATCGCGAGATACGGGAGGAAATTCGCAAATTTGGTGATCGGGGGGGGATTATTTACGCAGAAGGTGGTTCTGCTGCTTATCTTTGTCGTAATGTTGTCATGCACGGCGGTGAACTTTACGAAATGGTTGGACTTGTTCCGGCAATTGCTCATTCGATTCTCGATGTTCGTGAGACGGTGGTGCCTGAAAGTGTCTCGATTAAACTTCATGCCGATTGTATTTTGGGCAAAGAAGGCGATGAGGTGCATGGAGTGCGCGACAGCCGCTGGATTCTTCATACCGATGAAGATCTGGATTATGCTTTTTCCGTAGAGATGGTTGATGCTTCGGAGGAGACACAACTTAGTCTTGTTGATGGCCTGATGCCGGTATCTAATGTTTTTGCAGCTGTGATGCAGACACACTGGGCATCTTGTTTCGGAATCGCCAGGCATTTTCTTGATGCTGTGATGAAGTATCAGACCGAGAGGAAAAGCGGGGCAGATTCCAGTGGAACGCAGCCGATTGTAAGAGCAAATGATTCAGATACTACGACCTCTTAGTCTGGCAGGTATTACCCTTTCGGCACTTTTTCTTTCGTTGATGTTACTTCGCGAGACATTTCTTGGTGACCCTGGTGTCGGCTGGCACCTGGAAACAGGCCATCATATATTGAGCTCCCGGGAACTTCCCATTACCGATTTGTTACCCAGTATCTCTGTTGGAAAAAAATGGGTGGCCGATCAATGGCTGAGCGATGTGATTGGCTACGCTCTTGTCTCAAGTGGTGGTGTAATTGCCCTTCATTTTGCCGTCAGTCTTGTTTTTCTTTTCATCTGTTATCCACTGATGCCATGGGCTTTTTTTCGTTTGCGGATCGGTGGGGCTGTTTCGCTGTTTTTTTCGTTGACCTTGGTCTCGGTCATGATCTCCATGCAGTCAATTGCCCGACCAGTAATTGTCAGTTTTCTTTTTTTTTCCATCGTATGTAATTTTCTTTTTGTCGCTCATCGCGGTGCGCTGCCTCGTCGTAGATTATGGCTTCTCCTTCCGGTATTTTTGCTCTGGGTGCAGATGCATCCGGCCTTTATTCTGGGCTTGATGCTGGTTTGTCTGGAGGGTGTTTTTTTTGTGGTCAGGGTGATGGCTCAGCGGAGTAAACCGGTCCCGATGCAAGTGGGTATTATCGAACCGTTATTTTTCCCGATGGTGGTTTTGCTCACTGTCTTTGTTTCCCCCTATGGTTTCAGATTGCTTGAATCGGCTGTGTCTCTCGGGCAGAGCAGATATTTTATGCAGCTCAATTCTGAGTGGCACTCGCCGGTCTTTTATGAACTTTATTATTGGCCGTTTTATCTTGCATTCTTTTTGTTGTTGCAGCTGGCGATGTTAAAATCTGCTGTTCGTTTAGATCTTTTTCAGTGGGTAGTTGTTGGATTTTTTGCCTTCATGTCATTTCAGCATCGAAGGTATATTCCGTTTTTTGCCATCACTGCTTTTTTGCCACTTTCTGTCTTGTTTGATGAATGTGTGCAGTGGGTAGTGCGAGGTAGCTTCGGTTTTGGTAAGGCGATTATTCGTCTCGAGCGCAGGCAATACGGTCTTTGGGGTAGTCAGGAACTGTTGTTTTCTTTTGTATTGGCGAGTGTTATCGGGATGCGTGATCCGGCGATGGTGACAACAGGTTCTGTTTGTGACTGGCCGAATGCCCGAGTGCCTGATCTGACACATGTTGCGCCGCTGGTTGGCGATGAGCGGATTTATAACACACCTGACCTTGGTGGTGTGCTGGTGGACTGCTCAGCTGGTCGACAGAAGTACTTCATTGATGACAGGAACTCACTCCATGAACCTGAATTATATGAAGACTTTTTTAGTATCTATTCTATAGGGCCTCGGTGGCGTGAAGTTGCTGCAGGTCATCGTCTCAACTGGTTTCTGCTGGATAACAATGAGCCTTTGTCTTTGGTTTTGCAGAGCAGTTCGGAAACCGAGTCTTTTTCCGCAGGAAAAAATTTCCGCCTTTTCCACCTTCGTTGATCGTTTTTAGTCCAGAGCTCGGGTTTTCCGATCCGCTTGGGCTAGGCGTAGTGAGCCGCATGGTGTAATGGGAAGCCTGTATCGAGTGCTAACCAGGCCGGATGTTGCAGGTAAGCCCCCATAGAATTTTAAACTGAGGGGAAGTTGTGAAGTCTGAGGCAAAGTGTGCGGGTGTAAGTAGGGGCGCCTCGCGAGGCGCCCGTCAGTGCCCGCAGATTGCCCGGAATCCGTGACATCATGTGCATTTCCGTTCTAACAATACTTCAGGAAGCGAATAATGTCTGTTGATATCAAGGCAGTGGAAAGGGTTGAAGAGCTTCACCGGCAAAAAGCTGCGGTGAAACTTGGTGGTGGAGTAAAACGTCAGGATGAACAGCGGGCCCGCGGCAAGATGACTGCCTGGGAACGCATTGATTATTTTTTCGACAGTGGCACCTTTGTCGAGATTGGCGGCTTTACTGAGTTGCGCACTCCTCATTTTGGATTGTTGGAGAAAGCACTTCCGGGAGATGGAGTGGTCACCGGTTTTGGTAAGGTTGGCGGGCGTCTTGTCTATGTCTCATCTCAGGATTTTACTGTGCTGGGTGGCTCGGTTGGAGAAATGCACGGAAAAAAAATTGCTTATGCTATGAAACTCGCGGTGCAGAATGGTGCTCCGTTTGTTTGTCTCAATGATTCTGGAGGTGCTCGCATTCAGGAGGGTATCGGCTCACTTTGTGCTTATGGCGATGTGTTTTTTGCCAACACCCAGGCATCTGGTGTGATTCCGCAGATAAGTCTGATCATGGGGCCATGTGCTGGTGGAGCAGTTTATTCGCCGGGGATCACAGATTTTGTTGTGATGGTTGAGGGCACCTCGAACATGTTTATCACAGGGCCTCAGGTGATAAAGTCAGTCACCAACGAAGATGTGACGATGGAAGAGCTTGGTGGCGCTGACGTTCATATGTCGCGCAGTGGAGTTGCGACAAAGGTTTGTCGTAGTGATCAAGAGGCTCTTGATTGGGTTAAGCAGCTTCTTTCATATCTTCCTTCAAACAATCTTGATGTTGCTCCGGCATCCCGTTTCAGCCTGGCTTCGAGTGAGGCTTCAGAGGACATGCTTTCGATTGTTCCGTCAAATGGCAATAAACCGTACGATATATACGAGGTTATTTCCGCGGTGGTTGATGCCGGAAGTTTTGTTGAACTGCAGGAAAATTACGCAAGGAATATAGTTATTGGCTTTGCTCGAATTGCCGGTCGTTCCGTGGGGATTGTCGCTAATGCCCCAGGAGAGCTTGCTGGTTGTCTTGATGTCGATGCTTCAGTGAAGGCAGCGAGGTTTGTTCGTTTCTGTGACGCATTTAATACTCCACTGGTCACTCTGGTTGATGTGCCAGGATTTTTGCCAGGAGTTGAACAAGAATACGGCGGTATTATCCGCCATGGGGCGAAACTGCTATATGCCTACAGTGAAGCGGTTGTGCCAAAGCTGACGGTGGTTCTGCGCAAGGCATATGGAGGAGCTTATATTTGTATGTGCTCCAAGCATTTGGGAGCGGACGTGGTGCTGGCATGGCCTGGAGCCGAGATAGCTGTTATGGGGCCGGAGGGAGCGGTTAATATCGTATTTCGTAAAGAAATTCAGGAAGCTGACAGCCCCGAGGAAAAAAGGCGGGAGTGTATTGATCATTATACAGAAAAGTTTGCCAATCCACGGATTGCCGCCAGCCTTGGCTATGTTGATGACATTATCGATCCTCGGGAAACAAGGTCGCAGTTGGTGAAACATCTGGAGTCGCTGATGAGGAAACGAGTGGATACGCCAAAAAGACGGCACGGAAACATTCCTCTTTGATGTTGTTGGCTCTGGTCGTTACGGAACTCCGTTAAAAGTTAAGACCATTTTTTGAAACGGCATAAATTGTGGGGGGCGAGTGTTTAAGAAGATTTTGATTGCCAATCGCGGTATTATTCGCTTGGCCTGTATTCAGGCCTCCAGAGAGCTAGGTGTGGTCAGTAGTGTCTTTCATGTCGCGGCTGATTTGCGCGGAGTTGGTGAAAGATTTGCGGATGAAGTCTGCGTGTTGGAGACCAAGGACCCGTTTTCCGCGTTTTATGATGCTGAAGCGATCGCCACTTTGGCACAGGACATTGGTGCTGATGCCGTACACCCTGGGTTTGGTTTCCTTGCTGAGTCTCATGATTTCATGGGTAAGTTAAGAGAATTGGGTATACGCTTGATATCTTCGGCTTCCGATGATGCTGTCGCCCAGATTCAGAATAAGCCTTTGTTAAAGAGCCTGGCACAGTCAATTGGTGTTCGTGCTGTTCCTGGGACCAATGCTGTCGATAACGCCGCATCGCTCAGGCAGGTAGCGCAGGAGCTCCATTACCCGCTGATTGTAAAACCGGTGAGTGGCGTTGGCGGTGTCGGTTTGTCTGTGGTTTTGAAAGCGGAGGAGCTGGAAGCTGCGTTTGTACGTGCGACATCCCGCATGCAACGAACAGGGGTTGTCGAGGAGGAGGTTTTCGTTGAAGAATTTCTCAGTGGAGCGCGACATATTGAGGTTCCGGTGCTTCGCGATCGTTTTGGAAATGTTGCGGTATTCCCTGAAATTGAAGCGTCTGTACAACGACGTTTTCAGAAGTTTCTTTCGGTTAGCCCGGCGCAGTTTATCTCGGAACGACAGAGGAATTACATCGCAACTTCAGCGCGGCGTATAATTGAGGAGCTTGAGTATATTGGGTTGGCAAGTGTGGAGTTCCTCGTTCTGGGGGACGATGTGTTTTTTCTTGAAATCAATAGCTCGATTCAGCCCAATCACCTGCTGATGGGCCGTCTTACCGGCATAAACCTTGTTCGTGAGCAGATTCGGGCAATTGCAGGAGAGCGGGTTGCTTTTTCTGTGGGTGAACTGCAGGCAAGGGGAGTAGTCGTTGGTTTGGTGGTGAATGCTGAAGATCCAACGGCCGATTTCGCTCCGAGTCCAGGTCGGGTTGATGAATTCAGCATGTTTTCCGTTCCAGGCGTGGATGTGCTGACTACCTGTTCCGGAGGTAAGGAGCTATCAAGTTATTACGATCCGATGATTGCTTACGTTACAGGGTATGGTCTGACGTTTGACGAGGTTCATCGACGTATGCTTTCGGCTCTGGAGTGTTTCTATATTTCAGGTGTCTCTTCCAACCTATCATTATTACGAGCAGTCATGGGGAGCCGTCGTTTTGTCGAAGAGGGATTCAAGGTTTCTGATTTGCGCAGTGCCACAGAACTTGAGGCGTTGATGCGGGAAAGTCGCCCGGGCATGGAGGAACTAGCCGCAGCGTTGGCTGCGTTGGCAATCGAGAATGATACTGGGGTGAAGCAGATAATCAGTCAGGAAGGGGAAGGTTATTCCTTGTGGAATTTCGCGGCACGATTTTTTGAGCGGGGGAGGATAGAGATATAAAGTGGATTACAGAATCAAGGTTTACGACAAAAAATTTCGTATTAAAGTTGATAAAGGTGTGGGTGATGAAAGTCAGCCTGTCGTTGAGATTGATCGCCGTCCTGCTGCCTTGCTTGTTGAGGATCGAGCCGAAGATGGCTCTCTTCGTTCTGTACGTTATAACGGCCGTAGCTTCGGTGTCAGGGTAGAAAAAGACAGCCGAGGACTGCCGCTTCGTGTTTTTATCTCTGGCATTCCTTATGAAGTCGAAGTTGAGAAAATCGAATCAACGCGTGTCAGACGAGCCGCGGTGGGCAACAAGTTTGTTGGTGAAATCAAGGCAATCCTTCCCGGTCGGGTGAATTTGATTCGCGTCAAGGCTGGTGAAAAGGTTCAGGCAGGGCAGTCGGTTGCTGTACTTGAAGCAATGAAGATGGAGAATGAAATTACAACGCAATCAGATGGTATTGTGCGTAAGGTAAATGCTCTTGATGGGCAGATCGTCTCCAAGGGGGAAGTGCTGATTGAACTTGATCCGCTCTGAAGTCGGTTACTGGTAGTGCCGGGAACAATCCCGTCGTCAGGACCCGATCATGGGGCGTATGCGATAACATGATGCCGTATCAGATTTCCGTAGGCGCGCGGCGCGCCCATCTTGTTGGCACTACAGTAATCTGATCACTCATACGAGTAATCGTATTGGTCGTCATAAGGCATGTCCTCTTCCACGTAATTGCCCTCGACCTCGTCTTCGTAGTTATTCTGCTGATCATCTGATTCAATCGCCTGTTCTTCTGCAACCGCAGGCGTTGTTTCATCGCTAGGTGGCGCAGCCGCGCTGACGGGATCAGAAGAATCATTTTCTTTTAATTTCAACTCGGCCATTTGTTCGCGAAGTTTTTGAAAATAGAGATTTTGTTGAGCCCGCCTGCTGTCTTCAATCTGCCGTGGTGATGAGGCGCTTACCGATTCGGCAAAACTCTTCCAGTCTCCAGCTGAGGTATTGACGGCGGCAGAGCCAGGATTGTTGTCCTGCCTGTCGGTCGTTACGGCGGGGCGGTAGAGGCGGTCCATCTCATCTTTGCTGCCTGCCTGAATGGTGGCAGCCTGTGGTTTGGCCATGTGTTTAGTCCCGACCGCTTCAGGTTTGGAGGCGATTGGTTCTTTTTGGGTGGTTTCAGTGGTTTGGTTTTTATCGAAAATGTGAGCCAGGTCTTCGCCCCAGAAGCCCAGGATAAATGCGCCCGCAACAAAGATTCCAATGACAATATTTTTTTGCATTTGTTTTGAACCGAATAAGCCTGCTCTAGCACTATGAAAATTGGGAGTGTTGCGATCCGCCACCGGTGGTAACGAGCTAACTCCCACGCCGCGATTCCGGCTTGACAATCACCCCTACGGTCTTACTGACAACATTCATGCTAAAGTTCGGGATGACATATACCGAAGATATCAATCGATATAAGCTGCATCAATCTTTTAATTTGGAGCACATTTCCGTCTGTTTGGATGTTGAATAGCCGAAGCGGAAAATTTTGATGATTTTTCCATCTACCTTCATCTTATCCAGAGGGCCGTTTGACTTGAGCTGATTCATTGGCAAGGGGAGAGAATGAGATTAAACCGCAAGACTTGGCAGATCGCGACTCTGTTAGGAGTGCTATTTTGCGCCATTGTTGGCGGTCATTCTTCGGCCCAAGCGCTCGACAGTCGTCTTGGCTGGGCGGAGAAAACAAGTGATTGCAAGACATTCTTAAAAAAAACGGAGCAATTCGTTTCCTCTCTTCCGGATATGAATACCGCTAGTGATATCGATCGTAATGCTGTCGATGAGATTCTGCAGATGGCTTGTAGTCAAAGGTTTGCGCGTTGCAAGTTTTCCATTTGTGGAGACGATGAAGCTGCCGAAGTAGTATCTCAAGCTGAAGAAAGTCTCGATGATATGGATGTTGTAGATGAAGTTTCAGACCCTGATGAAGGGGATAAAGCAACAAATAAAAAGGTAGATAAGGTCGAGAGGAACGATGAAAATATTGGTCGCCAGACTGTGCGTGGACTGGAGACCAATGGTCGTCTGCCGTTATGGCTTACCCAGCCATGGTCCTGTGATGAATTGTCAGAGCAGTTTCAGGCGCAATATGCGCCATTTGGTTCGTTTAATGAATTTCCTCCGTTTATCGTTGAGCAGTTTACACTCGCCTTGAAAGAGAGCTGTCAGGTGCGCTTCAGCCATTGTAGCTTTGTGCACTGTTTGTCGCCGCAGGCGATAACCGGGGCAGATCGCGAACGTCTTGTCTTCAAGATTTCGGGACTTACCGCCTATGATGCTGCTAGCTTTATCGCCGGAGATGAGTTTATGCCGAAGACCGGACCTGTTGAGGTGAAACAACAGCCCGAAGTAAAATCAACGCTCAAGAATGTTTTTTGGGGGTTGTCGCGAGAAGACGCACGTGGTCGTCTGGCTACCCTTCTCAATCAGTATCGCGAAGAGTTTAGTGCCAATCTGGACATTGTCAGTGAAAAAGAGGTGCGGGGAAAAGTCCAGTGGTTGAGGTTTACTGTTCCAATCGAGCGTAAATTACCAGATCCTACCGAAGACAATAAACCGCGAGAACGCGTCTGGTATACAGTCAAGGACTGATCCCGTCTGGTGATTGACTCTTTCCCAGAGTGTTGTACCGTTTCAAAAAATGGTCTTGACCTTAAGCTGAAAAAATCAAAGATTTTTTACTCTTTTACAGTTGACGCGGTATAAATATCACCACAATTGCGCAGTAATATGGATCGCCTTTTTCAATTGCCCGCCCCTTTGATGCCTAACGCCAGTTCCCAGCGGTTAAATCCCGTATTGGAGCGTGGTCGGAGTGAGGTTTTTCGACCATTTTGGTCGGAGCTTGTTTCCATTTTGCAACATTTTGCCCGTTCATCCGCGGCGGGAGCGCACGAACTTTTGCTCGAACAGGGGCAGGTAGTGATAGGTCAGCCTGAAGATCTGGGTCAGGCAGATCAGATTTTTCTTGAAAGGGCGATTGAGATTCTCGTGCCGTGGCGGAAAGGGCCGTTCAGATTATTTGGACAAGAAATAGATGCGGAGTGGCGCTCAGACATGAAATGGGAGCGGCTGAGCTCTGTGCTGTCGGAGGTTCGTGGGCAGAGAGTTTTTGATATCGGGTGTAATAATGGCTATTACCTGTTTCGCATGCTTGCCGGTGAGCCAGAATTTCTTCTCGGTTGTGATCCTTCAGATCGCTGCACACTGGCATTTCAGCTCGTGCGAACTTTTCTCAAGGCCGATAACATTCATTTCCTGCCGACCGGGATAGAAGAGGTGGATTGTTTCTCGGAATTTTTTGATTTGGTTCTTTGCCTGGGCGTTATTTATCATCGACGGGATCCCTATACCGCGATCCAGATGTTGAAAAAAGCCCTTCGGCCGGGAGGTAGGCTGTTACTGGAGAGTCAGGTTGTGCCTGGGGAGGGATTTTATGCTTTTTGTCCTCCTGGACGCTATGCCAAGGCGCCAAATGTCTATATGGTGCCAACAGTTGATTGTCTTGTCGGTTGGCTGAGGCGGGCTGGCTTTGTTGACATGGAGGTTGTCAGTGTTGCCTCTGTGTCGCTTGAAGAGCAGAGAAAAACAGCACTTGCCCCGTGGGAGAGTTTGGGCGACTTCATCTCTCCAGATAATGACCAGTTAACAGTCGAAGGCCATCCGTTGCCTTTGCGTGCCGCAGTGCTGGCGCGGAAACCCGCCGCGAGGAGCAGTAAGAAAAGGAAAGAATCAGATGCATGAGAGGTGCCCACTTCCAGAATCGCTGGTGGCAAAAATGCCTTTTCAATTGTTACCGGGGGCAGTGTATCAGCCAGAAGCGCTGGAGCGTGGTTTGCGCTGGCAAGTTGCTGATGCTGCCTTTTTTCGCAAGCCAGAGGTGCTTGTGCTGGTCGAACTTTCTTATGAAAACGTCAGGGCAAAAGAGCAACTTGATGCACTAAGGACCCAGTCTTTTCAACATTTCACTCTTGGTCTTGTCAGGTTGCCAGATGCCACTTTGCCGAATCTTCCCCAGAGCCATTTTAGTGGATTGACTATTCGTCAAAGTGGAACGCTTGAGACATTTTCCAGTATCGCCGGGGAGTATGACTTTGTTGTGCTTGTTGGTTCGGACGTTATCCTTCATCCATCAGCGCTATATATTATCAGTCGTGAGTGGGGCGATTCTTTGCGTGGTAGTTCATCGGAGCCGCGAATCGGGTATAGCAATACGGTTTTTATTTCCGCGAATCATCAGGGGGAGTATTTTTTTCGACGAGAACAGGATTCACAGATTAATCAGCTGTTTTGGAATACGATGGGCAATCTGCTGATTATCAGCCCTGTGGTCTTGCAGCAGTTATTCGAGTTCAGCAATAGCAAACTTGCCCGCGTCCCTGGAATGTTTCGTTTTCTTGCCGATGTGCCGGCGATGGCTTCATTGTTGAAGCTTCCTACTTATTTGATCCCACTTGGTTTGACTATCGAGTATCAGCATGCCTCCAGGGAGATGGGCTTGCCAGAGGCGGTAAAATATATGCTGGCCTCTGCCGGTCTTTCGGGTAGCGAAAGCAGTGTAGGACAACATTTGGGTCTTCGGGTTTATCGCCATACACTGGCAAGGCTGTCAGCGAAGATTGATGTTGTTATCCCGTTTCACAATCAAAGTGAACTTACCTGTCGGGCGATTCGCAGTTTGCGCAGGCAGAAAAATGCGCCTGATTTGCGCTTGATACTTGTGGATAATAAATCAACTCTTGATGAGCATGAAAGAGTCAAGAGTTGTCTGGAGGATTGTGGTGTTGCCGATCAGAGTGTTCTGTTGCAGGATCAGGAATATTTCAATTTTGCGCGCATCAACAATCGCGCCGCTTCTTACGGTCATGCACCGTATATACTTTTTATGAATAATGATGTTGAGCTGCAGGACGAGCGTTCTTTGCAAACAATGCTTTCCTGGATGGCATTATCCAAGATTGGTGCAGTTGGCGGGACGCTGGTTTATCCTGAAGGCACGATCCAGTCGGCGGGGATACGCTTTTTGCCTGTGCGACCGGCCAATATGGCAATTGCAGAACATTTTGTTGGTGTGACTCGTGAGGTCGAGGCGTTATCCTTGGCACTTTGCCTTGTTCGTCGTAAAGCCTGGAGCGATGTCGGTGGACTTGATGAACGGCATTGTCCAAATGGCTACGGTGATGCGCTGTTCGGTGCGGCAATGCGCAGTCATGGTTGGTATAATCTGCAACTTGCAGAAGTTAGCGCACTGCATCATGAGTCAGTGTCTCGTGGCTTCAAACCAGAGGACTACGAAGTGTATACATTGCAGAAGCTGGGAATTGAGATTGGTGATTTGTCGGAGGATTTCCGTTCCGGATTGAGGCCGACACTGCTTTCATTGTCTCCCCCCAGTCAACAGCCTCTTGATCGGATTTTTGCTGCTCTTAAGCGGCGAGAGCGTTTGCGCAGGATTGTCGAAATTTTACTCGCCCCGATCTTCAAGCTGCCATTTTTCTCCAGATGATTAGTTGTCGTCTTGATTGTCCGGGAGATCCATCGAGTGTTATTGGAGAAAATTTTCTCCTTGAAGGATCGTTATTTTGTGGAGACGACATTTCTACCCGTTGTTTCGAAATGGGGGTGATCATCCAACCTGTATCTGCTGATGTCGGTGCGTCCCCAGACTTGCGGATTTTGGATGAACGCATTGCTGATGGGAATTATTATTGTCTGGGAGAGATTGTTCTGCAAGGAGGGCAGAAGGACAGTCTTGGCTGTTTTTTTCAGCCGTCTGATGATGGCCCATTCAAATTTCCTGTCGCCTTTTTTCTGGCGCACGGGAGAAATGTTAATTTTGCGGTTGAAGTGGGTTGTCGCAGTTTGCGGCAGCCGCACTGTTCGCAGACTTTTAATTTCATGCTTTGCCTACGCGAGCGGGTAATTGAGCAGGGACATTTGTCAAAACGTAGCTTGCTGCAGTGTTTTTCCAATAGCCTGCGAATATCCATTTTATCGCAGGAGGAGGGAGGCCAGGCTTTCGGTGGCTTCCTTTATCCTCAGTCCTCACTTGTCGGAGATTCTTTTATCCTGGTAGACGGCTGGGCATATCGCAGTCAGGATACTGTAGCGAAGGTGCTTGTTTATCTTGGCGAACATTGTCTTGGGCAGGCTTATTACGGGGCTTGGAGTCCTTTCCAGCATGCCGTTCTGACTGACGGGGTTTCTTCGGCAGAGGATTCCGCCAGAGGACGCTGTAGGTTCCAGTTTGTGATGCCAGAACCTGCTATCGGCTCGCGACGACAAAGGTTGAGGGCTGAAGTGTTTTATAGAAGTGGCTTTCGCCAGCAGATTTGTGGCCCGGAACTGGTTAGTCGTGAGAGGTCGGCAAAAAAGGTATTGCTGGAGGAGATGTCTTCCCAACCAGGCGGCTATTTGCAGTTTGCGCTGCGAGCCATTGGCCCTACGGGAGAAGAGGGAGAGCTTTTTCTTTCATTGCCAGGAGCGGATTGTCAGCTCTCGGAGGGGAGTATTCAAGACGGCTTTACGCTGATTGCTTGTAATTTGTCTCGAGAGAAACTTTCTGATGGTGCTGACGTTTTAGGAGTTTGGGCTCTTGATCGCAGTTACCGTATGAAGTTTCGTTTGCCCGGAAGTTTAATGTCCTCCCGCGCTGTGATTTTTTTTCGAGAAGCACCAACCGGCCGGCTTGTTTATGTTCCACTGGCGGAAGGGATTTTTTCAGGGACGCTGCGCTGGGCCTGTTCAATCATTTATCGCTTTCGTCTTTTACGTAAGCTTGCGGTGAAGCGGGCCGAGAGCGTCTTGACACTCCCTGGTAAATCACCTGTCGTGTTTTGCCTGCACAACCTGACAATAACGGAAGGCGCTCCCAAGGTGGCAATCGAGCTAATGCTGGAAGTCATGCGGCGAGGTGTCTTTTCTGGTCGCGAGGTCGTCTGCGTCAGTGCGCAGGACGGGGACGGGGCGGATCTTGTTCGGCGCGCCGGGATATCACTTCATATTGTGCCGGAGCTTTGCGCTGCGGGGCAGAGTTGGGACCGTTACACCGCGGGAATTAGTCAGCTTGAACGATTGTTGCCCGGGAAACCAGCGCTGATTTATGCAAATGTCATCGATTGTTTCTGGGGTGTCGACTATGCCGCGCGTCGGGGTTGTCCATCACTTTGGGCTATCCATGAAGGAGAGTCTCCGGATTTTTATTATCGGGATCTCGAAGCGCGGGTTCGCAGGCAGTTTTTTCGGATGCTGAAACGAGCACAGCACCTTCTATTTGTTTCCCAGACCTCAAGGAGTCTTTTTTCTCCTTGGGTGAAGCAGGCCAGCCAGGTTGTCGTCAGAAATGGGGCGCGATTGCCCGAGATTGATAGGCAGGCGCGAAGCTGGGCTCGGGAGGAGCTTGGCCTGGAGGATGATACTATTGTTTGTCTCTGTCTGGGTACGACCTGTGAGCGTAAAGGTCAGGATATTCTGCTGAGTGCCTTGCCGTTTGTTCCCCGTAAGGTTCATTGTTTTATCGTCGGGGCGCGGCCGAGTGCTTTTTTTGATTCCCTCAAGGAACAGTTGGAGCGAGAGCTTGGAGAATCGATATTGAAACGGGTAGAAGTTTCCTTTGTGCCCGAGACAAATGATGTTGAGAGGTATTTTCTGGCCGCCGATCTTTGTGTCTGTCCATCACGCGCCGAGGCCTCGCCGCTTGTTTCGCTCGAGGCCATGTCTTATGGCCTGCCACTTCTTGTTTCAGATATCGCCGCCTATCGCGAGCAGCTTGGAAGTTATGCAGTTTATTTTCGTGCGGGTGATTCTTCCTCCTTGGCTGTTGAGCTTGCCGAACTTTTGGCCGATGAGGAGAGGCGCGGGCGGTTGGGCCGGGAGGGTCGTGCCAGAGTTGCCCGGGATTATTCTATTTCAGCGGCTTATGATGCCCATATAGCGGAGATGCTTGACGTTATTTCGGGCAGCAGATAGAAGGTAGGCCGATTGGCCCGATAGCCAAGAGGTAAGGCAGAGGTCTGCAAAACCTTTATCCCCGGTTCGATTCCGGGTCGGGCCTCCATTCAATTTGTTGTTTTGGCAATTCTTTTTCCGGTCTTTTTCCGGTGAACTCTTTTTCTCGCTCTTTACTCGCGCACCGCCTCTAGCTTTGATGTTTGCAGTCACTACATATTTTGAGCGGGATCGCCGCTCATTTCACATCACTCCCTTTTGTCATTGAGGGGATAGTGCTATACCCCTGAGCATTGTGAGGGGTTAGCCCGAAATTTCTTAAGATACTTAAATACAGCATAAATTTACGGAGAGTGATCAGATGGCATACGTAGTAGCTGAGCCTTGTATTGGAACCAAGGATAGAGCATGTGTTGAAGTTTGCCCGGTTGACTGTTTTTACGATTTCCCGAATCAGGAGCTGAATACCAAGGCTGGAAAGACTCCCGCCAAGACAGGTGATTTTGGCATGCTGGTTATTCATCCGGATCAGTGCATACATTGCGGAGCCTGTGAGCCAGAATGTCCGACTGAAGCTATTTTTGAAGATGATGATTTGCCAGAGCAGTGGTCAGATTACGCCCAGATCAATGCTTCAGCTTGTGAGAGCTACAGCGATGATGAACTTGACCAGAAGCGCGTTACTTCAAAGTCCTGATTGTTATGTCAGTAAGTATTGTTGTTGGCGTTCAGTGGGGCGATGAGGGCAAAGGAAAGGTTGTCGACTACCTCACTGAACAGGCAGATTTAGTTGTCCGTTTCCAGGGCGGGAATAATGCGGGGCATACCCTCGTTATCGACGGCCAGAAAACAGCATTGCAGTTAATTCCTTCGGGGATACTTCGTCCGGGAACAAGGTGTCTCCTGGCGTCTGGTGTTGTCCTCAATCCATTTTCATTGATTGAGGAGATTGACCGCCTTGCTGAGATCAATGTTGCGGTGACACCTGACAGGTTGGGGATTGCGAACAATGTTCAGCTTATTCTGCCATATCACCTAGCGGTGGATCGTGGACGTGAAGCGGAACTTGCTGGGGGCAAGATTGGCACCACTGGCAAGGGGATTGGACCGGCTTACGAAGACGCTGTATCGCGTTGTGGAATTCGGCTGTGTGATCTTTTTGATGCACGTCATTTATCCTCCCTTGTTGAACGTAATGTTGCCCAGAAAAACGCTTATCTGAGCCGTGTGCTGGGAACCTCCGATTGTTTTTCCGCAGCAGAACTGCTTCTTGAGCTCAATCGTCTGGCCGAGTTCCTTCGGCCTTATGCCACTGATGTCAGTATCGAAGTCAGCGAAGCGGTCAAGGCAGGTAAGGAGATTGTTTTTGAAGGTGCGCAGGGCTGCCTGCTTGATATCAGCCACGGCACATATCCGTTTGTTACCTCATCGAATACTGTTGCTGCTTATGCCTGTGTCAGTGCTGGCGTTGGCCCTCAAATTGTCGATTCCGTTGTCGGTATATGCAAGGCTTATTGTACTCGAGTGGGTAGTGGTCCTTTCCCGACAGAGGACTTTGGCGTCGATGGCCAGAATTTGCGTGAAGCGGGGCGAGAGTTTGGTACGGTTACCGGACGACCGAGACGCTGCGGCTGGTTTGATACGGCGGCGGTCAAGAAGGCAGTGCGTTTAAACGGCATTGATTCTCTGGTGATAACCAAACTTGATGTTCTCTCAGGATTCAAGAAAGTTCGTCTTGGCACTGCCTACACGATAGATGGAGTCGAGGTGAACGATATTCCGGTATCGCCCGATGCTCAGGATCGTTTGCAGGTTGTTTACGAAGATCTGCCGGGCTGGGATGAGGACATCACAGCAGTGCGCAAGTTTTCCGAATTGCCACTTAACGCCCAGAAGCTTCTAACACGTATCGAGGAACTCTCGGAGAGTCGCATAGTCGGCTTTTCTGTCGGGCCGGACAGAGTGCAGACTATTCGAATGTAGATTGCTGGATGATTATGCCGGAGGGCAGAAAGTGAACCGCAGTGCAGTTGTCAAAAGTAAAGAGAATCCCAGGCCTTTATTTCTTGTCGTTGATGACGAGGAGGCAATTCGTCGTTCTTTGGCACTAGTTTTGGAGGATGAGGGTTTTAGTGTTTCTTTGGCCGCTGCGGGCGATGAGGCGATTGAACTGGCGCGGAAGTTGAAACCGGATGTTGTTTATCTTGATATCTGGATGCCGGGGATGGATGGCATTGATGCCCTTCTTGGTATTCGCGCGGTTTCGCCAGCGAGTCAGGTGATTATGATATCCGGGCACGCGACTATTCAGAATGCGCTTGAGGCAACAAAGCGTGGGGCTTTTGATTTCATCGAAAAGCCGCTTGACCTTGAACATGTCGTACTTGCCGCTCGCAGGGCTCTTGAAGCAACCGAGCTTGGTAGTCATGTCGGATTGGAGGATTTGGCGGCGAATGGTCAGGAAGAGGAACTGCCACTTCTTTCTCATCAGGGTATTACTTCTCGTGGTGCTGCTGGCGCTAACCTTGGTCAGCGCACGATTGCCAGGAGCACCGTATTATACGGTCAGGGACTCCACTCAGGAAGGAAGAGCGGTCTGGTGCTTGAGCCATTGCCGCGTAACTCTGGCATTCACTTTGCCCGTATCGGGCGCAGCAGTGCCGCACCGGCTTTTGTTGATAACGTTGACTCAACCAGTTTTGCTACAACTGTTGGCTTCGGCCAGGACTCCTCGTCTACGATTGAGCATCTCATGTCAGCCCTTCATGCCTATGGTATCAGCAATCTGCTGGTGAAGTGTAATGGAGAGGTTCCGATACTTGATGGTTCTGCCGTTCAGTTTTGCGATATGCTGGAATCGGTCGGTATCGTTGAGCAGGGTGGGGACTGGTTTGAAATTGCACCTAAGGAAAAACTTGTCTATGCCTCTGGTGATGGGCGGGAGTCAATTGTAATTGAGCCTGCTGAACAGTTTATTATTGAGTATCACCTGAACTATCCTGCCCCGGTTGGCGCTTTGAGCGCACGTTATGTCCATAGCGGAGTTGAGAGTTTTCGTCGCGAAATTGCCCCAGCCAGGACGTTTGGCTTTATGCGCGACATAGAACGACTGCAGAAGGCAGGACTGGCAGCTGGCGGGCGTCTTGATAATTTCATTCTCATTGGCGAAGACCGTATTGTTAATACCGATCTGCGTTACCCGGATGAGCTTGCCCGGCATAAGGTGCTTGACTGTATCGGCGATATTTTTCTTCTCGGTCGCCCAATCAGGGCAAAAATCACAGCAACCATGACCGGACATTCAGACAATATCGCTTTGCTGCGGATGTTAAAGCCATTGGCTTGCGCTGCATTGGCATAAACAGGATTGTCCGTAGTCGGTTTGGCGCATTGTCGTTTGCCGTACGTCATCCTCGGCTTGACGTGAAGTTTTGTTCTCTCAACTCTACTCGGCTTAATTTACTCGGCCGAACCGCCACCAAAAGGATTACTGCGGGTTCTTTGTCTTTTAAGAATTTGTTCAAGCTCTTCTGGCAGTTTGAGGAATGTGCCGTTTTTCCAGAGCTCTTCGAGATTGTAAAAGTCACGAATCGGGATATGGAAGAGGTGAACAATGAAGTTGCCGTAATCGAGCAGGATCCAGTCACCAGATTCATAACCGGAGACAGAAATTGCTTCTTCTCCGTGTGGTTTGAGTTCCATCATCACTTTGTCGGCCATGCCTTGCACATGTTTTTGCGACGTGCCGCTGGCGATGAGGATCCCTTCGGTTATGTCAGTGAGGTGTTTGACGTTAATCGGACAAACATCAAGCCCCTTTTGCCCGAGGACAACTTCGGCTGCAAGCTTCACAGCAGCTTCCGATGTTAGGTCTGAAACAAGCGCTTCACGCTTCTTTGTCATGTAGTCTATTCGACCGGCCGTGGCTTTTCTGTCGGCGGCAGTTTCTTCAGTTTTGCTCATGAGAAGCTCTTTTGGTTTCACAGATTTGTCGGAAAAGTTTGTCTTTAAGTTCGTTAAGTCCTGATTGACGGTGGCTTGAAATCGAAAGGATTTCAATGCCACGTTCGGCAAACCAGTCTTTTGCAACAGCGAAAGCTTTTTCGCAGACAGGAATATCATTTTTGGAAACAGCGACCAATCGAGGGATGCGAGAGAAATGTTCGGAGAAAGCTGACAATTCAAAATCGAGTGATTGATATTGTTCGAGGACAAAGTTTCTCAAAGTTTCATCGTCAACAGCCGGTTCAACATAGGCGAACGAAGAACAGTCGATGAGGAAGAGCAGGGATGCTGTTCTTTCCAGGTGTTTGAGGAACTCATGCCCCAGGCCTTTGCCGAGGTGTGCACCCGGAATTAGTCCCGGAATATCTGCAAGGAGGAAACTTTTTTCTTCGGCAACTCTGACAACTCCAAGATTGGGTGTCAATGTTGTAAACGGATAGTCGGCTATTTCCGGTTTTGCGGCAGAGACGCTGGAAATCAGGGTTGATTTCCCGGCATTTGGAAAGCCGACAAGTCCGACATCGGCAACGAGTTTTAATGAGAGAGTAATTGTTACCGATTCGCCGTCCTGGCCTCGTTCGGCAATGTGAGGTGCACGGTTTGATGCGGACTTGAAGGTGCTGTTACCCCGTCCGCCCCGTCCGCCGCGGGCGGCAACCCAACAGGACCCTGGCGTATCCAGATCGGCGACAACAGTATCGCGAGCGATGAACTGTGTGCCAACAGGAACTTTGAGAATGAGATCTTTGCCGGATTTGCCGCTTTTGTTGTCGCTACCTCCCGGCTCGCCTTTTTGGCCACGAAGAGCAGGGGAGTGAGCGTAATCGACAAGGGTATTTACGGAAGGGTCGGCGAGAAATACGACAGCACCGCCGTCGCCGCCATTGCCGCCATCGGGCCCACCCATAGGGATGAACTTTTCCCGGTGCCAGCCGATGTGGCCGTCGCCGCCGGAGCCGGCGACGGCAGTAAGCTTAACTTGGTCTACAAATTTCAAGGTATAACGCTTACCTGTTTCTTGTCTCGGCCCTTGGGCTCGAAGCTTACAGTTCCCTCGACAAGGGCAAACAGTGTGTAGTCGCTGCCCATACCAACATTACTGCCTGGGTGGAAGCTGGTTCCATGCTGCCTGACAATGATATTGCCGGGAATTACATGCTCGCCACCAAACTTTTTTACGCCAAGTCTTTGTCCTGGTGAATCACGTCCGTTTCTGGAGGAACCACCGGCTTTCTTGTGAGCCATATCTAACTCCGAAAGTCTAAATTCATTGTTGTTATTGCGGGTCGCACGCGACCCAGGTTCGATTGATAACTTTTTAAAACCGTTCTGTTCGTCAGAGTGAATCAGTCGAAGACAGGCCGGCGGCACAAGGGGGAATCAGCCTCTTGCACCTTGAAGATTATTGCTATGCCGCAACGATCTTTTCAATTTTAACTCTGGTAAGTTCCTGTCTGTGACCTTTCTTGAGCTGGTGACCGTGACGGCGCAGCTTTTTGAAGATAATCAGTTTTGGTCCTCGCTTTTGTTCGAGAATTCTTGCTGATACAGTAGCGCCGGCAACAGTAGGTTGGCCAACAACAGTTTTACCTTCGCTGCCGAGAAGCAAAACTTCGGCAAATTCGATACTTTCCCCGGCTTCTCCTGGGACCAACTCAATATCAAGCAAGGTACCAGGCTCAACCTTGTACTGCTTGCCCCCGGTTCGGATGACTGCAAACATTTAACTTCCTCCCGCCAATATTCTGGCGCTTAATTAATAATTTCAGCAGGTTGCCCAGCCAGCAGATAGTGTTATCTGCCGGGGTCCGCGGATTTTCCAGCCACAAATTTGGGCGGGTAAATCGAACGCTGGTCAAACGTTGTCAATCAACGCAGATGAATGACACAGCTCATTCCCGGGCTTTAAACCGCTTCTGAGTCAAGCATTTATATGATGTTCACTCAGCGCAGTGGCCTGGCCTCGGGCAGCGGCGGCTATACATGCCTGAAGCAGCTATGATTTTCAAGACTTTGGCGACATTATTATTCATTGATGTATCGACTAGCCGTGTTACTCGGGCTATTAAGGCGCAATATTCTTTGTTGTTGGACCGGGTTGGGGGGATATTTGGTCACATAACCCGGTTTCAGGGTGATGTTTATTTATTGCTGGAGATTGTCATGTCGGATCTGCGTGCGCTTGAATTGGCTTATGAGTCTTTTTGTGCAGAAAACTTGTCTCTTGATATGACCAGAGGAAAACCGTCGTCGTCGCAGCTCGATTTGAGTGATGAGATGCTGAATTTGCCGGGGAAAGGGAAATTCAAAGACGCGGATGGTGTTGACTGCCGCAACTATGGGGGTGTCGAGGGGCTTTCGGCGATGCGTGGAATTTTTGCGGAAGTTATGGATGTTGCTGCTGCGGATGTTCTGGTAGGCGGCAATTCCAGTCTGCAGCTGATGTATGACACGATTTGTCGTCACCTATTATTTGCTTCTCCTGGTGCATCCTCTCCTTGGGGTGTTGGCAAGGTTAAGTTTCTCTGTCCGGTGCCGGGATATGATCGTCATTTTTCAATTTGTGAAATTTTTGGCATTGAAATGATTCCCGTGCCAATGAACGGCGAGGGACCGCAGATGGAGGTTGTCGAGCGTCTCGTTGCCGAGGATGCGGCAATCAAGGGTATCTGGTGCGTGCCAAAATACAGCAATCCAAGTGGTGTTACTTACACCGATGATGTTGTTAGAGCGTTGGCCATAATGAAATGCGCTGCCCCGGATTTTCGCATTTTCTGGGACAACGCCTATGCTGTGCATATGCTCGACGGAGCACCGGCAAGTCTGCTTTCGATTAAATCTGCTTGTGAAGCCGCTGGTAACAGCGAACGCTGGATACAGTTTTCGTCGACATCAAAAATCACTTTGGCAGGTGGCGGAGTTTCGGCTCTTGCGGCAAGTCAGGCCAACCTCAAATTTCTTTTGAAGAGCATCAACATGCAGACGATTGGGCCGGACAAGGTCAATCAACTGCGGCACATTCAGTTTTTTGGCGATTATTCAGGTGTGCTGGCGCATATGAAGAAGCATGCTGAAATCCTCAAGCCGAAGTTTCAAATTGTTGATTGTGTGCTCAATCGCGAACTTGCCGGAAGTGAACTTGCTTGTTGGAGCAAACCCGAGGGCGGATATTTTATCAGTCTCGACACAAAGCCGGGGATGGCCCGTGCTGTAGTTAAGCTTGCCAGTGATGCTGGCGTCAAGCTTACACCAGCAGGTGCCACTTTCCCTTATGGCAAAGATCCACAGGACAGTAATATACGTATTGCGCCAAGTATGCCGGTAGCCAAAGATTTGGAAAAAGCGACAGAAGTACTCGCCTGCTGTATTAAACTGGCTGCCGCGCGGGTTCGGGAATAATTGTCCGCGCATGTTCCCCGGGAGTTTTCCCCCGGGAACTTTTTCGTCAGTCGTTTCTCTCGCCCGGGTTTTCAATCAGATAGGAAATTGAGCTTCCGTCGTTCAGTTTGGCAACGAGGTAAGCACTGCTGCCGTATTGGCTGCCTGGCTTGCTAAAGCGAAAGTGCGCTCGCCCGCCATTTGCCGTGTCTCCGCTAAATGTTCCTTGCCCAAGCAGAGTGCTGCTACTGAATGGCTCCCCACTGTGTACTTCAACGCTACTGATGGAAGAGGCTTTTATATCGGTTGGCAGCAGGACGACAAGATTACCATCGGACTCCGAGGTTGCTTTCCAGAGAAATCCGCCATCACCGTCTAGTGACCGTGCCGTGTTGCCGTTGCTGGTGGAACTGGAACTGCTATCTTTGACGGCATTTTCTGTTGTGCTGCTCTCGCTTGCGCTACTTTCAGTGACGGTAGTTTTTCCTTCTGCGATATCGCTCAGTGCTTGTTGGATTTTAACCAGGGCTTCAGAGATTTTCGCTATGGCTACCGTTGGATCATTGGCGCTGCCGCGGTCGTCGTAGAGCTTGTCGAGATTATTGTCGAGCTGTGCGGCCCGAAAAGCCGTGGAACGAAGTTTTTCCGCAGTTGTCGAATCGATTGTTCCGTCGTTGATGAGAAAATCGAGTGTTTTGTTGGCCGCGTCTTCGTAAGACACGATGCCATCAGCACGGGCGAGGGATTTTTTCATTTCTTCGAATTTGTCTTTGAACAGTTTTTCGGTGCTGCTGTCTACCGTTGCTACTTCTTTCTGGATCAGGGCGGCAAAAAGTTCCTCCTCACTGACATCGGATGTATCTTCTTTGCCCAGAGCATTCAGCATATAGCCCTTAAAATCATCGGAAACGCTGGCGGCGCTGGTCGACTCGCTGTTGCTGGACTCATTTTTAGTGATTGCAGATGCTTGCGTAGCAGTATTGCTGCTTGAGATTGTTGCCATTGGCCGTGCCTCCAGTGTCGTCATATAAACGTTGCGCGGCGGGAGTTGGCAGGTTTTCGTCAGTGAAAAACCACTTAATCCGGGTTTTATGCCGCCTGGGCAAGTGAAAGCAATTCGTGTGCCAGTTGCTGAAGGGTTGATTTGAGGGCGTCAGCGGCGAAACCGCGCCGATGGACCGCTCCGAGGGAGTCAGATACGGCAAACACAGCGGCTAATGGTTTGTTGCTCAGCTGGCAGAGTTGATAGACAGTTGCAAGTTCCATTTCTACGGCGACGGCTCCCTCATCCCGGTAGGAGAGGAATTCTTTGCTTGAAACGAGCGGTGGGATGTCGGTAGTCCAGACAGAACCATTGAGTGATTGCAGGTCTGGAGCGTTATTTCGCAGGTGACTTTCCAACGCTTCCTGGTGCGATGATTTTATCCAGGGAACTCCCGGAATGAAGTTCAGCACCTGTGCGGTTTTTCCACCGAGGGCGGTTGTCGGATAAATTATTGAGCCGATATCGGCCAGAGGTTTAATTTCTGCGTCTGTTGACGGCTGCGGCGAGATGTAGCCACAAGTGCCGCAAAGAAAGACGTTTTCTCCTCCGGAGTGGAGCAGGGGAGCAAGAGCCAGCGCCGCGGCCGGTTCGCCGATTGCCGGGCCGACCAGCAAAGCGTTTTCGGCGATCAGACATTGAATTGTTCCGGCGACAAGTTTTTGTCCTGTGATTCGCGATGAGCGGCGTAGCTCACGTTCAAACACCTTATAGACCGGACCTGATGGCAGATAAATCACGTTTCGCGGCACATGCCACGGTAATTCAAAACACGGTATAAGGTCTGATAGTGATTGTTTCATCGACTTGGATTGGCAGAATTGATGTTTACGGCGTTATCGACTCAGGCGCTTTCGCGTGGTGGTGCATGGTCACTGCAGACGATAGCAGCTGGGAATAAAAGTGTAAAAGTGGATCCGATTCCATCTGTGCTCGCCACGGACACCTTACCCCCAAGTTTTTCCATGATTTTCTGCACGCAGGCCAGTCCGATTCCGCTTCCTTCGGCGCCGCTTTGATGGGCTCGCTTGAATGGGCGGAAGATTTCTTCGAGTTTATCTCCAGGAATACCTATTCCGTTATCCTTGATTGAGATCATAAGGGCCGGTCCTTCCTGGGCCGCGCTGATTTCTATCACCGGGGTGCGGTATGGAGAGCGATATTTAAGCGAGTTGCCGACAAGGTTGGAAAATACCTGATAGATGCGCGTAGAGTCGCTCATCAAGGTTGGCATGTTTTTCGGGAAGGAAAGACGAGCCTCCGATTCAAGGATCATTTGCCGATGATCTCTGCTGACCTGTTCGAGAATATCGCTCAATGGCACATTCTCTACATTCAGCATTGTCGAGGAAAGGCTAGCATAGTCGACGACACTTTTAACAAGTGATTCCATACGCGAGCAGGAGTCTTTGATAAAGTTCAACAGGTCGAGTCCGCCACGTTCGCTGAGAGCGTCTTTGAAGTCTTCACCGAGAGCTTCTGACATCCCTTTAATCGTATAGATTGGCGCTTTCAGGTCGTGGGAGATCATTGATGTGAAATCGCGCATATCCTGGTTTTTTCGTTCCACCTGTTCCTGAAAGCGGCAAAGAGCCGTGATGTCAGTGCTGACGGAGAGTACTAACTGGACTTCCTGCCGCGGAGAACCAATTGGCAGGAATCTTGTTTCGACATCGAGCAGCATGCCGTTTCTATGGCGCAACTTGTGACGGACAAGATGCGGTTCACCCATTCGGGCAACCATCAGGGCACGGTCAAATTTTTCTCGTTCGCCGTCGGAGATGATTTTTTCGAGGAACTCTCCGTTGGGAGTGCGAATTTCAAGTGTAGTCCATCCGGTCAAGAATGATGCCGAGGTACTGACCGGTTCAATGGTTCCATTCGGATGATGGAGCAGGAGAGCTGAAGGCGTGTTGTCAAGAATGATGTTTTGTCGTCTGATTTTATCGTTAAGTGACTGGATATGGTGAACGTACCTGGATAGTAGCGGGACTTTAAGTGCAAGGGTGAGAACTTTCTTTTTTAGTTTTTGGACCAGTGGACGCTCGTGCCCTCCGGGAATCACGGCAATAAGTGAGATGGCCGCAGCAAGGCTGATACCGGCAAGGAGACCTACTGTCAGCGAAAGCAGATAGAACATCTTCTTTAACTCCAGCTCAGGGGCCAATATAATTTGCCATTTCGTCTTCAAAAGTTTCAAGGAAACGTTTGAGCAGTTGTTCCCCATTTTCTTTGGTCAGACCGCAGGCAGTGAATGCTTGTTCGACTTGTTTAAGCGCTTTTTCCCTGAGGGGTTTCATGTAAGATAGGTGCCCTATCCCCAAGCTATGGCAGAGAATATCGGCTGCTTTAATCAAGACCCAGGCTTCTATTTCCTGGCCTCGCCCTGGAGGAGACTTCGGCCAGGGTTCGTGGTGATGGCTAATCGCACTAATCGCACTTTCCGGGAAATGCCAGCTTTCGGCAACCCACTTTCCGACCTCGACGTGGTTTACATCAAAGACCTCTTCTTCCGCACTCATCACGTTACTGTCTTCGTCGCAAGAGCGTTCGATAGCCTTTTCGTACATGGTGCCGCTTTTGCCAACCATCATCAGTTTGCCGACATCGTGGACAATACCGCAAAGGAAAGCTTCCCCAGGTGGTACAGTTTTGAGAGAACGAGCCAGATGTTTGGCCATAATCGCTGTTGCGATAGCATTTTCCCAGACAGCCTCCCGGGACTTATGCTGAACTTTGATGAAATTCTGTAGAAGGGTGGCACTCAGGAGGCAGCGCAGTTCTTCGAGGCCGATAAAAGCGACTGCCGAATCAATATCTGTCGCTTTCTGGCCACGGTAATAATAAACGGAATTGGCCAGGCGGATGATCTTGGCACTCAGCACCTCATCTGACTCAATTACTTCGGTAAACAGCGCGATGTCCGAGTCCGGACTACACGCCAGTTCGAAAGCCCGTGCAGCGTTGACCGGCATGCTTTCAAGCTTTTGTAACCCAAGGATGTTTTGAATTCTTTCCTGGGTAGCAAGTGAGGTCCTGCTTGTTTTTTTCTTGCCCGTGAGGAATTTGCTTAACATTTTTATTCCGCATTGCAGAGGTTGTCCTGATGGGGCAACCTGTTTAAGAGATAGTGGAAATTTCGATAACAATTATGTCGACAATTGGCCGTTTTTTCTTGATGAGGGATTTTATCGCATCCCGGCTCTTACCGGGATCTGTGGGCGCTTTTAAGGTGAGTCACTCGATTCCGCCTGTTTCGAGATACCTTTGGAGGTACCTTCCGGGGGCTAAAGTGTAAAGGATCATGTGATCACTTTCACTGGAGCTCGGCACCCCAGTAACGATGATTTCGGCTGTTACCTGTTAATTGGAGCTCTGCCCGCTTTTCAGTAACTCCCTAATGTTTCTCATTCCTTCTGCCGATAACCCCTGTTGAAGATAACCAAGCGGGAACCCTGATTGAATCTGCCCCCATTGTGTTGACAAGTAGTTAAGGATTGGTAGGTGTTTCCACAGTAGAAGTATAAAGAGTGGGAACGATGAAAAGAGAAAGGCGAGCATATACCAAGGAATTCAAA
>JAQTWB010000077.1 GCA_028689495.1 bacterium | reverse complement strand
TACCATCCTCCACCACTGGTGTCGGTTCCTTGGCACCCCGGGATAATTTAGGATGACCACGACCAGGCCAATCGACGCGGTTTTTTTAAGCATCAAGGATGTCGGTGACTTAAATATTACATGTAGAGGAGAACCGGGACGAGTCGAAGCGCGGTGCCAAATAGAGGACAGGAGATTGTTTTAATTTGAACTTAACGGTTCCTCGGCAGAATACTGTCAAAATACTGGCGATTTTGCACAGTAATGCACGGCGAATGTCCCCGCGTTGAATTTTTGTCATAGCGAATATGAAGTAGCAGCCCACACAAGAGCGCTAATCGGGAGTGTTGCGAAATTAACATCTCGCCAGGATTGACTACGGTCAATCCACTTTTTCGCATCTTCGACACGAAAAAGTCTCCCCTCTATGATTTTTTCTTTTGTAGGACCTTGCAGGCCCTACATCTACTGCGCTTGGTGTTCTTTTTAGCGCGCAGGCATCCGGCTTTCGCCGTCTGCATTATGGGCGTGTTTTTCAACACGCCCTAATCAATATAGATTAACGCAGCTTCATCGGAAAACAGGTATAACGCTCAGCGATGCTCTCCCGCTCGGACTCCCGCCAGGCAGCATCCTTCCCAAGCTCTGAGGCAACAAGAGCGACAATCTCTTCCACGAATCCGGTATCAGGTTGTCTTGGCAAACCAGCCAGCGTACGGCGAAAAATGATATCTGCGGCCGAATAAACATCCTCACATCTGGTCAGGTAAATAATTTCTGCGGCGGTGTAGTCGGTACCACAAAGTGTCGCTTGCAGCCGTGGCTCCTTGACTGCCAGAGCAACAATATTTTCAGCCACTGAACCATAATCCCGCCAGAGACGATTGATTGCCGCAGGCGGAAAAATTCCGGCTGTCGTTTTTGTCAGTCCTTGCACTGACCCATAGAGGGGGGTAGTTGCCGAGCGACTTTTGCCGTATTTTCGACCGGCTCGTTTTTCCCGCACCACCAGGAGGTCAACCACCTGCTCGGCCAAAACTCTGAAAGTCGTATACTTGACAGCAAATACACTTAAAAGATTTGTCACAGAAGATTTGTCCTGGGCGGCATGATCTACGACAAGATGATCACGAGCCACTGCGGCATTGCCATCAGAAAAACCATCTCCGCGGCAGAGGCCCTGCCAAATCGCCTCATCAACAAGACGCAATCCGCCAAAAACAAAGCTGACATTTTCCTTACTGATGTTACTTCCGGGCAGCAACGCCTGCACCTCAGCAACAAAATCATCAACTTCATGGCGCTCAACACAATAATTATCCGGGTCGACATCAACAACCCGATCTGAGGTCCCAACAAGTGTCGCTCCCTGCCAAGGGACGGTAAAATAGCTGCGCCCGCCGCGCTGCAACAAACTGGCCCCATCTACATAGCGGCTTTCAAGAGCCACGGCATATTTGCTTGTCATCCCCTCGACTATGGCCTGAATCCCGACGGATGAAAAAAACTTACGCCGGGAAAATTCATCCCGCGCCCCAAGAGACGGCATCACACCCGCCGCCCACTGCCCTGTGGCATTAACAACGTAACGACCGGTTATCACCTCATTTAGTCCGGTTCGCTTGTTGTGAAATGTCAATGAACGTATTGCCTTCTGCCCTGTCTCTTCGTGAATGTCAGCATCAACAACTTCGCAGTAATTAAAAATATCAGCTCCAGCCTCCTGGGCACTGCGAGCGACGGCGTAAGTAAGGCGTTCGCAATGATGCATAAGTGCATCGTGATAAACGACCCCGCCAGTCAAGCGCGACGAAGACAACCCGGGGACCGACTGCCTCACCTGTTCAGCAGTCAAAATCCTGTAACCTGGCAAGTAGCTCTCTGAATCCAGTCCGGCATTTCTTCGAGCGGCAAGCAAATCATAAAATGTCATCCCCGCAGCAAGAAACGGCACTCCTCTCTTACCCCATCCATAACACGGAACCAGAAACGGTAGAGGTTGTACCAGGTGCCCAGCGATGCGTCGCAGATTTTTCTGCTCCCGAACCGACTCCAGCAATCGCGGCAAATCAAGGTGCTGCAGATAACGCACTCCACCATGTACGATCTTGAAACAACCACTGGACGCACCCGAACCGAAGTCCGCTTTTTCCAATAACGCTACCCGCATCCCACGTAAGGCCGCCTCCCAGGCGATACCAGCTCCGTTAATGCCTCCGCCGATAACAACCAGATCGTATGTCGCTCTTTCATTCATCGGCAGCAACTCTCCCTTAGAATAATGCTGCTATTTGCACTTCGGCAACTGTATCGAGCAAGCTATCACCAGCCAGCACATCAGTTTCCAGAAAACTTAAGCTAGTCTGAATCTTGAGCGCATGGCCGTTAAGGTAGCGGTTAAGAATTAAGTTGTATTCGCTTTTATCACCATGGTCTCCCGCCGCAAGCGGCCCCTTGTCGGCAACGATCACGCCATAACGCAAAGCAGCTTCCCACAAAGATGGCACAATGAAGTATCCGCTTTCTAGATAAAATCCTCGGTCGTTAGTTGTTTCACCGGCAAGGTCAAACGCCCGATAAAAAACCTCACCTTGCAACGATCCGCCCTGGTAACGAAGGGCACCATCAAAGCCTAACTTATGCTCATCAAAACTGGCACTATCATTTTCACCTTCAGCGTATGTCAGGCCGGACCCAAGCGTCCACTGCAACTCAGGTGAATCATTCGGGTCGGCCTCAAATGAGCGATCGTAACCATTGCCATTAAGTGCAACAAAAACCACACCTTCCAGGTTAACATCAAGCGCAGGATGATTGGTTCCGCTCTCGGATACCCCATCCAATTTCGAGTCGCCATTAAACAGACCGACAAAAGTTTGCAAAGTCTTGCTCGGACCAAAATACCCGGCCCCAAGGCGATAGCTGTCCACAAATTCCTGAGTCACGATCGAACGCTCGACAAACTGCTGTGCCGAACTTGATGCCACTTCCTGACGACTATAGGGAACTACAAACTGCCCCGCCCGCAGTGCTCCGTATTCTGCCAGCCGCAAATCAAGATAGGCCTCCTTCAGATCGCTTGTCTTACGCCCGTCACCGCCTTTATCTTCCTTGGAAACAAAATCATTCATCACTTTATAAGAAACAAGCTTATCGAGAATATATCCTTTGATATGAAGTCGAACCCTCCGGGCATCAAAGCCACTATCATCTTCTTTCCCGCGCTCCGCTGATTCATCAAAATCACGATAACGATAGCGAATCTGGCTCTGCAGATTAAGCTTCAAACCGGCCTGTTGGGTGGGGAAATCAATGACCAAACCTTTGTCATAGCTGATACTCCCCGGAAGGGAATTTTCGGCATATAGAGCATTCCCTGCAACCAACGACAAAGAGACAAATACAGCGATTATTTTGCTGAGATGAGACATGATCCTCCAATTATACCGAGTGGGAAACTAAGATGGACTCTTGAAAATTGAACAATTTTTGACAGAACCGCAATGGGGCAGTGGAACTCCAGCTCCGCTGCGAAAATCGTAATGACTATCATCGTATCAAAAATGCGCCGAGCTGGAGCTCGGCACACCAGATAAATGTGTATACTGCTCACACTTTAATTTCCCCGATCCATAACACCTTAATCTCGAGCAGTATATTGGAGCTGCGGAGCAGCGACCAGAGAATCAGCATACCCCTCCCGCTCAGGTTAGTGGCGACTGCGTCGGGAAATTTACAGTGGGAGGGGTGTATTTCTGGTATAGGCAAGTTCTCCCGGAGTGAGCACAACTACGGGTATTTACATGCGCGAGAAAACTAAATCTTCATATACTGCTGAACTACCGTGAGCAGCTTTTCCGGTGCACAGGGCTTGGTCAGTACCTTGTCTCCACCGACATCAAGAACACGTCGATGAGCTTCATCATCATCAACCGCAGTGAAAGCAATAATCGGCCTCAGATAACCACTTGAGCGCAACAATTTGATTGTCTCAAAGCCATCAAGGCCGGGCATCATCAAATCAATTATCAGCAAAGCCGGCGCGGAGGCCTCTACAATCTTCAAAGCGTCTTCACCACTGGCGCAGCGCCTGACTGAATAACCTTTGCCTTCAAAAAGAAAACAAATGATATCCAATGATGTCACATCATCATCAACCAGAAGTATTTCACGATTCTCACCTGCCGCTACCTTTGCCGTCTCTGTCATGCGACCTCCACTAGCCTTCTGCTGATATAAACTGATCGTAAAACGAAAGAATCAATTATCCAGGGCCTGGTTACTCCTGCCCCCCATTAACCGCTACCGGTCTAACCGCGACTTGAGGTCCAGCTGTATTGGACTCAGCCGTACTGGAACCAGCCACATGTGAAGAAGAACGTTCTCCTTCCTGCGGCTTACCTGCGGCTGGGCCAGCCTCCAAGGCTCGTCCGCCCTGTCCTTCCTGAGTTCCCCCCGAACGATTGCGACGACGATTGCGATTGCGATTCCTGCTACGGCCTGACTCACCACCTTCACGACGCTGATTCTCTCCCTGTCCTTCCCCGCGCGATTCAGGACGTGATTCAGGCCGTGGACCAGCGACACGAGGCGCATGCTCAGCCACAGGCGATTGCTGAGATGACGATTGCTGGACTGGCGATTGTATTTGCGGAGCCCCTTGAACAGGTCGATCCTGAGTATGAGTAGATGCAGAACGCTCCTGACCCCCTCGTTCCTGACCACCGCGATTACGCCCACCACGACGTCGGCGGGAAGATCTTCCTGCCGATTGGCGTTCATCAAAACTCTGACGACGTTCATCCGGACGCCCACGCCCTGACTCTGTTCGCTCCTGTCTTGGAGCCGCAGAAGGAACATGGCCTGTCGCTTCAGTATGCTTCGATGTATCAAGAATCAATTCATATTCGTCTGCACGTAAACGGCTGTCCGGCACAACAACGACTTCAGCCTGACCATCCTCTTCCAGCTTGGTCAGCCAGCGCCGTTTTGAGTTGAGCATAAAGAGCGCCGCCGCCGGAGACATGTGAACGCGCAGTGAACGCACTCCACCGCCAAATACAGCGGCTTCCATTTTTCTCAATGCTTCAAGTGCGGTGGACTCCGGCAACTTTGTCAGACCTCGTCCACGACAAGCAGGACATTTGCGATGACTCTGACTGGCCAGTGAAGCTTTTAGCCTCTGGCGAGACATCTCAAGCAAGCCAAACTTTGATATACGACCTACCTCAATCTTGGCCCTATCTCCCTTGACGGCATCGCGAACGGTCTTCTCGACAATCTGCTTGTGACGCTTGTCCGCCATGTCGATGAAATCAATAATCACCAACCCACCGAGGTCGCGCAAACGAAGCTGCTGGGCAATTACCTGTGCCGCCTCCTTGTTCGTATTGAAAGCAGTTTCTTCAACATCGCTCTGACCCGTAGAACGTCCGGAGTTTACGTCAATTGCCACAACGGCTTCAGTCGGGCTGATCACAATTGATCCCCCTGATGGCAATATAACTTCCGGCTGATCTGTGGCTGCAACCTGTCGGTCAATCCCATAACAGGAAAACAGCGGAGCCGGATTACTATGAAAAAGAATCCGCTCGCTCATCTTCGGCATAATTCTCGTAATGAAGTCACGAGCTCGTTCGTAGGTCTCCGGGTCATCAATCACAACTTCATCAAAATCACTTCGCAGGTAATCGCGAATTGTGCGAATTGCCAGGTCACTTTCCTGATAAAGAATACGTGGAGTTACTGGCTCAAGACTACCCCGAACAATCTGTTCCCAGATTTCAAGCAACCCATCAAGGTCAGCCTGCAATTCCTCTGTCCCGCGATTAAGCCCTGCCGTGCGAACAATCACCCCCATACCTGGCGGCACCAATAACGAACTCATCGCCTGGCGCAAACGCACACGTTGAGATTCATCGTTGATTTTTCTTGAGACTCCCCCGCGCTGACTGCCAACCATCAGTACGAGATATCGTCCTGGAATGGAAAGATTTGTCGTCAGCGTCGCCCCTTTGGCATCGCGCTCATCTTTAACAACCTGCACAACCAAAGACTGTCCTGCTTCCAGCACATCCTGAATCGGCACACGCTGCTGACGCCGCGATCGCCCTCCCTTCTCACTCTCAAAAGGCCAGCCCTTGAAATAGGTGGGGTTGATATCATTTATCTGTAAAAAG
The DNA here is from genome assembly GCA_028689495.1 of bacterium. Classification (GTDB taxonomy): domain Bacteria; phylum Bdellovibrionota_C; class UBA2361; order SZUA-149; family JAQTWB01; genus JAQTWB01. The sequence goes on along the minus strand of JAQTWB010000077.1, from coordinate 5,494 downwards.
CCGTTCCGGCTGGAACCGATGTCGAGAAATGCTGCCTGTAGACTTGGCTCAACTCTGGTTATCGTTGCCTTGTAGATGTTCCCCTTGAGTTGAACCTGCTCGGTTCCTTCCACCTCAAGTTCAAGAAGACGATCGTCTTCCGCAACTGCAATGCGACATTCTTCCGTGTGTCTTGCGTTTATCAGTAATCTTTTCGCCATAAAGAGAAACTCCCTCTTGAATACAGCCTTATGGATAATGGAACCCAACATCCAGAGGCATCTGCCAAAGAGGGCGTCGCAAAAACGAAATGTTACGAAGATATAACTCCGCGAATGCTCTCACACCCGCTGGAGCTGTGCGGCAAAGAAAATTACTCCGGGAAAATCAAGAACTCCCGGACAAACGCTAAACGATTTGGATATGTCAGTATTATCAATGGCAATCCCAAGCCTCATTTATCGGTAAATCATCTATAACAGCCAGGCGACAACGAACATCCACCGCTCCAGACTGCATGACGACAGGTAAATTTCCTTCCGGACTCTGCGCAACTACCGGGGAGAGTCATTATTCTCATAAAGCAGCAAACTGGCTGCAATTTTTCCCGGAATCATCAACCATAACTGCCTTTTCAGCCTCCGGTGTCATTACTGAAACACTCCAAAGGCACCCTGACAGCCATGATGCAACGCCCACTATCAACTAATTTTCCAGGCTGAATCAGCCTGAACCCTAAAGCCAAAAATTTTTTCAGGAGCAACCTGACACCAGGTCAAACTCCGGTTGCTCCCATCGGGGTTCCACCCCTCGAAGGCCAGCAACAACTTGTTCACAACAATCAGCCAACCGATAAACGGCCAACAGTGAGGTCCCTCCAAAGAATTAGACGCAGACCGCAGCTCAAACTGTGCGGGGCAAATAGGTAATGAACCAAACTTTATCCGCCCCGGAACGAGGGCACTATATACAAATGACCGGACTATGCCAAACAGAAGTTTGCTGTAGCTCAAATCACTGCCAAAGGCCGCTTCCCCCAATCAGTGGCGAAGCAATAACCGAATACCTTATCAGCATAAGCGGTAAAAAGTGGAGCCGGATCGAACTCATCTCCCAGTTCCCTCATCGTATCCTGGGTGCAAAACTGAGGATTATGCAGCATGTAATGGACATACGGCAGCAAATGCCCGATGAAAGGAATATTCCGCTCAAGAAACCTTTCGATATTCTTAATCCCGTGCAGAGCGGCCTGGGCAATCGCACCATTCAGCCGAGCCAACATTTCCGGAGAAAGAAACTCGGGAAACTGCAACCGCTGCGCACCAAATTTATGCGCGCTGAATTTATTGAAGGCGTTAACAAGACACTCGATTATTTCCTTGATACTTGCCTCGCGACCAACGCCGGAGCAGACATGCAGTGATGTATAACTTCCCGCTTCCCGCACCCGGGACGCCAGAGTAGAAATCACCCGGGCAACATAATCAACCGGAACAACATCCAGCAGACTGGCGGGATTACCCGGAACAACACTAAACATTCCCTTAATCAACATTTTGCTCGGCGCATAAATCACGTTAAAGGAAGTAGTCTCCCCTGTCTTGCTGTCACCGACAATTATGCTGGGCCGAAATACCACCAAATCTTTAAGATATTGTCGATTCTCCCGCAGCAGGAACTCGGCTTCGGCCTTGGACTGCTCATATGTATTTCGAAAGCCACTGCCAAGATGATAAGGAGTAACAACTCCCTCGCTTGTGCCAGCGACATAGGCAGTCGAAATATGACGAAATGCGATATTTCCGCTGTTAAGTTGGGCCAGCCGCAAGAGGCTCTCGGTGCCCCGGAGATTTATTTCCCGTGCTTCAGCAATAGTCTGCGTAAACGAAGTCGACGCGGCGCTATGAAAAATCATCGAGGTTCGTTGAGCGAGTTCTTCAAACTCGGTCTGCCCAAGACCAAAGTTCTCCTCAACCAGATCACCTGCGACAACCCGCACCCGACCACTCTCACGCTCGGCTCTCTCGCGTCCCAAAGCGCGGTGCAGAACTTCACGTCCCCGCTGCACCCCGTCGCTGCCTTTCGAATCGCGAATCAACAGCCCAAGCTCCTGTTCCGGATGTCGATCAAGCATATCACCCAGCATGGCAGAACCAAGAAAGCCTGTGGAGCCAGAGAGTAGTATCATGGGGAGTTCGCCCTTGTCGGTCGTTGTTTATACAAAGGGATAATTGCACACATTGAGCGCGCTAACGCAAGCAGTGACCAGGCGATCTGATCGCGATGGACGGCAAATTCAGGTAGTCAGCCTTACATTTATCGATCGCTATCAACGTCGATATACGCAAATCACAAATTACCGGTGAATTATCTCGGCATTCCTTCGTACGGAATGGATTGCTCGTCAACCACGTATCTATCCTCATACGAACGACTCTCATTCTGTCCGTTCTTTGAATTGGAATAGATATCTTCTTTCAAAGTCTCTATCTCACTGTCTCCTGGCGTACGCATCGCCGGCACTCTCTCGATATATGTTTCCCTCTCCTGGCGAATTTGCTCCCGACGTTCAGCGGCACCAGCCAGCATCCCGAAGCCGGCACCCAGCAGACCAAGTTGAGCCGCTGCTTTCTGCTTGTCAACGCTTTCATCCTTTTCCGCCCAAACCATCGCGCCAGCCACTCCAAGGCCGCTTCCTATGACACTGCCAAGAGCCGCGGGCGCAGACAAGGCTGTCTCGGCAGCAGAACAGCCACTCAAACACACAGAAGCTCCATAAAAAACAGCAGTCAACATTGTCTTATTTACGTGCATGGTCACCCGGCGGAAAAAATATTCTGGAAAGAATTACTTATCGGTTATGACAAACTCACCCTCAGTTGTTTCCTATCGTCAGAAAAAGTTGAAAACAGTAGAAGTTTCTTCAAATCTCCTCTTGGCAGCAGCCCTTACTTTAAGTAAGTTGTCGTAACGGAAATTTGCTCTCCAGATGAAGTTTGAGATATCTCTGGCCCCCCGATCGACACAGGCAGTAACACCATCGACACTGCCAGACAGACGGACAAAGGGCGGAACAGGATAAACAGCCTAATTTATGCTGTATTATCAAACAACTGCTTAAGTGTTGGCAGTAAAAACTGTTCTGCTGCTTCATTTCGTAAACGAGCATTTTTCCTGATCTTTGTCAGTAAAATAGTATTGGTTTTGCTGTTGAACCACCTTGCCGTTCTATCGGCAGGTGAACAGGCAGCCGGGATATAGCAGGACAAAAACTACACGGACCGGAGTTTTTATTCCGCCCAAAAAATGAGCCCTGTAAGACCTGATGTAATTAAACACTGAGTAAACGCGCGGAGAAGACATTATGACCAAGGGCCACCACGTTCTATTTCTCGACCCTTCATGGGAAGTCAACGGTAAAAAGGCATTCAACCGGTCAATGACCAACTCCGTAACGTCTGACAATCCTGATGTAAGAACGAACTCTCCAAAAAACAGAACATCTCAGCCAACCGCTACGTTTACTCTGAGCGAAGAAAACGTCTACCAAGGAGCAGACAATCACCTCGGCAGACTCGACAACAATAATTCCGCTCCGGTATCAATGAATACCGCCAACCAACAGGTTGCCGCCGAACTGGCAACTGCAAGTATCATGACAGCTGGCCAAATCGAGGCTTCCCAATCAGGCCTTGTTCCAGAATCCGCGATGCGCACCTTCACTCCCGCTGAATCTTTTCCAATTTCGGGAGAACGTCTGCGTCCTGCAACCGGAAATACCAGCCCTCTCGATCACCTGGTATCAATCATCGCCGATCTGACAGAGTCTTACACCTCTGCTGTGTTCGTCACACGTGCCGACAGTCGCAAACTTTCCGTTGCTTCAGCACAAACACTGAGCCGTGAATTCATGCACAACGCGGAAATTGATTTTGGCTCGGGCCTCGTTGGCTGGACAGCAGAAAATCGCGTGCGTATCTCAGTCTGCCCATTTGAACACGATTCAACGACGCTGCTTTACTACAGCAAGGATCAGGCCCTGAAGAGCTTTATTGCCGTGCCGATTATTACAGCTGGTGGCTTGCTGCGCGGCGTCATCGCCTGTGATAGCAAGAAAAGCTATGCATTTTCCAAGCTGGCCGAAAAGGTCCTGCTCGAATGCGCTGCCCAAGCCGCCTGCATTATCGAGATGGAAGAAGCACTGCAAACCAAAAAGACCCTGCGCCAGCTTGACGAAAACCTGCTTAGAGACATCAAAGATGCGATGCGCCAGCAGGAAACCGAGCAGGCATTACTTGAGTTCTCTGCAAAACTCCCCCAAGAACTAGTTCGTCGCGACAGCCTGATTGTCATCACCACCGCCGAGAGCGGCGTTGGCGAAGGTCAATACTTTACCATTGAAGCCGAAGGACACCTTGAACATCGTTTGCTCGACCTTGTTTACAAGCACAAGAAAGTGATCTGCGGCGAGCGCACAGTGCATGTCTTGCCGACCAACAATATCACCGAGCGTTCATTCCTCTCGGTCCCCTTTCATGTTTTGGGGAAAGAGGCCGGTTCGTTCAACCTGCTCAACAAACCTCAAGCATCGTTCGAAGCATCAGAAATTGCCGCTCTGGAAAGCATCGCCCGTACACTGGGTCGTGAGCTTGAACACATTCGCTTGCGCGACCGCATGAGTGACTCTGAAGAACGGGAAGCACAGTTGTCATGGAAACATTTTTCTGCCTTGAGCCGCAGTTATATGGAAGAGGCACGTGAAGCAAAAATTTCGGTTTCAGCGCTTCGTGTCCAGTTCTCCAATCTCGGTGAAATCGAAGCACGCCTTGGGATCAATGCCAGCGTCGAACTCGATCGCAAAGTCAGACGACTTATCTCCCAGGTCAAAGGACACGGAGCAATCGCTTGCAGTATCTTCGGCTCACAACATCTGGTTTTCCTCCACTCGCACGAGGTAGACCGGGTGGCGATGCGCCTGCAAACAATGATTAAACGGATTAAGCCAGCGGAACTTTGTCACATTTCCACTGTTAGCAGCACCGAGCTGACGGACTTGTTGATTAGTGGTATGAAAATTTCCGTGGCAGACAGCAGCAGTGCATCTGCTACTCCAGAAGAATTGATTGCCGCGACCAATAGCAGCACCCCAGAAGTAACACAGTCATTCTCCAGAGCCGCAAAGCATGTTCGAGCATAACGACTCCCACCTTGAGCACGATTTCACCAGCGTTCACGATGGAGGAAGAAATTCCTCCTCGCGCAGTGGCGCGAAAAGCTCAAGAGGGAGCGCTCGCCTTGGACTGGTGCAGCACGATTTTATTCGCACAAGCATCGACACCCAGTCGGATTTCACGCCCAAAACCAGGTCATTTGCCTTCCAACGCTTCTTCACCGGCTGGCTCGGTCAAGATTTGGCAATGGACCTTGGCACAGCCAATACTTTAATCTACATGCGCGGCCAGGGCATCGTGCTCAACGAACCAAGCGTTGTTGCAGTCGGCAAAGACGATGGCCG
>JAQTWB010000014.1 GCA_028689495.1 bacterium | reverse complement strand
CATCCCAAGCATTTTCTTCAATAGACGAGAGGATACGCTCTGATTCGGCCTGGTATTGCCTTAGCCTTTCTTCATCACCTCGTCGCTTCACAATAGGCGTAAACTTTTTTAGGATATCGTATAGAAACCACCCCAACCAGACCGACTCTCCTTTTCCACCATTGCCAACCTCATTCATCCCGTCATTCCAGTCACCGCTACCGATTAGGGGCAAACCATGCGAACCGTAGGCAAACGCCCGATTGATTGCAACTACGCAGTGCTGATACAGACTCACAGCATCGCTCGATACATCCGGGAGCAGATAAGCTTCGACTTCAACTGGCTCAAGCGAGCGACCTTCAAGAAATGGAATGATTTCCTCTAACACTTCACTGTCACCAGTTACTTCAATATATCTCGCCACTACATATGGTAGCCAGAGATAATCATCGGTGATTCTCGTACGCACTCCGCGCCCTGTAGGAGGGTGCCACCAATGCTGAACATCACCTTCAGGAAACTGCCTTGACGCACAGAGAAGAATCTGTCGCCTCGCGACATCAGGAGCCGTGAATAGCAGAGACATTACGTCCTGTAGCTGATCTCGGTATCCGTACGCTCCTCCACATTGGTAAAAAGAGGCACGTCCGTTTATGCGACAGGACAGGTTCTGATACAAAAGCCAACCGTTGAGCATAATGTCCATCGCCCTATTCGGGGTGGTAAATTGCAATGAGGAAACAATACTATGCCAATAGTCTTTCTGTGCGCTAAAAACCTCCTGATACCGTTGAGAGGTTCGGTAATCACGCGCCTTAAGACGTGCTTCTTCAATTGAGTTTTCCTGTCCCATGCAAAAGATAATCGCCCTCTTTCCACCAGCGGCAATTTTAATACTCACTTTTATTACACCGCATTGCTCAAACCCGGCACCAGTTTTACCTGAAAGATCGATCGCCAAGGGTTTAAGGGAAAATCCACCAATTAGTCCTCTGCTACTACCCGTAACACGACTCTCCAAGGCATAGGGAGAAGCGAGTGTTCGATTCCTACCGATGAAATCCTTCCGCGAAGTCGTATAACCATCCAATTGTATGTTAGAAGCAAGATAGGTAACCTTATGTGAGAATTCATTGTTATACCTATTCTGTGCAAACAGAATATCGTTAATTGAATCGTAATGAGTAGCAACATGATCCGCAGCATCTTCTCTCCGAATCCCCAAAGTCCAGTCGACATATAAAAAAACTTCCAGGATTCGTTCCGCACTATCGTCATTCCCTAACTCCAATCGCCACCACTTGACATTTTCATGTGGGCCGCCGCTAATTGTCAGAAGTGAACTGATACCTCGACACTGGCTTTCAAATGTAGAATAGCCAAATGCGTGAGTAACAAGAAAGTCAGTGGCGGACTCAACTGGCAGAGGAGTTGGAGACCAGTATTTACCGCTTCGGGAATCGCGGATATACAACACCTCTCCCGGTGAATCACAAACCGGGTCATTACTCCAGGGGGTCAGTTTGTTTTCCCGGCTATTGTCGCACCATGTATATCCACTTCCTGATTCGGTGACGAGGAAACCGAAATCCGGATTTGCTACAACATTCGCCCACGGAAGTGGAGGCAACTTCCCGTTTCGTATTTTTATTGTGTAGTTGGTTGCGTTAGCGCCAAAACCTCCTTGACCATTGTTAAACTCCAGTCCACTTGGCATATAGTCTTCAAACATACCGTCCCCTCCCAAACTGGCGATCGATTTAATCCTATTTGCCACCACGCTCTCCAATCTCCTTGACTGCAAAGACACCTGCTTTGCGAGACTTCCCGCGCCCCCGTCCAAAACCACCCTGGCGTGCGACTCCAGAAGCGTAATCTCTTCGGAAGAAAGATTATTACTATCCCGAAGGAACAATCCCCCTTTCTTCTCTACAATAGGAGCTGGGAAACCTGACCCCATAACCTGCTCAACCTTGCCATGCAGATCCTGGTAATATCCACCCGAGGACTCATTAAGAACAACGACATCGAACTCAAGCCCACGAAGCAATAAATAGTTGTGAGCCATTACAAGCTCGAGAACAAGTTTGAGATGGTCCTCATCACGCACTCGCAGAAGAACAATTGGCAGGTCCCCCGAGATGCCAAAACGCCAAAACCCGGCTTGAGCGAGACTATTACGAGCAATTACTCGGGCAGTAGTGCGCAGTTGCGGAATATTATAATAGATTGCATTACCCAAATGTTGAAAAGCATGGGTCTGAGCAATAGTCCACTGCTCATGCCGTAATTCAACGTTACTTCGGCTCCAAGCCATTTCAAATGCGCGAACAATAGCCTTGTCTTCTGCATATTGCTCAGCAAGATGGAGCACATCTTCACTAGTTCGAGCAACTGCAGTTACAAACGACACATCTGTCGACTGCCCCGGTTCGATTTTAAGCCTTTTTTGCATTGAGAATATCGGGTCAAGCACAGCTCCAGTCGAACATTCAAGACCCCTCTTTTCTTCGGCAAAGACAGCTGGATTATGAACGGAACGGCCGCGACCAATAAACCTGAATCGGGATGATTCATAGGCAATATCCTCACCGGAAGGCGTTGCGATCATATGCATAAGGAATAGACCATCTTCCGCCCGGGACCGGGTTCGTCTCGAAAGCACCAAGCAGTGACGATCCTCGTCGTAGGCGCTCACAATAAACATTTTAGAAAATGCTTGATGTGAAATATCCGCTTCCACATAATCAAGCGCCACCTCAGCAAAACTGGTCAGCTCAATATTTCGTAATACTCCCGAGTGATTTGTGACACAGACACGGCGAATCTCCACATTATCCTCGGGCGAGAGAACAACCTCGGTACGCAAACCAATATTAAAATCCCGCCGAATATACTCAACCTTGTCCGGATGAAAAACTACCTCGTATATTTCCGGCTCTATTGTCGTCGGTTGGTAAGTGACTGACCACACCTTCCCACTATCTATATCGCGAACATATATATAATAACCCCGGTCATTCGAAACACCATCACTACGCCAGCGGGTTAGTGCAATGCGCTTCTGAAAGAAACTCCTCCCACTACCAGAATTATCGACCATCAGCGAGTACAACCCATTTGAGTAAAGACGGGTGAGGGGATAAAGCGTATGAGGAGTGTTGTGCGTTTCAGTTTTGCTAGCTTTAATAACACTATCTTCCTCTTGATGCTCAAACAAGGAAAGTTCTGCCTGATGCGGAACAAAAGCTGGCAGCCTATCCGGGAACCGCTCATGCAACAGCATTTCAGTAGCTTGTACGATTGGGTCAGAATGAAAACGTTGCTGAAAAACATTCTCCAACAACACATTCGTCAGGGCAACTAGCGTCATTCCCTGATGATGAGCAAGAAATGACTCAACGATATGAAACTTCTCTTCCTGCGCCAGACGGTTAGCTGTGAAATCAATCGCTTCATAGAAACCATATTTCCCCCGGACACCCATTTCCTCCAAGCGTGTGAGGTTACGAATTGCCTGCTTCTGCTCAACCAAAAGAGCAAGAAAAGTCGAATAAGGTGAAATAACAAGGTCCTCAGTCAATCCTCGTTTCAAACCTAGACCGGGCACTCCAAAAGCCCGGTACTGATAGCTCTTCTCAAAATTGACTCCACTATATGCCGACTCGGATATTCCCCAAGGCACACCTCTTTTCCTGCCGTAGGCGCGTTGAGCTCTTACTACAGCGCGATTCGTTGTAGATAGAATCGTTTCTGGAAAATTCTTCATCACGAGTAGCGGCATTAGATACTCGAACATCGTAGCGCTCCAAGAGATTAGCGCTTTTCCTCCCGCCGAATCAGCAATGCTACGTCCCAACATAAACCAGTGCTTTTGCGGCACTTCTCCTTTAGCGATCGCAACAAAACTGGCTAGACGAGCCTCGGACGCCAACAAGTCGTAAAAGGCGGTATCAATTCGCGCACTGTCAACATCATATCCTATTGCGAAGAGGTCCTTATCGTTGTTGTAAAGAAAACGAAAATCACAATCAGTTATCATCTCGCTAAAATTAGCCATCAGTATGTCATTGCTGACACGAAGCTCATTCAACGCTTGGCTACTTAGCTGAATCTCTTCCCGCAGCTGCATAACTGTTGTGTTCAGAGCTAAGGCAGACTCTAGCTCACAGTCTATGTGCCAATTCAACAATAGCTCATGCAGCTCCAGGTTGGCTCGACCAAGACTGCTCCAGGTTGGACTCCGAATATCCAAAACATACATGACATAGCTCTTGATAGAGTTGAGCAGATCCTGAGAGATGTCGACCTTATCAACCTGTAGCAACTCGATCTGATTCAGCAGTAAAGGCAGGTTCACGTGCCAACCAACAAAAACTTCGAGCCGCATAATCTCACGTAAACCACATGAAAAGTTCTTGAGAAGCATCTGTTCGCTCTCACTCATAGTCGAAATCGTCAGATTGCCATCGTCAAGCATGCGACAAAGCTTTGCCGCGCAACTGACAAATGACCCAAGCGCTGGCACCGATCCGGGTCTCAAACTATCGCTACTGACAAACTTATGAAGTACCTCTCGCACCGAGTCCGAAAATACAATGTCACTTTCAATAAGCTCTCGTGCAAAATCTCTGATATTAATCCAGTGTTGCGCACTAAAAACTTGGAAATTCGGCATGTCGCGACAGGCGGCGCGCGCAGCAATCAAATGGCCAATCAGATTACCTGAGTCTACCGTTGATACGTATCGTGGGTGCAAAGGGCCAAGACTGGAAATGTCATACCAGTTAAGAAAGTGACCTTTAAATCGCTCGAGCTTGCTCATGCTCTCTAACGTTCTTCCGAGCCGCTCCAGCATTCCAGGCAAGCTGATGAATCCGAGGTCGTGTGCTGCAATTGTACTGAGAATTGAAAGACCGAGGTTGGTTGGTGACGTCCGAAGCGCCACCTTAATCTTTGGGACAAGCTGAATATTGTCGGGTATCAGGTAATGATATTCAGCTGTCAGATGATCGTCAAAATATCTCCAGGTATCGTAAGCCACCTGTCTGAGATGCCTTCGTTCTTCGGTCTCAAGCTGATAATCAGTCTCCGGAATCGGCCAGCCAATCCACCAGGCAATTGCCGGCGATAATGCCCAAAGCAGAAGAAATACCATCGCGACTGGCAAAGAAGCTGGAGCAAAATGCGCCACCAGAAGACCGCTAACAACGGCAAGCATAATTCCGGGCATCATCTGCATGCAACACGCACTCAGACCAGTCTCGATCCGACGCTCGGAGCGTTCCGCAGTTTCCCACTCCAGAAGATTATTCCCCGAAATGTAAACCCTAAACAACGCAATAGCTATCGCGTGCAGCATTAAATACGCCTCATAGGGAAGAAAGCTGATCGTCAGAATTGTCTGCAACGACTGTTTTAAAAGGTCGCGGCTGACACCATGTACATAGAGCCCTTTAGCTAGCCCAAGGGGTGGTAGCAGTAATGAATTGGCAAGATTGGCATATACCGGAAATGCAATAACGATAACTATGAGAACACTCCAAAACCAGGAAGGTCCAGGAATCAAGAGCCAAGCAAATACCAACGCAAAAAAACATGTTGGCGCGACTAGACTTCTTCGAAGATTGTCAAACAGCTTCCACCGGCCCAAGGCCGATATTCGAGACCTAACCATGCTTCCCGCGCCATCTGGCACACAACGAAAAATCCAGGGTAGCAGCTGCCAATCGCCTCGCACCCAGCGATGCTGCCGTCTGACATAAGCACTAAATCTTGGTGGAAAATCATCCACCAACTGTATATTAGTCGCAGTCGCCACCTTGGCAAAAATACCCTCAAACAGGTCATGACTCAAAAGGGCATTTTCTGGCACCCGGCTTCCAAGAGCACGTTCGAATGACATTACATCATATACGGCTTTACCAAGATACGATCCTTCCTTAAACAAATCCTGATATACATCTGAAAATGTATTCGTATATGGATCAAATCCGACCTGCGCGGAGAATATTCCCGCGAATCGTGACGCATGTGCACTTCTTAACGACGTCGCAATGTGCGGTTGAACGATGGCATAACCTCGCAGAATTTCATTTGTGCACTCGTCAAATACTGCATGATTTAATGGATGCGCTATCGTCTCAATCATCTGTCTGGCAACACCACGAGTAAGTTGCGTGTCGGCGTCAAGCGTAATCACGTATCTTGTCTGGCGAATCTTCTCCAAGCTCCCAACATTTATTGTAAATGAGGTGATATCTTCTCCCAGAATCAATTGGTTAAATTCTCGTAATTTACCTCTCTTCCTCTCCCACCCTATGCACTTGCGCTCGGACTCGTTCCATTGCCTGGCTCTGAAAAGTAAGAAAAAACGCTCATCCTCCCCGGGATATTTCTGATTTAGCTGGATGGTCAGGCTTTTCGCCTTTTCAATAATTTCGTCGTCACTTGCATTTCGCTTTTCACTAAAGTCGGAGAGATCGGCCAGGATAGCATAGAACAAATTAGCTTCGCTGTTGCCAAGGTAACAAATCTCAAGCCCCGCAAGCGCCCGCTCTACTGATTCGGTGTCAGCAAAAATTTGATGAACCACAACCATTGTCTGAAACTCATCTGGAATTCCTGCCTCAAGGTCCAGAGTAGCGAGCCTCTCTGGTATAACTAGCCGACTTACAATCCACTGAACAATGTTTGTGCCTAGCGCAGAAGCGGGAATAAGGAAGACGAGCGATGCTATAACTAATATCGTGGCGTCTGCGCCATAGTAGAGCATCCAATATAGTGAATAGAAGAGTATCGCCGCCGATACTATAAAGAGGCTGCTGAGATAGAACTCTATAGCATGGCACCGTATATGACGCTGCAAACGAGACAATGGTGATGGCACGAAGCCAATCATTTTCTCTAAAGCCGACCTCCCCTCTGCCATAAGAACAAATGGAATAGAAGCAATCCCATCCCTCTCTTTCAGCATTTGCTTTACGCAATTAATCGCCGACATTGCCACATCGTCTTCGTCGCGCCCCATCGCTCGCGCCAGCTGTTCAACAACCGTCCTGCAGGCGTTGCGAGTCTGAAAATCGCTCCGTAGATACGTCTCTGATGGATCCCCTGAAAGGACCTGGTGAACCACACTTACGGACTCTACCCATGAATGCCAATTTATCGAGCTGACCGTCTTCAATGAAGTGACGGTATTCCCAATTGATATCTGATTCACTGCCTCTGTATGATCTTCCGCCTCCATCAAAACAAGAGGATCGCGTCCCTGCTCACGGATTCGCTCTTCTAGCCACTGCCTGGTTAAAGATGTATTGCTTCTCGCCGTTTTTAAATAGCGCATTAAGTGCACTACACCATGATCCAGCAAATCCGGTGTGGTTTTCAGACGACCTGCGAGATTAAGAAGCAGGCCAGATGCTGTGGAATCCTCCGTATCCATAAGGGACTCTATCAACTCGACACCGGCAATACGCTCGTCGCGAGCCTGCAGATTGATTTCCGTCAGACAACGTAGGTTCTCAATCAACGAGAGACGTATCATGATCGGAAATGCCCAGAGCTCACCAATCGTGAGTGTCGCTTTGGTCTGATATGAATCAATGAACGAACTGAGTGTATCGCGAGTGACAATTGCATCAGAGTGCCTGGTCAACTCCATGGCGAGATGGTAAACCCGAGGATACCCTTGATAATCTCCGTCTACCAGTTTTGGCAAAACTTTATAAAATGCTCTCGGTAGGTGACGACGAATATCTCGAACGTGTTCCTGCACAACATGATAGTTGTCAAGTAGCCACTCTGCTCCAGGAGTCAGTTGCTCGCTATTCCTCGCCGACTCCGCCAGAGAATTGTAAGAAGCTTCAATTAGACTCGAGTTTTGTTCAAAACGTCTGAGAAGTTTTCTCCCACCTCGAACGAACTCTACCCTCTGCTGTTCTGCCAAGGCAGATGCATGTTGAGATAACTCTTCTCGGGTCATGCCTTCGGACGAATAGTGCAGCATTCGAGAGGTTTTTGGCACAGCCACCCACGGGGCGATGAAGGGCATTTTTAGCCGCATGAAAGCTTCCTCCAGGACGCAGTTGTACCGCTTCAACAAACTGACTTAACCTTTAATTGAAACTATATCGATTATCTTTGCCTACCCAGTGTCCGCATCGGGCCGACAACCGACCCGATGCGACAAGAAGTTTAGGCTACCCCGCCACACTAAGTGCCGTGGCAATGAAGCAAAATGCAGGATAATGTAATAAAAGCGTATATATTTTTTTGAGCCATTTAATCCCGAGGTCGTAAACGCGGAACAATTAACGACACGAGAAAAAGAACAATAAAAACAAAAAATAGTATTCTGGCAATCTCTGTTGCTGTCCCCGCAATACCTCCAAATCCCAAGAATGCAGCAATCAGCGCTACCACAAGGAATGTCACAGCGTAGTTCAACATATAATTACCTTCACGTTAAAGCCGCCTCATTCTTCTCAAGCGGCAAGTTATAGAAGACATTAAGGGATTAGCCCCACAAAACGTCACGACACCAATCGTCAAAGATTTTGATTGATATGAAATCCAGCTATCATCGTCATAGCTCAGATCGCTTGCCGATTTGCACCTGACCAACCCACGGACGAACCTTTAGATCATATGCAGAGTTTTAAGCAAACAACATGACCTGGATCATATCAAAACACTCCACCGCTCATCTAAGAATCAAATTGTTCGCTACAGTTTTGACCCCAACAACATCGCTTACCATTTTTGTAATCTCATCGCGCTGCGCTGCGGATCGCGCAACTCCCTCAAGAACCACATCACCTTTATCTGTTTGCACACTCACAACACTGCCTGAGTAGGCTGAGCTGAATAGAAGGAAATTTCGAATCTTCGCTGTAATCCATGAGTCACTAATCTCTCGTGAAATATTTACTGAGGCATTATTCAGCTTCTCGCTTCTACTCTTCGCATCCTCGATCAGCAGGTCGTTCTTCACATCAATGACATCGCGCGTGTTAAATGCAATCTGTCCAGCGCTTTCCTTCTGAGAAAGTGAAGCTACTGTTCCATTTAGAACAACAATTCCATCTTTAGTTGTAATGCGTATGCTCATGTCGTGCATTACCCGATTTGATAACAGACGATCCCTTACCGCTGCGGTCGTTGTCGCATCAATAGCTCTCTGTATCCTCTCTGGTCTACTACGTAACGAAAGGTCTGGATCGACAATTATTCTATTTTCGACACTAACAACTCCCTCGATGTCTTCTGTTATCTGCTGCGCCAAATCCCTTTCGATGTCTGATGAAACCACTCCTGATAGGACCGCAGCGCCATCATCGACATCCACCGATACGTCGGACGAATCAAGGTAGCGATTATAAGAGATTGCCCCATGCGCCCGTCCTGCAATCCATTCATCAGACATCGGCTCTCCCGGAGCGGCGATTGCAAAATTTGTGAATGATGCCAGCGATACGACATAGAGGCAGAATAGTTTAATCAACATTCGTTGTTTCATGAGATTTTTCCATTTCTAAGAGCAGGGTAATTTTGATGATGGGAACTATCGCCTCCCAGCGCAAAACTGCGAGTGAAGACGGTCAATTGGAGACTAGGAGATTTTTCAAACCACTGACATGATGCAGATCATGGGCGATATGCGATTTCTATTTTATCCTTATAACGTTCCTTCTAGTCAGGATGGCGCATGTAAACACCTCGTGAGGCGGTGAATTCTAAGGAAGCTATAAGAGGAATGCCGCACGTTTGCTGTGACTCCATGTAATTCGGTACAAATCATCAGGCAATCTAGGTTAAAAGAGACCACTTGGTTCGAATCCCGGTACCTGAAGATGAGCATACCTGATTGGATTTCCTGCGACGAAATGGACTTGAAAATCACCGCTACTCTCATTCCTAAGAAATGTGCTCAAAGGTCATGTCATGGTTCACAACGTAGAGGAGATTTCGCTCCACCCAGCAAAGAGAGTGCTGTTATTGTATCTGCTAGCTCTCCTGCTTGCCTTAGCTCATCTTGGACTGGCTTTTTTATATCTGGAATCTGTGGTTGGGATGGGCGCTCATTTTCTTATGCTCCTTTGGCTAACCATTACAATAGTGGGTGTAGGGTTTCTCTGCTACGCCGCACTATGGAACTTCACCTGCAGCTATAAACTGAACGACGAGTGCGTAACTGGTAGCATTGGAATTCTATCTCGGGAACATGTCCGCATTGGACTAAGTCAGATTGTCGACTATCGCATTATGCGCTCAATTACAGAGCGAATAATTTGTATAGGAGATCTACATATCAACACTGCGGGACGAGATAACGATGAACTCATCATGCGACAAATCGCCAATAATGAACTGGAACATGCAGTCACAATACTGGACAGATTACTCAATATAGAACAACACAAATCAGGTTGAGGATATACCGTTTCAAGAATGTCTTATTAAGAGAGCATTGAAAAAATCTCGCTTAACGTAGACGGTGGGAGCCGAGAGCCTGTGCGCTGGAAAAATTATCCAGCGCAGTCAAAGAAACAATCAATCCGTAAGCCATGTCGAATAATATTCCATTTTTCAATAGAACCTACGGTTGCGCACGACCCACACCCAAGTGATCAAACATCATAGCGAGTTGAAGAGGTCTTCCCGCCACGTCCTGTCCAATTGGTATGGAAAAATTCACCGCGTGGTTTGTCTATCCGCTCATAAGTATGAGCACCGAAATAATCGCGCTGGGCCTGGAGCAGATTCGCTGGCAGCCTTTCGGCCCGATAGCCATCAAAATATGATAGTGCCGAACTAAAAGCCGGAATTGGAATGCCCGATGTTGCCGCAAGGGAGACTACCCGACGCCAACCATCCTGCGACTTATCAACTTCTTCTTTAAAATAAGGATCGAGCAAAAGATTAGGCAATGCCGCGTCACGGGCGAACGCGTCCTTAATCCGATCGAGAAATGCCGATCGAATGATACAACCACCACGCCAGAGTAATGCAATTTCACCAGGATTCAGCTCCCACCCATACTCGGTTGAAGCTTCCAACATCAGACTAAACCCCTGGGCGTATGAAACTATTTTCGACGCGTACAGTGCCTGACGGATGTCATTTACCAACTCATCAACACCGCCACTATAACTGGGGATCGGCCCTCTGATTTCACGGCTGGCAACAACTCTTTGCTCTTTTTGCGCCGACAGACAACGAGCAAACACCGCTTCGCCAATCAGCGTCAACGGCATGCCAAGATCTAGTGCCGTTACTGCAGTCCACTTGCCGGTTCCTTTTTGTCCAGCCGTGTCGAGTATTTTCTCTACCAACGGCTCGCCTGTTTCCGGATCCTTATAACCAAAAATATCAGCGGTGATCTCAATGAGGTAACTATCCAGCTCTGCTTTGTTCCACTCGGAAAATATCTCATGCATCTTGTCGGCCGAAAGTCCGAGAGCCTGCTTGAGCATAAAATAGGCTTCACAGATAAGTTGCATGTCGCCATATTCAATACCGTTATGCACCATCTTGACAAAATGCCCAGCTCCTCCCTTTCCCACCCAGGAACAACATGGCGTCCCATCACTACTCTTCGCGGCGATACTTTGAAAAATACCCTGAACTGCAGGCCAAGCCTCGTCAGCCCCACCCGGCATAATCGAAGGTCCCGTCAGAGCCCCCTCCTCTCCGCCGGAAATTCCGGCACCGATATAATGAATGCCGCGTTCAGCGAGTTTTACCATGCGCCGTTCGGTGTCAGGAAAATGTGAATTACCACCGTCGATAATGATGTCTCCGGCTTCCAGATACGGGGCAATTTGATCGATTACCCCATCAACCACCGCACCGGCCTTGACCATCAGCATCACTTTTCTTGGACGTGAAAGGCTCGCACACAAGTCTTCGATAGAAAAACAGCCAACGATTTTTTTCCCCGCCGCTCGGCCGCCGACAAATTCCTCTGTTTTCTCTCTTGTGCGATTATAGACAGACACCGAATATCCGTGACTCAGCATATTGAGCACAAGATTTTCTCCCATCACCGCCAAACCCACCAATCCGATATCAGAAAGTCCCATTTCTCACCTGTCTAAATATATCCTTCAAAACTCACATCGAACGTTGCTGCCAACGTCGAAACCCGCGCAAATGCTTTTCATAAACTTTCGCAAATCATCATAAGCCGTAGCCCCATCGGCAACTATCACCTCGCCACCGCTGTAATCAAAAACAGCTGGCGGTATCAGCTCCTGCGAATTAACTTCTGGCTCAATCTGCGTTCCCTCGTTCCACTCATTCCAGGATGTCACCACAAAAGCCCGAATACTGCCACCATTAATATATGGCTTTACCCAACGTGATAGTGCCTGAAAAAAGAAACTCTCAACATCCCCCTCCTGACGTCTGGCGAGCACCGGATGTTCATTTCCCGGGCGTACTCCCCGGTCGTTATAGCCAGGAATCACAGTTGGGATGAAATCGACACCCATACTGGCGGCAATATAGCTATAGCGACGATAAAGACGTTTTGTCGCTTCAAGAAAATGAACCCCGCCATCAGCGTAATAATCCGCCGAAAGCTGAGGATCGTAAGGGTTATAAGCAGTAACTGCATCAAAAGCGCTGAGTCGGGACCAATCGGGCACTCCATTGGGGAGCATATATATTCCCTTCCTCGGACTAAACGAAAGAACGTGAGAAAAAACCTCGTCGCCAACTATATAAATTTCATGCCCGGTTTTTTCCAATACATGTTGCCGCACCTGTTCTAGCGCCTGCTTGACCGGACCTACAAGGTGACGAGTTGCATACATGAAAATTACTGGTCGCCCATGTATCCGAAGATAATTGGTATGCCCCATATAATTTTCGGCAAGATAAAGCATATGCGCCTTGAGGCGTTCGATTCGTTCAGGAGTCAAATAAAGAATGTGGGTATTCTCCCCTGGTCCAAAATCTTCCCAGGGCTCTCGCAAATCAAAGCTTTCATACTGAAGACAGAAGTTAAAATCTGAAAATTCTGTAAGTTGTCGCACGAAGGACAATACATTACGCCGAACACTGCGCCGTTTGGCCCACCAATCAAAAATAAAAAAATTGAGTCCGGCAGCCTTGGCTTCATGTAAGTGCCGCAAATGAGTTTGAGGATCGCTGCTGCTATATTCGCCTGCTGCTGGAAGACGGCCTCCTGAAACAAACTCTCCGCTGTATCCTCCCTTCCAGTTTTCTGGAAACCAACTGTAATAATGTGCACCAGCAAGCACAGGAGCCGACCGTTCGACATCGGTTCCCAAACGGCCAACAACCATCGCCGCGAAAGAAGACACTAACAACAAAAGAAAACTGCCATAAACAGTGGTTCGTGACATTCCGAAGCCAGCACTATTGGGACGTCCCAAAGCATGAACGGCAGACATGAAAAGACATATACTCCAGCCTAGACCCAAACAGGCATCAAGAACAACCGCCCATCTCGGAGCAGTTACCGGAAACAGTAAGAGCAAATAAAAAAGGTCCAGGGCAAGATGTGAAGCAAAAAGCAGAAGACATAGCGCGGCGAAATTACTGGATTTCTGCGAAAAAACAATCACTCGCGAGGTGCGGGCATAAAGGAAAAAAGCCGCCAGTAACAGCAGATTAACAGGCTCAAACAATCGCCGAAGAAACACATTCTGCAGGGGCAGAATAGTCCGATAAAGCACCAATCCCGGATCGGTCAGATCGGCAGACAAAATGGCAAATGTTCGTTCTTCAACCGCTCCATAAGCCAAGGCTGTCAGCAGAAAAACAAGAATAACCCGAGAAGTGACCCAAAAACGATTAACGGTCGGGCAGAAATCATCATCGTATACCAACGGTAACAAGCGACAAAAAAGCAAAAACGCCGAAAATAAAGCCAACAATCCCTGACAATAAAGTATCAACACGCCTGCTCGCTGAAGTAGATCGATTGCTTCCGGCATCAACCGCTCCTCTCAACGACTACCGAACCAGGTTCAACTACATGTCGCAGATTAAGCTGCACTGATGTAATCCCCTTATACGAGTTCAATTCAGGTTGAAAGACAACATCAACCATTCGGCCAATCCTGAGTAGCGGATGCCCAGCCCCCCCCCATAGGACAGCCTGGTGCACTGCATCACCCTGCTTCAGTCTGAGTCGAGCATGATTTTGTCCTATCGCGCTGACATTGCAAACCTCAACATCCTTGGAAAAAAACACCGGTGTTGGATTACCAATCCCGAAAGGCGCAAGCTTCTGCAACGCCCCAACAACCGTAATATCAATTTCACGCAAGCCAACTTCAGCATCAACGGACACACAACGCTCCGGCCTAACCCCAGCAAACACCTTCTGAGCTTCGGCTTCAAAACGCGCAATAAATTGCTCAAGCCTGGCGGTTTCCAAAGTAAAACCACCTGCTGATTCATGGCCGCCACCACGAATCAGCACATCATCCATATTTTTTAACACCTCGGCAACATTAAAGCCACGCACTGATCTGACGGACCCCTTAATCACACGGGTCAGCTCGCCAGAAACCATTTCTTCACCTGGCGCCATTACTGCAGCCGGTAAATAAAACTTTTCCATCAAACGTTGGGCAACTATACCGATAACACCGACGTGAAACTTATCGTTGAAAACCGCCAATGAAAATACCTCTCCAGCTGCCAGTTTCTCCTGGCAAACTGACACGCCATGAATTTTCATCCACTCCTCGGCATTCTGACGTTCCACATTAAACCGATCGAGGCGACCAGCAAGTGTCTTTGCTTTTTTCCTGTCGCCTGTTGTCAACAGGTCAATTACCTCTTTAGCTTCACCCATGCGGCCTGCTGCATTGATTCGCGGGCCGATGTTAAAGCCAATTGCGCCACTTCCGATATCCCGCGACTCAGAAATTCCGGCCACATCGCAAAGTGCTTGAACCCCGATACGCTTCGGCATCTTGTTCAGCATCTCAAGGCCACGAAAAGATATTACCCTGTTAATGTCACGCAGCGGAACCATGTCGCAGATGGTACCAAGGGCCGCCAAATCGAGATATGCTTTTGGATCATGACATTCGGAAATTTCTATCCCTTTTTCTTCAGCGACACGTCGCAAAACAACTAACAGCATCCATGTCAAACCGGCGGCAGCAAGGTGATAATCAGCAAAAGGACAGCCTCCCTGAGCCGGATCAATAATCACGTCGGCGGGAGGTAAAATTTCAGCTGGCTGGTGATGATCAACAACCACCGTCTTCATCCCCACACGACGGGCAAAGGCAATTTCATTGACGCTGGTAATTCCACAATCCAGTGTCACAAGGAGCTGAGTTCCAGCTTTAACCAACTTCTCCAGAGCACTGCGTTGTAATCCATACCCTTCGGTATGACGACTTGGAATATATGAATTCACCTTGGCGCCGAGAGAACGCAGATAAAGCAGCAGTTGTGTTCCTGAGGTTATTCCATCGACGTCAAAGTCCGAATAAACTGTAATCTGTAACCCTTGTTGAACAGCCTCGATGATTAATTCGGCTCCAGCTCTCATGTTTTTAATTTGATGCGGATCTGCCAATCCATCCTTGAGGCTGGGAGAAAGAAAACGGCGCGCAGAAACCTCTTCTGTAATTCCTCTGGCAACAAGAATCTGCGCTATCAACGGCGAAAGCGCGAGTGACTGCGCCAAAGCCGCAGCCGCCCCCCTATCGGCAGCTCCACTTCGTATCTCCAGCTGCAACCCCTGAAACTCCTGCAAAATAGCATCTCCTTAAATGGGAGTGTGCGAAATTAACATTTCGCCAGGATTGACTTTCGTCAATCCACTTTTTCGTATCGGAGATACGAAAAAGTCTCCCCTTTATTAGTTTTTCTTTTGTAGGGCCAAAATGGCCCTACATTTACTGCGCTACGCGCAGTATTCAAATGGACTGTAGTTGGAATACACTGTTTGCGGACTGTTGAAAAACAGCTCTTTTGAGTAGTCAGTGGCGGAAGTAGTCTCTAACCTCATCAATGACCGTAGCGCTGCGCGCGACAAAACTGGAAAATATATCCTGCTCGACCTCCCCGCCGGTAATCAGCAATTGCTCACTCTCTTCAATCAGAGCATCAAGGTCATCAAGCAGTACCGCCAGGGTCAGTCGCCCGTGGGCGACCTCAACGGTAATCAGCACCTCCTCAACAACTTCAAAACAGACACAAAGACGACGATGCATGTCACTCAATACGTCCATAGGCGCAACCTCTCTTAAAAACCTGGGCGGGCGTGAGCCCTTTTGAAAAACTTCTTTTTCCATCTTGAATTTAATTTCGTCACTTGCCTTTTCTTACTTGATGTTTTTAGTGCCATTTTCGGCGCAAACAACCGAACCTCTCCTCTCGGCCCTAACAACCTTGCAACAGGCTTAACAACATCTGAAGCAACCACGCCAAGTAATTTTATCAATGATTACGAAGGTATGTCTCCAAGGAGATATTGCCGGAGAATAACAACCGGCGCACCTGCTGTCGCAGTGGACGATAACCTTCCGCCACGGCAAGGCGAATAAAGTCCTGCAGAGCCGTCAACGATATGCCGCCTTCGGGCTGCTTCAAATGTCCAAGCAAAAGTCGCAAAGATGGGGAAAAGAAGAGAAATTCGTAAACACCATGTCGTCCCCGCACACCGGTGTTCTGACAATGCGAACAACCAGATGCACTTTTTATCTCTGTGCCCGACTCCACCTTAAGCATCCGTGCTTCTTCAGGCGACAAGGCACGAGAAAGAGAACAATACGGACAAAGAAAAGGCAGCAGACGAGAACTGGCAAGCCCCTTGAGCGCGACCGCCACATCAGCAAAATCAACCCCCATGCGAGCCAGCCGCAACACTGCCTCAATGCAATTGGCGCTGTGAATTGTTGTATACAGCTGATGTCCTGTCGCCGCCGCATGAAAAAACAAGGACGCGCTCGAAACATCTCGTATTTCACCAATCAGCAATGCATCGATATCCTGCCTGAGCATTGATGCCAGCAGACGCCCGGTATCACTATGCTCACCGTACTCAACCTGACTTACTCCACTCAAACGGCGCTCAACCGGAAACTCAAGTGACGCAACATTCAAGCAACGGCGATCCAAAGCAAGAATACAGGCATGTAACAAAGTTGTTTTACCGCTGCCGGTCGGACCACAGACAATAAACGCACCGCCACCACTACTCAGCATCTCATAGAGGCTTCCTGCGATCCGACTTTCGAGACCCAGTCCACCAAACATCTCTCGCCTTTGGACACTATCAAGCACATCGTAAGCTGCATAACCACCTAATGCCTTATCGGCGAGAATACGGCAGACAAGCTTCTCCCCATCCAATTGAGGCATGAACGAGCAGCGCAGGCTCACCTGCTCCATACCTAAAGTCAACACAAAACCCCCATCCCGTGGCGTTCCCGGCCTGGTCGCAGACAAGCGGCATTTTGTCGCGAACTGTCTAAGGATTTTTTCCCCTTCGATGCTGCTCAGATTTATCTCAAGCCCGACCAGAGTTCCGGAAATTCGCAAACGACAGCGGTATCCCTGACTACATGGCTCGAGATGTATATCGCTGGCCCCAGCGGAAAACGCCCGAGCAATCAGACTCTCGGCATCAACACCTTCCTCAACTCCATCGGCAGAATAGAGAACCTCTATCGCCTGGGTTATCAGTTTTTTTTCAGGAAAAACCTCAACTGCCAACTCACATCCACTAACAAATCGCAGTTCTCGGTGCTGTTCATCGCTAAGTCCTGAGGAAGAAACAATCGACAACACATCATCACCCGAACTCGCGTAGATACAAAGCGGCAGCACCTGATAACGAGAAGCCAAAAAAAATGGCAATCGGCGACGAGCCTCACGGCTTGAGGCGCTGGCGAAGACAGATATTGACGCCAATCGATCGTTACATTCTGACGAAGTGTTCGGCACGAGGGCAGTGCTTCCGCCTATCAATTCCGACTTATGCGCTGCTGTTTCCAATCAGATCCTCCTGTGTTATCTGCTGCGACCTTCCAAAAGAATGAGGTGCCGGATTTGATTATCGCTTTCCCTGTGGAAGCTGTTTCAACAGGCCATGATCTGTATTTGAGTGGTCTCTGGAAAAGATCGCATAGCACTTTCCACACACGGCTTTCATGCTGGGCTTTCATGCCTGGGTCGGTAATTCTTTTGGCCAGAGTTGAATGCCGAATAAGCTACTAACCTAGTGCCTCATTCGGCTAAGCACCTGCGACTTTCCTGTCTTCCCCTGCAGGAGAAATTAGTTTAAGGTAAAAAAAGTTTGTTGTTAGAAGCCACAGAAGAAGTTCAATAAGGCCATTGTTATATGTTTCCGTTGCTATCTCTTCTCATTTCAGCCAGCTCATTATTTCTCCACAACAGCACGGGTTTCCCCCTCAACAAAACTGGCGCCGAACTTATCTACGCCCGCCTTTCACCGACTGAATCCGCGCAGGTCGTATTCGCCAATCCTACACGCTGTCCGGAAGGAACTCCGGTAATGTTCGCTGGCAATGTCATCGGCCTTGTTTCAAAAACTTCTCCTGACAGTGCAAAGGCCGAGCTGAAATTGACAAACAAGCCACTGCTACCTGTCGTCGCCATTTCAGTTGAATACACAGTCGGTCGCAACGAAACCCCACACCAGGTACTCGAACTTGTAAAGGCAGACCAACCGGCTCGCTCAAAAAGCAGCGCAATTACAGGTTACTCATCGTTAAATGACTGGTGGAATTCCTAAAACTTCGCGCGCTCTCTATCCAATCATCACTTTAATTAATTGATAATTTTGTGCTCGAAACAAACCACGATAAACTCTTTGACGCTTTTAACCTTGCCGTTTCAGCAACCGATGTAGAAGTGGGCAAAACCTACCCTATTTACGGTCGAATTACCCGTATCCTGAGCGATACTCCTGGCTGTGTCATCGCCGAGATCAACAACAACATGCTGTTGACAATGCCAATTCCCAACGAAAACGGAGTCACCCTGCTTCGGCAAAGATGTTTTGACTGGGGCATTTTTGTGGCGCACATTACAGGACGAGATGAAATGGTGCACGGCACATGCGAAACTGTCATTTTTGGCAAACCTGGTATTACCCACTGAGCTCTCAAAGTAGTGAATGAACAAAAAAAGCCTCATTGAAAACGCCAAAAGTCTGGCCTTATTTATCACTATCGCGCTACTGCTACGCGTCTCTGTCGTTGAAGCGTATAAAATCCCGTCATCATCAATGGAAAGCACTTTGCTGATTGGTGACCACCTGCTTGTAAGCAAGCTGAGCTACGGCCTGCGCATCCCGTTCATGGAGGAATCTCCCTGGATCTTCGATACACCAAAAAGAGGAGATATCGTCGTTTTCACTAAACCCGATGACCCACTTACCGAAGAAGACGAATCCGATACCAATGTTATCAAACGAGTGATCGGCATTCCGGGAGACGAAGTCGAGGTGCGCGGCAAGGCTGTTATTGTAAACGGCAAAGTGCTGGAAGAAAAATACGCTCAATGGAAATACGGCGGACGAGTCGACTTTGGCCCAGAAACGATTCCCGAAAATCACGTCCTTTTGATGGGCGATAATCGCGACGAATCATTTGATGGTCGGCTTTGGACTCTGGCAGGCAAAAAGGCTCCGTTTCTTGATATCGCCCGGATTAAGGGCCGAGCTTTGGTCATCTACTGGAATGCCCAACATCTGACACGCATCTTCTCCACAATACACTAGAACCGCGGCAAAATGTCTGTATTCCTCTGCACCAAATTTTTCAGCCAACTACATTTTAGTGGTAAAGACGCCCGGCGCTATCTCCAAGGCAGGCTAACGCAGGATTTGAATCGCCTTAACGAAAAAAATCTCCTGGAGACTCTGCTGCTCACCCCGGCGGGACAGCTCTGTGGAAAGGCCCTGCTGAGCAAGGATAGTTCCGGATATAACCTGTTTGTCGAGACTCTTCCGGCCAATAAAGATGAACAGACAAAAATCTTTACTGACGAGCTTCTGCGCTTTAAGGTCGCCGATCAAATTGAATGTCAGAGCGTAGCAGAGTCGCCTTATCAGATTATTTGCTATGACAAGGAAGATACAGCCACATTACCAGAACTTCCCGGTAATCCGCACTGCCTTGACCTTCCACAAGGTGGAATAGCGATTTTTAAAGAGATTCCAACTGAAATCACCAGGATACTCACCAAGACGGAGAACCAGGACGAGAGTATTTTCGCAAACTTTCGTTTAAGGAATCGCTATCCTTTTTTTTCCGTCGACATGACAGAAAAAAATAGCGTTGCCCAAGTGCCGATGAGCAATACAGTATCGTTCGGCAAAGGCTGCTACGCCGGACAAGAGGTAGTCGAACGAGTCTCGTCGCGAGGGAAAATCTCTGAAAAGCTAATCGCTTTTATTGGCCCAGTTTCATTGTCGATTACTGAAGTTGAAGCAGCTTTGCTCGACTCAGGACTGACTGCTGTTCATGTCACGGGCTACTCCCCGAACCCTCATGACAACTGCGGTTATGGTTTCGCTTGGATCAAAGGATTCACTGAGGAGAGCAAACTACCGGATGGATTTTCTTTCTCCGCAGATCAAGCACAATGAACCAGGTTTACAGTTGAAGGGGTATACTGGTTATTGGGTCGCGCCACTGACGTGCCGCTCCCATATAGTCATCGCACTTGTCATTGGAGAACTCAGGAAAATCAAAAGGCGATGACTATATACCCCTCCCCCTATGAATTCTCCGACGCAGTCGCCACTAACGTGAGCGGGAGGGGTATATTTAAGCAGCCGCGCCAGCGGATGCGACCAAAGACCAATATACTGCTCGCAAAAATGATAATGCTGCGCCGTAAGGCGCAGACACAAATATCTAGTGTTTTATTGTTGTCAGCGCCTGTCGGCGCTGGCTGAATTCCTGGAGGGGTATACTGGTTATCTGGTCGCTGCTCCGCAGCTCCAATATACTGCTCGAGATTAAGGTGTTATGGATCAAGAAAATTCAAGTTTGAGCAGTATATATATCCACATTCCCTTCTGTATCCGTAAATGTCCCTACTGTGATTTCAACTCCTATACGGTCTCAAGCAACGGCAGGGTCGACGGGCGAATCGAAATGCCGGAGGACAGCTACACCAAAGCTTTACTTCTTGAGATGTCGTCCTACGCCGAAGACGAACTGTGGAAAGAAAAGATAGTTAAAACTATTTATTTAGGCGGTGGAACCCCCTCCCTGTTTTCCGACATCTCGCTCAAGGTAATTCTCGAACATCTGCGGCGCTCATTCCATGTCCCCGAAGGCGTCGAAATAACTATTGAAGCCAATCCAGGGACAATTGGCGAACAACTCACAGAAGCAAAGCTATATTCTCTGAGAACCGCAGGATTTAACCGCCTGAGCCTGGGAGCACAAAGCTGGAGCGCCAGCAAACTTCAATCACTGGGTAGGATACACAACCCGGGAGATACAGAAAAAACTGTTGCCGCCGCAAGAGCTGCCGGATTTGAAAATATCAGTCTCGATCTCATGTATGCTATTTCCGACGAAGACGAGAGCGCCCTGCTACTGGACCTGCAATCAGCTGTGAATCTGAAGCCACAACATATTTCGGCATACATCCTCAGCATAGAACCAGGGACAGATTTTTTCCGTCGCAAACAACGTGGGGAGACGATAACTGCCGACGAAGAAAAAGCCGCTGCCATGAATCAGCTCACTCGGAAGTATCTGCGAGAAAACGGCTACCGACAGTATGAAATCTCCAACTTCGCCCTTCCTGGCCATGAATCAAAACACAACCAGGCTTATTGGAGTGGACGCTCTTACATTGGTCTCGGCGCCGGTGCGCATGGCTTTGCCCAGCTTGATGAAGGAGCAGAACCACCCAAAGTAAAAGCCTGGCGCTGGAAAAACGCTCCTGGACCAGACGACTATATCAAGCGAGTGCAGAGCTATGGCCGATCTGAAATCAGCAGGGAAGAATTGACCGATGAACAACGAAAGCTGGAGTTCTTCCTGCTGGGGCTCAGGCAATCTAACGGCGTCAACCTGAAAGACTTTGAAATCAGATTCAAATCTTCACTTCCGAAAAGCTTCTTCAGTTCAGTTCAGTATCTTTCGGATAAAGGCATGCTTGTTTTCTCCGGTTCCCAGCTAGCATTGAGCGAAGCAGGAATGATCTACTCCGACTCCATTATCGACACCCTAACCGACAATCTCGGGTAAACGATCTGCGACATTTCAGGCGGTCAGGCAAATTTGTTTGAGAATTCCAAACTGCTACTTCTTTTCTTCCAGCTTGCGATTCTTCTCGCGCAGCGATTCAAGCAATCCCTGCATTTTGCTCTTACGCAAGATGGATGAAAATTCACTACGGTAATTGCTGACAAGCCAGACATTTTCGATTGAAACATCGTGCACCCTCCAGGCATCCCCGGAAAGTTTCATCCGATAATCAATGGCAACCAGGTCGCCCTTGTCTTCAACCTTGGTCTTTACGACAGCCTTGTCTCCGCGAATACGCTCATCAACGATATCGACTTTGCTTTCTGCAATGTTATCGCGGATACGGCTGAGATATGTCTTTCTGAGCAACGAGGAAAACAAGTCAACAAACTCATCCTGCTCCGCTTTATCCGCCTTCTTCCAATTGGCCGCCAGACAGCTCTGTGACATTGCGCGAAAATCAAATGACGGATTGATAATTGCAAGTATTTTTTCATCAATCTCTGACTGCGAGCTCTGAACCTTATCGTTCATGATTGCCTTGACCCTGAGCACCACATCTTTGACTTTCGCTCCTGGCGAAAGAGTCTCGGCGGACGAGGATGTGACAAAACAAACCAGAATCAAAAGCATTTGAATTGGCAGTAAAATACGATAAAGGGTTCGACGACTCATTTTCTAGTCCTCCATTCTATGGATAAATTTTCCAAGGATCTCTTCCAAATCAACCACAGACTCAGTGTCACTCAACGTATCTCCCGGCTTAAGATCCTCATCGGCTCCACCAGGAATAATCTTCAGATAACGGTCACCGATAATCCCTTTGGTTCTGATACTGGCAATATCATCCTCGCGAATCTTTACCGAATCGTGAATTCGAAGTGAAACAACAGCAACCGTGCCATCAAGCACCACACCTGATACCTCACCTATCGCAACTCCGGCAATCTCCACCGCTGCCCCAACCTCAAGACCGGAAATATTGTCAAACTCGGCTTTGACAATATAATAACCGCTATCAGTCAGGCGCATACCGCCCATATTGACCGCCAAATAGGCCATCGAAACCAGACCAATGATCGTAAAAAGCCCAACATAAAACTCTACCTTCAGACTTTTTTTGGGCGCCTTGAATTCAACCTTGCTCTGATTTTTATCTGTTTCCTGCATGTTCGCATCCTGTCACTGAATTTCTATTGGTCCTTCGACACTTCCTTTAACAAACTGCTGCACCACCTCACTCTTGGAACCGAGGAACTCATCAATAGAGCCCGAGGCTTCGACCATCCCCTGGTAAAGCATAACAACCCGATCGCAGACCTGAAATACCTCGGGGATCTCATGACTGATGACGATTCCAGTGCAACCGGAAATTTTCTTGGTGTGTTTAATCAAATCGTAAATCTCTTGCCCGGCTTCCGGATCCAGTCCCGTATTAGGTTCATCAAACAAAATAACATCGGGTTCCGTAATCAAGGCCCGTGCGATCCCCAACCGCTTCTTTATGCCAATTGAAACCTCACCCGGTAGAGCATTTTCATAACCAATCAAGCCCACTTCTCCCAAACATTTGAAACAGCGTCGCTGAATTTCTTTCCGACTAAAACCGCCGCGATAACGCAATGGAAATGCCAAATTGTCGTAAAGGGTCATTGAGTCGAGGAGTGCAGCCCCTTGAAAAAGAACACCGAGTCGCTCAGCCAGATGCTGACGCCGGGCTCCTGAAGCGAGCACAGTCATGCACTCATCGCCAATATACACCTCTCCACTGTCTGGCGACATCAAGCCTGTTATTATCTTCAGCATTACACTTTTGCCTGTGCCGCTCGGACCAACGATGGCAATCATTTCCCCAGCTTCGATATCAAGAGAAATATCGCGAAGCACAACCTGAGAACCAAAAGTCTTCTGAATGTTTCTTATCTTTACTCCGATCACAGAAACACCTGTGTGAGAATTGATGTAAGGAAATAATCGAGCACAAGAATCACAACCGAAGATGTAACAACAGCGCTGGTAGTTGCTTTATTCACGCCAACTGCACCAAAACCACATGTCCAGCCTTTATAGCAACAAATTCCGGCAATCGAGATGCCGAAAACAAGACTCTTGACGAAGCCAGATATGACATCCACATCCTGTACGGCATGCATCATCTGTGTCATAAATGTCCCCGACGGCAGACCCAGATTCCAGACACCTATCGCATAGCCCCCTGCAATACCGACAACATTGAAAACCGCCGTCAGCAACGGAACAGATATCGTGGCGGCAAGCACACGCGGAACCATTAAATGTCGCAAAGGATCGACCGCCATTGCTCGCAGGGCATCAATCTGCTCAGTGATTTTCATGATACCAAGCTCAGCTGTCATCGCCGAACCGGCCCGACCAGAGACCATCAGAGCCGTCAAGACCGGGCCGAGCTCTCGGATCAAACTCAGCGCAATAGCCGACCCGGTAAACCCCGTAGCGCCAAATTTTGACAGCGTATACTCCCCTTGCACTGCCAGAACAGCGCCAGTAAACAGCCCCACCAGAGACACCACCGATAATGACTGCGCACCGATAATGTAAAGTTGCTCAAGTAGTAGATAAGGCCGAAACGGAGGCGTCACTATTCGATAAAGTACACGGTAAAAAAACAACCAGACGTCGCCCAAAGCTGTCAAAAAATTAATGACAGACCTTCCGAAAATTTCAACAGGTTTGACCACAAGCTGCATTAAAGCTACCCAATTCTAGATATTTCTTCACCCTGAGTATTCGGGCGAATAAAAGACGTCCCGACCAAATAAAACTCACTCGACGTTTTCCTTGTGCTACCAAGCTCAACCCGCTCCAGTCTGACAAACCAGCCTTTCATCTCCTGAAACAACTCGTCCGCCTCTTCTCCTGGAAAAATCTTGGCCACAAAGCTCCCGCCGTTCTTCAACAGCTGCTGTGCTGTCGAGAAAGCAATACCGACAAGCTCGGCAGAAAGAAAGGCATCACGAAACCTTATCCCTGAAAGAGCCGGGCTCATATCGGAAAGAACAGTATCAAAACCATCGGGAGACAACTCCCGTAATCTCTGTAGAGAGCATTCATCCCGCATGTCGCCAACCAGGGCCACAACATTTTGATAATCACCTCGCCCGGCATTCGATAAATCTTCTATTGCCTTGAGATCGATCCCTACCACCAAACCCTGCGGCCCGACCTTTTCTCCCGCCACCTGGAGCCAACCACCGGGGAAGCACCCCAAATCCAGGACTCGACCACCGCGACGCAAGATTCGATACTTCTTCTGTAATTCAAGTAATTTATACGAAGCCCTGCCGCGAAACCCCTCCTCCTTGGCTTTCGTATAAAGATGATCCTTACGGTTATATTTACCTGACACTATGACCTGCAAACAAAAAACTACGAACTAATGAAATTTTTCCCTTGACCGATTTCTATAATTTTTCTATACGCAATCTATAGAAACGGCTCAAAAATCGTCTTTAAGAACTTCAGTCGACAACCTGACCATTCAAAAAAACGAGATCATTGAAAAAAATGAGAACATTGAAAAACGAGCCCAACTAAAAGTCGAATCACGCGCAACGACAAAGAATAAATTGACCAAGCGTGAATCGATCAAACACGGAATGATCAAACACGGAATAAAGCAACGGTGCAAGTCCCAAGCCTTTATCCCTGACAATAGCCAAGGAGGCCAACATGCTTCAGCAAATCATCCTGGACCCAGCGGTTATTCTTAACCTTATCGCCATGCTTTTCACCGCAATATATATATACCATCTCTGCCGTCTCGAAGATCGTCCCTCTTCACTCTCCTTGGCCAGTAAAAACCGAATCTTCAAGAGCAAAGGCTTCTCGCCACTAAACCAGCTCAAACCGGATTTCCACCGTCTGAATCAAAATAACCAGAAATTTGGCAATGTGCTGTATCTGACGCAAACAAAATCTACGATTAAATAACCAGCGAAAATCCGAAAAGTAATCAGCTCGGCACTTGAATTACAACACCTTTTGCCTATAGGTTGGTGACGAAGTTAATCAACACCCGCCGTCTGGACATTACGACAATCGACAGCGCGATAGTATTACGATCCTAACGCGCTATTTATTGCAACTTCCAGATAAGGCATTAGATCGATGTTTATGTCTAAATCTCCATCAACTGCATACGCCGACCCAGCTACGACCAGAAATCTGTCTCAAATTGATTTACTGCGTACCCTCAACCCTGAACAACGGGATGCCGTTGAGACAATCGAAGGTCCTCTTCTAATATTTGCTGGAGCCGGTAGCGGTAAAACTCGGGTACTAACTCACCGCATCGTTAACCTGGTTCGTAATCACAATGTTAAACCCGAGGAAGTACTTGCGGTAACATTCACCAACAAAGCTGCTCGAGAAATGCGGGAAAGAATTACATCCCTTTTCTGTCGAGAAGCTGTTCCTCGCTGGGTTTCAACCTTCCACTCCTTTGGCACGCAAATCATGCGTCGACATGCAGAGCTACTTGGTTTCACACCAAACTTCGCCATCTATGACAGCAATGATTCTCTCTCATTGCTGAAGCGCATCTTCAAAAAGCTCGACGTGAATCCCAAGACACTGGACCCAAAGTCATTACGCAATATGATTGACCGCGCAAAGAACAGTTATATTTCACCTGAGGGCTTTGCCAAAACTCTCCACATACCTCCAGGGGAGGCATGGCTTGCGGAACAAATATACAGCGCCTACCAGAATGAACTCCGGGAAAACAATGCTCTAGATTTTGGCGATCTGCTCTGCCACCCCTTGACACTTTTGACACTTGAAAAGGGATTATGCGAACACTATCAAGACAAGTTTCGCTATATACTTGTGGATGAGTATCAGGATACTAACCGTGTTCAATATCTTCTAATCAACACACTCGCCGGGAAACACAAAAATTTATGCGTTGTCGGGGACGACGATCAGTCTATCTACGCTTTTCGCGGAGCCAGCGTTGAAAATATTCTGCAGTTTAATAAAGACTACCCGGGAGCAAAAAAAGTCACCCTCTGCCAAAACTATCGCTCAAGCGGAAACATCCTCCAGGCTGCCAATTCAGTAATATCTCGCAACAAAAATCGAGAATGCAAAAACATGGTAACCAGCAATGCACCTGGTTCAGAAATTACTGTGTTTTGCGGCTACGATGAACATAATGAGGCAGAATACATCGCCAGAGAAATATCGCTGCTCCTTGAACACGATACACCGGCAAAAGAGATCGCCGTATTTTATCGCACCAACGCTCAATCACGGGCACTTGAGGAGGCTTTTTGCCATAATGGTATTGCCTATGAAATTCACGGTGGCCATAAATTCTACGACCGCAAAGAAGTCAAAGATATTCTTTCTTACGCAAGTCTGACGATCAACAATCGTGACAGCGAAGCCTTGCTCAGGATCATAAACACGCCAGCTCGCAGTATTGGAGCAAAGACACTGGCGGCTATCCTCACTCTGGCCGATGAGCTAAAGCTCTCCGCTCTGGAAACGATTGAGGGAATCGCACAAGGGAAAATTGCACTTAAAGTTTCGGCTAAAGCACTAAGCGGATTGTGCTCATTCAGCTCGCTGATGCTTAAGCTGAATGAGGAGCTTGCTGATGTTTCACAGAAACTGGGCGAAATTTCGCTCAATGCACAAGCGATGTCAGCTGAAGAATCCCTGCAAACAATAAACTGCCTGGCTCTTTTTCTAAAAACCATCGCTGAAGATAGCGGCTATATCAATAAGTTAAAACTGGATGGCAGCGAGGAATCTCTCTCACGTATAGAAAACATAAGGGAACTATATGAGGTTGCAGCTGAATTTGTCAGCAAGGCCCTGGAAAGAAGGGACTCTACCTCTGTGCAGGACTTCCTCGACCGCGCCAGCCTGTCTTCGGATGCCGAGCAGGAAAATCTTAAATCATCTGCAGATGGGGCACGCCAATCGGTCACACTAATGACCCTCCACCTGGCAAAGGGACTTGAGTTTGATTCGGTATTCCTCAGTGGAGTTGAAGAGGGAGTAATACCTCATGTCAGATCACTCAACTCAACAGAAGACATGGAAGAAGAGCGTCGCCTCTGTTATGTGGGCATAACAAGAGCACGAAAAAACCTCTTTCTGACAAGAGCTGAATCAAGAAGAAAAATGTCGGCGGGAAACTGGTGCTCAGGACGAGTCTCTCGTTTTGCCTACGACATACCACGAGAGATTACCCGCGAAAGTGGTTGGGGCTTCTGGAACTAGGTGGGGCGCATGTAATATCGGGCGCCTCGCGAGGCGCCCCTACGGAAGACAGCAACAATTTGGAGGTTATTGTTGATTGATGTGCACAGGACACAACAGACAATCTCGTTTGTATAAACGATTGACTACTGCCGCGAAACAATGCCCAGGTAACCGCCGTGATGGCGCACAGCAAAATCTTCTTTTGAGAAGCCACGCTCAGACATAACAGTTAGAGCCAAAGCATCGGAAAGTGCAATCATCGCCGAAGTGCTGGCGGTGGGCGTGAGACCAAGTGGACAAGGCTCTTCGATTTCACCGATTTCCAAAACGATATCGCTCAGCTCACCAAGTGGCGATGCAGCCGATGCAGTAATCGAAATCACACAATCAACGCCAAGATGTTTGGCGTGATGAACCGTTTCAATTACCTCTCGCGTTCTACCGCTATTTGAATAAGTTAAAAGCAAGTCACCTCGACAAACAACACCAACATCACCATGCGGCGCGTCTCCAGGATGCAAAAATACTGAAGGAGTGCCCGTTGTTGACAGGGTCGATGCAGTCTTTTTTGCAACATAACCGGCCTTACCAATACCGGTAGTAAAGACCTTGCCTTTACAATTAAGCATGGCCCTTACGGCCTTCTCGATATTTTCGGTAACAGGGATATTTTCTATCGCGCGGGCTTCAGATATTAAAATCTGCTTTACTCTCTCAAGCATAAAACACCGTTTAAAATTTGCTGGTCAGCGACAATTCTCACATAAAAGTTTGAGATATTTCCTTATATTCCCCACCTCGGCCTCTGTCCAGTGCTCACCCCTGAATTCATATTCTTCAAGTGCATTTGGCGCTATCTTCTCGGGACCCATGGCGCGAATTTTTTCACCTTGCCAAGATAAGGTAGAAAAAATCTCAACCTGCCTCGCCTCGGCATCAGACTTGTTCTGCACAGTTATTCTAATTGTTCGAGCTGTTGGTATTTCCAGCCCCAGAACCTGCAAACTGGCTTCAAGACAGCTGAAATTAAACGGCAAAATCGCATCTCGATATCCATCGTTACAAACGACACTACCATCACTATCTGCTCCAGCGGCACAATTGACACCGGCGTGTTTGAAACAATTATCAGGCGTTTCAGCTTTAATACGGGATATCTTCTGATCTATGTTTTCCCTGGCTATCGGCGGTAAATCCACCAACTCTCCCGAACCCGGTCGAGAGCTATAAATGACCCGCCCATCTGGCCCAACTGACTTATAAAGTGGGCCGGCCAAACTCGGCAATGGCGACAATAGAGTCAGCCCCACAACAAATGCCGGGAAAAAACTACTCGCCCAACTCGGGAAAAAGCTCCTTGATTTTATAAAGAAGGGTCCTATGGCTGATTTCGAGAAGTTTTGCTGCATGCGTTTTATTTCCACCTGTTCGATTCAGCGCTTTACTTATCAACTCTTTCTCAATCCGGCGAGTAACATCCTTGATTGAGAACTCATTGTCAGGAATAAACGTTACTGAAGAATCCTGGGCTTCTCCAACAAGCGCAGCCGGTAAACTGGAAGTGTGGATCCGATCTCCGCGCGAAAGAATAATTGCCCGTTCAACGCAGTTTTCCAGCTCCCGAACATTTCCCGGCCACGAATATCTAAAAAGAATATCCATTGCCGGCTCGGATATTCCAAGGATGTCCACACCCAGCCGCTCACTATGCTTCTCAATAAAATGTTGAACCAACGGAGGAATATCATCGCGTCGCTCACGTAAAGGAGGAACAACAATCTGAACCACATTAAGGCGATAATACAGATCATCGCGAAATAGTCCGGAGGCAACATCTTTTTCAATATCTCTCAATGTCGCCGCTATAACTCGAACGTTAATTTTAATTACCTGATTACTACCAACCGGACGAATCTCGCCTTCCTGCAGCACCCGAAGTAACTTCACCTGAAGGGAAAGTGGCATTTCGCCAATTTCATCCAGGAATAGAGTTCCTCCTGATGCCTCTTCCAGCAAACCGCGCTTATCTCTCGTAGCGTCAGTAAATGCTCCGCGAGTATGTCCAAAAAGTTCAGACTCAAGCAATGTTTCCGGTATAGCGCCACAGTTAATTGCGACAAACGGTTTACTCGCGCGATCAGAATTATTGTGAATCGCCCGGGCAATCAATTCCTTACCGGTTCCTGATTCACCAGAAATCAAAACACTCGTCTGGTAACGAGCTACCTTTCTAATAACCTCAAATACAGACTGCATTTGTTGGCTGCGGGAAATAATTGCGTCAGTGCCAAATTCAGACGAAAGACGTTCCTTAAGCCGTCTATTCTCCCTTACCAGCCTCTCCCGCTCCTCAGCCTTACGTATCGTCAAAATAATTTCATCAATACGAAACGGCTTGGCTAAATAATCAAATGCCCCCTGCTTAATCGCCTCAATCGCCGTGTCCAGAGTTGCATAAGCCGACATCATGAGAACTATTCCCGGAAACTCACGTTTCATCAGTGCCTGCAACAGCTCCAGACCATTCATCTCCGGCATCTGAATATCCGAAATTACAAGGTCAACAGAATGATTACCAAGGAATTGCAGCGCCTCGCGGCCGTTACTTGCTTTGAATACTTCGTATCCATCAGTGCGAAGAATCAAGGCTAATGAATCGAGAATACCTGCCTCATCGTCAACAACAAGAACAGAATCAAACCGATATGCTTCGCTCTGCGCCAAAGCCATAGTTACACCGGAATCTGGAAAAGCGGCAAATTAAGAAATATCTGCAGAAAAACCCCTAACGCCAACCATGGACCAAATGGAATTTCATTATCTCCCGTAATCTTCAAGTAAATAAGTCCCACGACACTTCCGGCGACTGAGGCAATAAAAATTGTAGGCAATATCATCTGCCAACCGAATATGGCTCCAACCATCGCCATAAACTTCATGTCGCCATAACCAAGTCCCTCTTTCTTCGTCACAAAATAGAATGCCCAAAATATCGCGTTAAAAATGCCATACCCCAGTGCCGCTCCTATAAGAGAATCAAATAAAGACTGAGATAACGGAGCTTCAAATACACCGGGAAAATTTTCCGTTATCAGCGCCAGGAACAACCCTGCCCAGATACCAGGAAAGTTAATTCTGTTCGGGATTATTTTATGATCAAGATCTATGAACGTAATAACAATTAAGACTGCGCAGAAGACATAGATAACTCCAGCTGTGGGAGTAAAGCCAAAGTGATACAAACAGAGCCAGGCCACTGCTCCTGATGCCAGCTCAACAAGGGGATATCTGATTCCAATTTTCTCCGAACAGGATGAACAGCGGCCACGAAGAAAAAGCCAACTGAAAACTGGAATATTTTCATACCAAAGAATTTGATGCTTACACTTTGGGCAAAATGACCTTCTCGGATTGGAGACTGAAATACGTAGCGGTACTCTCCAGATACAGACATTAAGAAAACTACCGATCAGCATTCCTAAAATAACAACTGCCACATCTATCATCTGCATTCCTGTTATAGCGCTTCTAAATTTGTCTGAACTTTCTGTTAAAAAAGCAAAGATTTTATACTCTTCTCATAATTGAACCGGCATTGGTTATCTTGGCCTAAAAAATTTAAAATTTTAGGCTATTGGCAAGCGAGGCCCGCCAAGGTCACAATTCCCGAATCTGTAATCATAACCAAATCGAAGAACATAGGCGACGGGGTCGAACCAACCCAACAGCAGCCAGTTCTTTCGCCATCTATTATATTTGAGTATGATTTCAATCAATTAGTTGCTAATTTCGAGCCATTATATGACTACAAGTCTGAAATCAGCCACCGGAGAGACCACAATGAGCAATGTGAGAAAATTGGCCTCTAGTAAAATTCGCAAAATTACCGGTGGTCGAGACCCGATAAAGCTGGTTGAAGAATTTATTTCCCGAAAAGGATTCAACCCGGAAGAATGTTTTCAGCAAAAAACACCAGAAATAACCTCCTGGTCGCTTTCCCTGGGCGGGGAGCAGGAACTGGAGATTTCTCTTGAGGGCACCAACTCTCCTCTTGAAGCCACTCTATATGTTGGCATCAATGTTTTACCACTGCCGCTTATCGGCACCCAGGACTTTCTTGTTGCCGCACTGACAATTGCCGACACCTTGATTGGTGCTAAGCTAAGTTTGGTGAACTACGATCTGGTATTAAGTAGCACAGTTTATATAGCCAATATGCAGGTGGAAGATATTGATTACCTGTTCGAGCTCATCACCCGACAAGAGGCAAACCTGCGACAAGCTATCATTGAGGAGCTTTCAATATAACCAATGCCGTTTCAACCCTGAAAATGGTTGAACTGGTAATCGGGTTAACTCAATATTCGCACTAACCGCTCCAGAGCGAATAAATAACCTTGCGTGCCGCAACCGCAGATCACACCGGCAGCCAAAGCACTAATCATTGAATGATGCCGAAAAGGCTCTCGAGCATAAATGTTCGAGATATGCACTTCAACAAATGGCCTCTCACAACATTCCAAAGCATCACGGATCGCCAGGCTCGTATGAGAATATGCACCAGCGTTAACTATCAAGCCATCTTCATTATCTCGCGCCTGATGGATACGACTTATAATCTCTCCTTCCGAATTCGACTGAAAACAACTTAGCTCTACTCCATGGGCAAGTGCCGCAGCGGCCAACCTGGCTTCAATATCCTTGAGACTCTCAACTCCGTATACTTCGGGCTTACGTTGGCCCAACATATTCAAGTTTGGACCATGCAATAGTAGCAGCTTAATCTTTTTCTCCATCTTCCACCTCCAGAAGAATATCAGCAAAATCTGTGTCCATTTCAAATGAAGCCAGTTCCCTTACACCCTCCACGGCAGATGAGAGTCCGGATGGGACCCCAGAGCTGGTAAACTCATCAACAAAAGCACCGTATACTTCAAGTATCCTGCTAACTGAATCAAGCCTCCTTCGCCTCTGAATCTCCAGCAAATCACGAACAACAAACTCAGAAAACCCGTCGAGATAATTGGCCCGCGCAAGATAGACTCGGGCTATCAGGTTCTCCGGGTCCATCGCGATTGTCCGCATCAACAAGGTCCGACCCTCGGACCTTGTGCGATCGCTATCCACCAATTCGCGTGCCAGGGCGAGATATGACTCCGCACCTGGCTCAGTTTCCGCTTTCCTCCTCAGACTATTCAATTCAGTCATTTCCACTCTCTCTTACGATACATAACAAAAAAAACGGCCCACCCTTCCTTTCGGAACGATGAGCCGCCTTACTCAATCCCTCAAGGGATTGTCTTACTCACATCGGTTAACCGTATCAAATGTCAGAGTTGTACTGTCTGCCATTGAGAAGGTATCACCCGTTTGAGTCACACCAGTCACGACAAAGTCAACACGATATGTTCCGGCTGTCAGCAAGTCAGAGCTTCCCGCGAATCGCTTCGCTGCACCGAGCTGGAATTCACTAAACAACCCGGTAACTTCTCCTGTGCTTCCAGCAGCAATCTCGATTTGCTTCTGTTGAGTTGCGATAGAACTCGGGCCTGAATCCTGTACTGTCATGTCAACAGTATTGAGAAACACTGACTGAGTAGTATCGTTGACAACGGTCAAAGAGTACGAGTTGAAGAAAAACGGCTCAGCAAAGTCATCCGAAGCATCTGCAGGCGTACCATTATTACAGGTGCTCTGAATAATATCGATCGGCCCATTCGGCCCAACATCCGTGCCATCGGTGAACTCAATCGATTCGATACGAACCGCGCCATTCAAAGCATCAAGCTGGTTGTCGTCCGGAGTCAAATCAATCAACAACCCACCACCAAGATTTCCACCAGCCGCGCCAGGAAAACCAATAAAGTCAGCTGGAACAGGGCCGTTAATCTTGATGCTATCGCGAACAACAAGGTTGTATCCGTCTGGTGCTTTACACTCGATGATGTAGCTACCGGGAACCAATCCGCCCAAAACACCGCTCATGATACCATTCGCGCTGGTATGCTCGAATGCTACCCCACCGGAGCTTGGTTCAAGTATCGCAATACCCTTTTCCGACTCACAGGCCACTCTGACAAATTCGAGCGGCAAGCCATTCGGATCCTTTAGTGTTACGCTGAATCCCGCAGTCCCACCAACGCTAAGTGTGTCAGGTACATCCAGTGAAAGTGTCGCTCCGAAACCATCTCCGACTACCTGCGAGCCCTGGCCCACAGAGTCAAGCGCCTTTCCACCATCAGTATCTCCCGCACCGTGGCAGGCAGTAATCATTCCCATGGTGCCTACAACCAGAGCACAGGACTTAATCAGCTTTCCAAATCGCCTCTCACGCATGGTTCTTGTCCTTATATGCATTAATCAAACTTTACTTACCAACTATTCTACAGACCCTGCCGGTGCAGTTTCCAGCCCTGTGGCTGGAGCGGTTCCAGTGCCGTCACTTTGTGTAAACGAATCAAATGTTCCACCTGTGCCAACTCCGTTGACAAACCCTGGAGTTACGAACTCAGGATCATCGACGAACCTGACTTCAAGTGTAAGGTCATTTGTTTCAAGAACATCCCCAGACTGGGTCGCGCCTACCGCACTACAATTAACAATGATTGTATATGGCAGCTCTGGCAGACTGTTCTGGTTTACATTCAGGAACTGAAAAACTTCCGTTGGAATTATCTCGGTACCAAGATAGCCGACATTGCCAAATCCATTAACGTCTGTGAATTGGTTTTCGCCGCTGGCATTAAGAGACACTCCCTGAACCAGTGAAGAGCTAGGTATGCTCAAGCTGGAGCCTGGAACCGAATACGAGCAATCAGTGCGCATTACGCGAAGAAACTGCTTATTCAGGCGGTTAATCACACCAAAATAGGACCAATACCCACGATATCCTGTTGACTCATCAGAAAACAACAAGCTGATGCCCTGATTCACTCCTACGAGTTCATCTACGGTGCACGATGTCTGGTCCGCTGGGCAGTTAAACCAGCCAAATGCCTGGAACGATGTCCCCTGGTCATTGTTGCTGGTCGTGCCACAGGATGTCATTGAAATTGAACAAATTGCTGCAGTCAAACCGAGCGACAGAGCTTTTTTCATAGCTGTACGCATGCTACATTCCCCCGTTTTGCTCTCTGACTTCTAGTCAGAAAGTCTCATTAGCGTTTACCAAAACTTTTCGCTTTCACGATCTGCAACACAGACTTAGTCTCAGCGAATACATCTTCCTACAGCTCACCGCCACTTAAACTTCCAAGTGCGCCTGCGATGACCTGTTCCATACTTTTGAAATTACGATACTCACCCCTGTAAAGGATGTTCCCCCTCCGCACAGCTTCCAACCAACTAACGCTCTTTCCTGTGTTTCCTGGCAGAAACTCATCCTTCGTAGTGTCTCCCTCACAGATGACAATACTTCCTTTTCCAACTACAAACACCAGTTGGCGGCCCGAACAACCCAACTCACTTGTTCTACCGGCAAAGCGTCCTTCCAACCATCTGGCGATACCTTCAGCATCTGCCCAATCTGTCCACAACCAAATGTCAGCGATGCAATAATCAGCATCACGTTCCTGCAATTTCTCCCGCACACTGACCAGTATTGCCTGCTGTGCAGATTGATTTGACTTGCCGACGGTCGCGACCAAAGGCCTTTCATTACAACCCGCCAATTGAATCGCAGCTTCTATTCGATCGCTTATCGTTTCGGCCAGCGCTTTCAACCAAACTGTCTTGACCTTGGCTCGCCGAAGAACTTCACGGTTACGCTCAAACGTTATACAACCTCCCCCTAAAGAGAGAATATCGAAATCCAAACCCGTTATTTCAGCATTCCTCGAACCACCGCCAAGCAATCTGCTCAACTCCTGGTGCTCCAAGTCGCGGAAATAACTCTCTCCTTCTACCCTGAATATCTCTTTTATCGACCTACCCGCCCTTTCGCTGATTACCTGGTCAAGGTCAACAACTTTTAAAGAGCAGATTTTTCCGAGGAGGGAAGCCACTTCTGACTTCCCAACCCCTGAGGCGCCCCAAATCACCAAGGGGCATTCCAACTTCATACTACATCAGACTTGGGTCAAAGCTCCCCTCGACGATATGAGGAGTTATGAAGAAAATCAGTTCTTCATCTTCCATATCTACCGAAGTCGCCCGGAAGAGATAACCCAGAAAAGGAATATCCTTCAGGAAAGGAACTCCGCTGACATTATCACTATCCTTGACCTTATATACTCCACCCAGTGCAAATGTCTGTCCGCTCTTCACAAGTATCGTGGAAGTTGCTTCACGTTCAATTGTCCCAGGTATACCGTCTACAGTTGAAGCTTCCGCATCATCCAGGTTGGAAGACTTGGCGTTCACATCCATCAGGACGTAGTAATCAGGTGATGCCTGAGGAGTAACTGTCAATGTAATACCGACATCAATTTCTTCAAATGCACTAGCGCCGCCGCCTGAAGATGATGCACCGGAACCTGTCGCCACCGCCAGACCAGAATCAGGCAGCTTCACTCTCAGAGTTCGAACACTCTTTACTTCAGCCTGTTTGTTGTTGATTGTCGCAACTTGTGGGCGACTGATTACACGAGCCCGTCCCTCTTCTTCGAGAGCAGTCAAGTTCGCTTCAAGCATTCTGCTACCATCAGCCGAATCAAGAACAAGACCCATCAGCTGCTTTCCTGCGCTGAAATCAACCCCGGTATCTGCAACCACACTGTTCGGAAATACAAGACCGGTTGAATTGCCTGTTTCCGCACTTGCTGTGTAATTGTAGTTCCACTGGAAGCCCAAGTCTCTCATGATATTCTTGCTGGCTTCAACAATCTGAGTCTCAAGCAATACCTGAGGAGTTCTCAAGTCCAACTTGCTAATCAAAGCTACGGCTTCTTCGTGCCCTTTAGCAATATCCTTGATTATCAGCTGGTTCGTTCTTTCATCAGCAGTGACTGTCCCTCGCTCTGTCAGAACTGATTCAACCAGTTCCTGCAATTCGGTGACACGTGCATAACTAACGCGAACGTAACGAACTGTCAGGTCTTCAAGATTCTCTTGTGCCCGTTTGGCTTCAAGCAATGCCTCACGTTCTGCTCTCAATTTATCAACTGGAGCAATCCGCACAACATTCCCCTCGGACACCTGATCAAGGCCATTAGTCCTCAAAATCACATCAAGCGCCTGGTCCCAAGGAACATCAATCAATCGAAGTGTAACCTTACCGCGGACATCATCACTGGCGATAATGTTCAGGTTTGAAACCTCCGCAATAATACGAAGGGCGTTATCGATATCTGTGTCCTGGAGGTCCAAGGAGATTAGACGACCTGTGTAGACCTTCGAACCATCATTTGAACGAATCCCCGACCCGGAATCATCGGCAGCACTTGTAGCCGGTGCAGTGGCAACTTCCTCACCCTCCGCAAGCTGAGCTCTCGCCCCACTCGCCAAAGCTGATGCGTCTTGCGACGAAGCTGTCTGCGTCGATGCCGACTGAACGTATATCGTATTGCCACGCATCGAGGCACTGAGTTCCGCGCCCTCCTCTACAAACATGCGCACTTGCAGATTGGAACCATCGCGAACAGCTCGCGCCGAGCGAATAACTCCTTGACCCTGGGGTATAACCAGCGGATTCGCTGCACCACTGGTCATTCCAGCAGCCGGTATCTCCAAGGTATACTCCGTCGGTGCAGACCTTCTTAACACAAAGCCGGTCTCTTCTGTCATAGACAAAGCTACCATTGCTGCATCGCTATCTTCATTGATCAGTTCAATACTGCTCAATTGAATCTTGCTTTCAGCTTCGCCAGCCTGTGGAGACTGTTGCATCTCCGTAGCTTTCGAAAGCTCTGCAGCAGGTGTCGACTCCCCAGGAATACTCCCTGATGACATCTCGCTTGCTTCTGCGGTCGGTGAATAATTAGTTACATCTGGCGATGAATTTGCTGCAGAACAGCTCGTCAAAATACCAGCTATAACGGAAAGTGTAAGAGCTTTGCTCGGAACGCCCATGAAATTTCTCCTCATCCTCAATCGGTCTTATGAGGTAACTCGAACTCCAAGTGTAAAAATACACACTAGTGACTCTGCCCTACCTAATACGAACCTTTACAGTTCGTAAAGGGAAAAGATCACTCCCTTTTATATTTATTTTCGTTAAACCTCATTCCTGAGAACACGAACCTGAAAAAACCCGCCATTACCATGGCTCTATCTCGCCGAATAATCCTGCATCCCTCTCTCGGTCTGTCTTCTTTTACCAAAGACAAAACTTGCCAGAGGTCAACGATCGCCGGCTTCGGTCACGAATCCATATTCCCGCCGAACACCTTGAACTCTGATGTACAGATACTGAACCGTGATTCATTTTATTTTATCGCGCAACCTTTTTGTTACTTCATTTTAGGTATAGCTGGGGGATTTGTTAATTTGTCCCAGATATTGCCCCCGACTTCATATTCTCGCGACGGGTTCACGTATAGCATAAGGACTAGTAGCGGTCCCCTGTCAATCCAGGGGTGACGAGGTAGAGACAATGACCTGTACCAGCTCAGACTTAACCTGACAGACACTGTCAGAACGCCTAGAATTCCAAAAAATTTACCTCACGATGTGGTGAAGGCAAATTTGTTTGGAAGTTCAAGGCTTTTAACTCCCATGCCTCTCAGAGATTTTCCTGAGCCTTGTACATCTTCATCGTGATTATCTTGTCCGGTCGAATGTCGACCCGGACCAATCACCGTCAATAAAAAAGCGGCTCATGGCCGC
Source organism: bacterium (assembly GCA_028689495.1). Classification (GTDB taxonomy): domain Bacteria; phylum Bdellovibrionota_C; class UBA2361; order SZUA-149; family JAQTWB01; genus JAQTWB01. Next base: position 13,150 of record JAQTWB010000014.1, on the reverse strand, counting down.
TTTTTTATTGCTCCTGAGCCGGAGACTATAAGGCACCTGCCGGCTTACCCCGCTTCCTCTTTCGTTTGTCGTCTGCTTTTTGTGGTCTTTCATTTTCCTCAAGGAAACGAAAGGCGGTTGCCATTACAGTAGTTGATATCGAGATTCCTTCTTCCGTTGAAACTGGTTCCTTTACATGAAAACGATCGAGATTAACGATTCGCTCCAGACGACCAACCTCGTCGAAAAAAGATGCGACCTGATGGTAAGAGCCGTTTACCGATATCTCCACTGGCTGCTCAGCATAAAACTCTCTTTTCCTCTCCCCCTGTGGCTTGAATGAACTTATATCAAGGCCCGCTGCTGTGGCTTTGTCCGAGATACGAGCCAGAAGTAAATCCACCTCCTTCTTGTCCGGAAGCTCTTCCAGTGCCTTGTTAAGCTCAATGTCAAGCCGTGCTACTTCCGCTCTGAATTTATCAATGTTTCCTGCAATACCAGTCTCCTTCGCAATTGCCGACTTGAGACCCTGCGGCCCATTAACATCCTTGTCGAGCTTGAAATACTGCTCAGATAGCGAAGAATAAAAAAGCAGGTAGAAGAGGACCAGAATGGCCGCTACTCCACCGCCCAATATTCCTGCCTTTTTCCCTAAAGGCATTTCAACAATCGTATTAAGAGTATCACTCATTTCGAAGGCTCCATCTGGTTATACTGTATCAGTATTCTTTTACGATCTTGTCCTTTGATTCATCTTTTCCGGCTGCAATTTTCAGCAAGTCCTGAAGCTCGGCCCGTATCGAAAATTCACTTAATTTCACACCTTCGATTTCAACCTGTTTTGTCAGATTGAGATCAACAGAACGAATGTATTCGGATGAGCCAAGTTTACCCATAAATTCAGCAACTGTCTGGTTGTCAATGGCAATGCCGGTCATTGTCACTGCTCCATCGTATTCTTTCATCTCCAGGAGCCATGCTTTCTCTGGTATGCTTTCATTGATCCCCGATAGAATATGTATTGGTCCGTGTTTCTTCGCCTTCAAGGTTGCGATTGTTGTAAGCTTCTCTTGCAGGGTTTTCCTTTTCTCCTCCAGGGTAGATACTTCTTTGGTCTCTTTCTTTAGCGCAACCAGCTCTTTCTCAAGACGGCTTTTTTCAGCTTGCAATGCTTCCAGGCCGCTATCAGCTGTTGTGTAGGCAACTATACAAAGGAAGATTGTTGCACAAAGAGCTCCACCGACCACCAGCAAGTGCGAAAAATACTGCATGCTGTAATCTTTTTTGTCGCCGAGAAGATTTATTCTAATCATAGGTTACTCACTTTTGTTCTTTCCCTTGAACCTCTCTTGTCACCTTGCCCGAATTTTCCGGCAACCGACTTTTATCATTCCCGACTCAGGCTGCGGCCTGCACCTTGTCACCAGTTCGACGCGATGCAAGCCCTACGCTCGTAGCCATCGCTGGAGATATCTCAGCCAGATAAGCTTCATCAAACCCCTTGCCACACTCAATGTTACGGAATGGATTGATTCGATGCACAGGCAATCCTGTCTTGGCGCTTACTTCGTCGATAAACCCTGGAACGACACTCCCACCCCCGGAAATATAAACTGCCTCAAGAGGCTTTTCGGTAGCTGCTGCATTCCAATAGAAGCCTATCTGTCTGTGCAACTCAGATGCGATGTGCTCATTGATACGATCAAGCGTTTCGGCAATTTGAGTCTTAGCTTTGCCGTCACCGCCACCTAACTTGAGGTTTTCAGCATCCTGAATTGATATCTGCAGCTGCTCGGCCAAGGCTTCAGTATATAGTCGTCCACCGACTCCGACATCTCCGACGAATATCGACTGGCCACCCTGCATAATATTTACACTCGCGTATTTTGCACCGATATCGACCAGCACCTGAGTTTTATCACGCTCGTCGGGATAATTTATTTCAAACATGTTTTCCAGGGCAAAGTAATCAACATCAGCGATTATCGGCTCGAGGCCCGCCTGACGAACCGCAGACAAATATGACTCGACAATCTCATTTTTGACTGCCACCAGCATTACACGAAAGCCACCCTTGTCCGATTTGCCTATCACCTGATAGTCGAAAAAGACGGAAGAAATTTTGTGGGGAATATAATTCCCTGCTTCGAATGCAATATTGTCATTTATCTCTTTCAAACTGGAGGCACTGCTGTTAATCAGTTTGGTGAATGCTGTTGGCCCGGGAAGGCAGATAATTGCTTCTTTTGCCGCTATATCATTAGCTTCAAGCATTGTTGTTATCGCCGCAGCAACAAGATCTGGCCTGGAGACCGCGTTGTTTTTGATCGCTTCTGCTGGCGTTGGAACGCTCGCAGCGGCCAATAATTTTGGTCTGGCCCCTTGCACATCGAGCTCCATCGCCTTAATTGAACTTGTTCCAATATCAAGACTGACCAGGCGGTGACTTTTTTTTGAAGAAAACATAAGCTGTTGCTCTCTTGGATCGGCTCTTGTGAATCAACTCTCATTGACTGGTTTTGGTTCGTGCCGGCTATTAACCTGCGGCAAACCGAAAATAACCCGCTAAAACTTGTCGCACCCTTCATATGATTCGATGACCAGCGAAAGGATTACACAAATTACAGATGAGCTCGCAGCCGCAAATGTTGCAGACAATTGCCATTGTCATGCCGAGTTCGCACAATTCAACCATGTGGTTGATGTGGTAATTAGCGGGAGCTGGATGCACTTTGATTATCTTCTTAATTGGGAAAACGATGGTAATGATGGATTTACCGGCAAATCTTTTTGCGGCCTTGAAGTCGAAGTAGAGCTGGGTCGGAGAAAAGTGCGTGGCTGGATCGTTGCCAGGAAGGATAGATCGGAAACAAACCTAGCCCGAATCAAACCGGTTCTCTCTTTCCGCCCGGCATTTTCCGACCAGCAGTTAAGTCTCTTTCGCTGGGTATCAGAATATTACGGCGCATCGCTCGGCGAAGTTATTGAAAGTGCTGTGCCCGCAAGAGGTCAGAGCCGTCTGATCAACTACTACAAACTCTCTGCTCAGGGATTACTGGCATCCAAAAACGAGGACACCCTCGCCCGTCTTGGTGCCCGCTCACCGAACTCCCCAAAACTTATCCAGATCCTGGCTAAAGCCGAGTCGCCTCTTTCCGGCGCTGATCTGGAGACTATCTGTGGCCCCTGTACCTCAACAATTTCATCTCTTGTAAAGAAGCAACTGGTTTCTCGAACCAAAGATACAGAGGAGACCGAGCTCTGCTTAAATTTGTCGGGCGACAACCCGCCCACCATTCCGCCACAACTCAACACAGCACAGGAGAATGCGCTAAATGGCATCCGTCAAGCGCTGAAGCAGCAGTCTTTCAAACCTTTTTTGCTGTTTGGCGTAACGGGAAGCGGCAAAACTGAAGTCTACCTCAGAGCGATCCAGGAGGTTCTTCAATCCGGTGGGTCAGCCCTGGTTATCGTCCCCGAGATATCACTTACTCCTCAGCTGCATGAAACATTCGCCCGGCGGTTAAACACACCTCTGGCGATGCTACACAGCGGCGTTGGAACAACATCGCGCTGGAATGCCTGGGAAGCTTGTCTCAACGGCCGGATACGCGTGGCTATTGGGGCTCGATCGGCAATTTTCGCGCCACTGACAAATCTCAAGTTGATAATTGTCGACGAAGAACACGACTCTTCTTACAAACAAAATGAGTCACTCCGATATAACGCGCGCGATGTAGCCGTCATGCGCGCCAGGATTGAAGACATTCCGGTAATCCTGGGCTCAGCCACACCCTCATTTGAGACAATGACCAATGTGCAGCGAAAAAAATACTCCATCCTCTCGTTACCAGAGAGGGCAACAAGCCATCCTCTGCCATCAATTAAAGTTGTCGATCTGCGGTCCTACAAACGCAAAGACATGATCTCGGAGAATATCTCTCCACCCCTTTATGAACATCTCAAGGCAACTCTAGAAAGTGGCGAACAGGCCGTTATACTCTACAATAGACGTGGTTTTTCCTCATTCCTGCAATGCAAAACCTGTGGCGATGTCATCCATTGCCCATCCTGCTCTGTGACCCTTACCTTTCATCGCCAGGCGAACCGTCTTCTCTGTCACTGTTGTGGTTTCTCGATGACTCCCCCGGAACTATGTGGCCTTTGTCGCGACCCAAAAACTTCCTTTGTCGAGAGCGACCGAGATTCAAAAATTGGCGAACTTCAATACCGCGGAGCTGGAACCGAAAGTATCGTTGAGGAGATCGCCAACCTCTTTCCCCAAGCCAGACTTCTACGCATGGACCGTGATACCGTCGGAAAAAAGGGAGCGTACGAAGAAATACTCGGAACAATGAAAAGCAAAAAGGCAGACATCCTTCTCGGAACGCAGATGATTGCCAAAGGGCACGATATTCCGGGCGTCACTCTTGTTGGCATTATTGATGCTGATATTGGCCTGCACATACCCGACTTTCGCGCATCAGAACGGGCCTATCAGCTGATTACCCAAGCTTCGGGGAGAGCTGGACGAGGAGCGATCGCTGGCAAGGTAATATTACAAACCCGAGAGCCAAATCACCCGACAATAGTTGCGGCTGTCACAAACCGCTTTATGGCCTTTGCCCGGTTTGAACTTGAACAGCGTCAGACACTCAATTATCCACCCTGGTCACGCCTTGCGCGGATTATTGTTTCCCACCCGACGCAATCAGTCGCCTGGGATTATGCTGGCAAACTGCGCAACTTCGTTGACAAGACCAAAGAGGGCTGGGAGAACGAGACATCTCACAACAGCAAACTTAAACTTCAGGTCCTTGGTCCATCTGTAGCGCCATACGAAAAAATTCGTAATCGCTACCGCTTCCACTTACTGATAAAGTCCTCTTCCAGCTCCGCTATCTCCTCAATTGCCAGTATGCTGGATAACTGGAAACGCAAAACCAGGAAGGATCGTGAACTGCGAATAACCGTCGATGTTGATCCAGTCGATCTTCTGTAAAATGGACGTAACTCTGATGTTTAAAGAAGCGCTAAAAACACTGTCAACCGGGAAGTCTCTTGATGAAGAGACTTCCTATCAACTATTTTGTTCGCTTTTTGCCAATAAGGACATAACCGATGCCCAAATTGGCGCCTTCCTCATGGCAAGCAGCATTCTACCGATCACCGCCGACATGCTGACAGGAGCTGCCCGCGCCTTACGGGAGTATATGATTATTCCGGAAAATGCCCCTGCCAGAGATGAACTTCTGGACACCTGCGGCACTGGCGGGAGTGGTCTGAACAGCTTCAACACCTCAACTGCAGCGGCATTTGTTATCGCTGGCGCCGGACAGAAAGTAGCAAAACATGGCAACCGCGCTTCAACAAGCAAAAGCGGCAGTGCTGACGTTCTTGAGGCTCTCGGTGTCAGGATAGACTGCTCATCGACAACCATGATCAAGTGTCTCAAACAATCAGATTTCGGCTTTTTCTTCGCTCCGGCACATCATCAGGCAACAAAACGCGTTGGAGCAATCAGAAGGGAACTCGGTTTCAGAACGATTTTTAATATTATCGGACCATTGGCAAATCCGCTTTCCGCGAGCAAACAGATTGTTGGTGTCAGCAGCCTCTCTTTGCTGACTCCCGTCGCTGAAGCCCTGGGACGTCTTGGAGCGACAAGAGCGATCGTTGTCCATGGAGAAGACGGGATGGATGAAATTACCGTCTCCGGTAGAACAAATGCAATCGAATTACAGATGAATGCCGACGGTTCATTCTCTATGCTGGAAATGACATTCTTCCCTGAAACCTGCGGCCTGCAGCGACATCCGTTAGAAGCGGTATCGGGACAACAGCCAGAAGAGTCAGCTAAAATAATCGAAAGTTTGCTTGCCAACAAAAATTCCATTTCGTTCGACGATAATCGCACTCTCAAACTTCAACCTTATGCCGATCTCGTTTGCCTGAATGCCGGAACCGGACTTTTTGTCAGTGGAAGAACCGATTCAATTCCCGAAGGCATTAAAATGGCGCAAAGATCTATCACCAGCGGTCGAGCACTCGAGGTATTGAATCTTGTTCGAGGTCTGAGCAATGCCGAAAGTTAAAATTTGCGGCATCACCAGACTGCCTGACGCACAAAACGCAATCAAAGCCGGAGCATCCGCCCTCGGATTTAATTTCTACAAAAAAAGCCCTCGTTATATTTCACCTGAGGCCGCAGCCGAGATCGTTAATAAACTTGCATCCTCGACAATGGCTGTTGGCCTGTTTGTTAACAGTTCTATTGATGAAATAATTGGCGTGCTAGAAACAAGCAGTATTTCGGCACTGCAACTACACGGCAGTGAATCACCAGAATTTATAAAGACACTTCGTTCGAAAACTGAAGCAATATTGATTAAAGCTCTGCCATTAAAAAATGAAAGCTCAATCACTGAGGTTCTGGAATTCTTGAAGCTGACTGATTTTATCCTGCTTGATGCATGGCACCCTGATCTGGCCGGCGGAACTGGCAAAATCATCTCAAGTGATTTGCTTACCCGAGCAAGAAATATTCTTCCATTAGAAAAATGCTTCCTTGCTGGCGGACTAAATCCAGAGAATGTTCAAAAAATTCACAGGCTATTCCCCGCTGCCTGGGTTGATGTGGCAAGCGGAGTAGAAACATCGCCTGGCATAAAAAATGAGGAATTAATGCTATCGTTTGTCAGGGCAATCTCAGGCTAACGGACGATAATAAGTGGCAAACAAAGTGAACGAATTAGCGATAGCTGCCATATTTTCAACAAAGTCTCGTTATCAATTGTCATGCCTGCAGGAACAACAAGTCTGCCATCGATGCTGATCAACGGACGAGCAATGACCATTCCCTCCATAAGCTCCCAAATCTGCGTTTTTTTTACATCGCGTTGGGAATAGAAGGCTTCAGCCTCTCGCTTGGCTGCAGCAATCACCTCCGTCAGCTTCTCCGGGTTGAGGTGCTCCGCTTCTTCAGCAAATCGCAAGCGAACGATAAAACGCATTATTGCCCGATATGCATCGCCTTTCGTTACATCAAGGTCCTGCTGCTGCAAATAGCGCACCACCTTATATGCCCCATAAGAATCCCATTCATCGTTCTTCCAGCAATTCCGCGCAATAATTTCAGCAACAAGAACACACTGTGCCTCCTCCCTGATTTCATCATCAAGAGTGGCTGATTCACCGGCAAAATGAGCGACCAAGGCCTGCAAATCTCGAATCACCCGCATCTCGCCGATATCAGTATTAGCGTATTCAACACTTGATTGAAGATGTTTTACAAGCTCGCGCCGTTCGTGTTCAGTAATAGAAATCAGGTCGGATCCTCCGCGAGCTGCCGGCCCGATACGCACTTCACCCATATTAAAAAGAAGTCCGCTCATCCTCACCGCCTGCCTTCTTGTCTCGGGCAAAGAGAATATCTCACTCACGTAGGAGGCTATTGCCGATGTTCGTCGTGCCCGAATACTGATGGTTTCATTTTCCGCTGTCAAATAGGCAAGTGCACCAATCAAACTGGAACTAACTGAATTCTTCGGTATTATCTGAGCATCGAGAAAATCACGCACTCTGCGTTGGGTAACTCGAATCGGAACTTCCGGTGTCGCGATGTATTCTACAAACCTGACACCGAAACTAACTTCTCCACCTTTTGCCTTCTTATGATGCTCCTCAACCTTTGGATCAACGCTTACTTCGACAGGTGCGCCGACCACTTCTCTATCTTGGCCGTCTTGGTTATCGGATTGCTCAAAAGACTCAGTGTGCAACTCCTCCGTAGAACTATCCACCGTAGAACTATCCACCGTGGAACTATCCACCGTGGAACTATCCACCGTGGAACTATCCTCTTCCTTCTCTGCTACTTCGGGCAGGACCTCCGTCATTTCCCCCATGATATGAGAAAGTTCAAACGGAACGTCAAAAGCATAAAGGTTTTCGTACTGATATCTCAGCTTTTCCGTCTTACCCCTTGCTTTATGACCAATAAACAAAATGGTCAGGGCAAAAAGTACCTCACGTCCTCGCAATTCAGTAATGCGATTAGTCGTTTCATCGTCATCAGCGGAAGCATCAATGACAATCATTTTGGGCTTTTCTTCTTCAGCGCAGCGCTTTTGCAAACTGATAAAATCGCGTACGATCGAAACGCTATAGCCTCGGCTGTCAAATGAAAGCACCAAATCAGATCTGGGTGCAGATTTTCCGCGTAGATATAAAATTTCGCCGGCCATCAATTCCTCAAGAAAAATTTGAAGCTACAAGACCTCCATAGCCCAGTGACACCTTGATTAAGGTGCAGCAAAAAGCTCAAAGGATGCAGGTAATTCTGTGACTTTGTTTGTCGGGTCCCCATAAGACATGAAACGACCACTAAACAAATCGATTGAGAACGGCAAAAACCCCGTCTCGCTACTCAAGATTAGCCATTGATGAGCAGTCGCTGCGCTTGCATTATCAGTCAAACAAAATTGTTTGTTCGCGCCAATGCCTGCCGGTAAAGTTTGAAAACAACCGCCACCTTTTTTTTCTTCAAAATTTAAATACCACAGTTGGTTGGCTGTCCAATCTGAGTGCCCCTGAACCAGCAAACTATCTCCAGGGAATGTCTCCACCAGCTCGACATTCGCAGACGTCGATTTATCCGGTAGCGATTTGTCCAACCGCAGTAGTCGATGATTTATCATCCCAATCGCCGGGTGGGCCGAGTAAAAATGCAGTTCACCGCTGACGCAAATAGCGGCAATATCTTCAGCCCCAGTCTCAATATGAAATTCTGATTCTACTTTTGCTGATATCTGCTCTACCCCTACGTATTTGACAGCAAAAATAGCCACAGCTCCGGAAGATGGTTGATAAATCATCAATTGCTGCGCTCCACGACAATCGTAGAAAACTTGAGCCTTACTCCGATTAGGAAATGGTCCGGACACCAGCAGGGGTTTAACCTGCCGATCTGGATAAACAGAAATCGAGGTATCGGGCCGGGTAAAGCTCAATCCACCAACCACAAAAAGGAAACCTGGAACTTCTCGCCACAAAAGCAGCTCATCAATTCCATCGTCATTAATGTCGGCGGAGAATATCTTATCCCCAGCCAGTCCAACTGCCCTGCTCATCGTCAATTGAGGAATCCACCGGCCCTCTTCCTGCCTTAAAAAAAACACCCGGCCGCGCAAACGATGAAAGACTGCTATCTCATCTCCACCATCTCCGATAAAATCCCCCTGGGTCAAAGAAACCCCAGCCGGCAAATTCCCAGCCTCTGCCAGCAGACAATCTGCGTAGCGCTGATAAAAGAAGTAGCTGGTAAACGCAGCCGAGAAAACAGCCAGACCCGCACTTAATAAAAGAAGAACGAGTGAAGGTGAAGTGTTCTCTGTTTCTGTCCGCTGATGAAAAACGAAAAACAGAATTTCGCGCCAGCCATAAACAACCAAACATGCAACCGGCAGTAAAGCCGTATGCAGATAACGCCCACCGGGCATGGGAAAGGTAGCGCCAAAATGCACAATTACTAAAACGGAAAACACAACGGCAGACAGCGCCAACAACACAAATACGCTATTACTAACTTTGTTTTTCACAGGAAAAAATTGCTTCAGAAGACCCAGCACGGCGAAAAGACAAGTTATAATCCAGATATTATGTACCCAAAGTGGGAATCCGGACTGCAAAGAACCGCTATTGTGATATTCGAGCCAGAACCGTTGAAAAAGCTCTCGTAAAAAGTCCCCATCACCCAATACTGAGATAAAGGAGCTTGGTCGATAAAGATATGGCACATCGCGAATGACCACAGGCAGAGAAAACAAATCTCCATCCAATCGCAGGTTCTCAATCAGATCTGGAAGCACGATTACCGAAAAAATCGCACCGGCGATAAGAATGAGCAACAAACGCCGGCGCAGGCACAGACGCGACGAAAGTAAAATCGCAACCACAACAAATCCAAGTGCAACAACTCCGTTATATTTGCAAAGAAAAGTAATTGCCGCGATTACCGCTGCGACAGCCGTCAAGCCGACAACTGCCGTGGTCAGTTTTTGATTTTCATCCTGTCCCCGGCATTCCTTCAAAATTCTCAACGCCAGATAAAAGGTCAACGCCGCAAAAAAAGCCACTGCGTTGTCATTGCTGAAAAATACCGAGCGCCAAATTGCTGTCGGCACTCCCAGAACAAAAAACGCCACCGCCAAAGCTGCGGTTTTATCCCCGGTAAAAAACATCAATCCTGAGCGCCAGGCTAAATACACCGTCCCCATCAGATAAAGTGCTCCAAGACCGCGCAACAGATAAATACCGTAACGGACGTGCCGGGTATCCTTAAGTCGCTGTCGATCAAGGCGATAAGAACAATTGCTCTGCTCTCCAAAGGCCGCACCTTCAGACGAATAAGAGATACCTGCTGCATAATCAACGATTGCCGGAACTTCAGCTGGAGAAAAAAACATCCGCAAGATCCCGGCTCCAATCAGGTAAGAGGCTGGCGCCTGATGCCCCTGCCCGATCGGTGCATATCCGGGCCACATAAAACCTTTTTCAACATCCAGCGACCGACCGGGATTACGCAATCGAAAAAAAGCATTATCGATATGCTGCATCTCGTCAGGCCCTTCACCAATACCGACAATCCTCGTCGAAAGAAGAAGCGGTACAACCAAAGAGATAAACAGAGCCACAGCCAATATTATCTTTATTTTCATTTTCGCACTTTATGACTCACCATTTACTGCGCACCACATTAACATATTCAACCATCAGATAAGGGGGTTGCAAGAAATCAGACTTTCAATCAGGCAACTTTAAATAGCAATCAACTGAAAAACGCCTGCTCATAGAGCTTGGTTTTAAACTAGTTTCAAAAAACGGTCTGAATGGATAAAACTACTAAAAGCAGCTCCAGTAAATTGCACATATCAGCAATCAGACTTTCACTCATCATCTTTGCGATATTCCTGACACTCTCATTTTTTGCAGTGCTGCTCGATTATGCGATCTTTTTTAAAGGAATGATTCCCAGCCGCCACATACGACCAATCTTTGCCATGACAAAGGAAGAATCATACGGCAACTGGCTATCTTCAATCTTTTTTTTATTCCTCGGATTGTCCTGTTTTCTTATGGCCGTAAGGGAACACCTGCGACTGAAAGTCTGGAGAAAATTAGACTGGTGTCTGTTTGGCGCGCTGTTTAGTTTCCTCTCTTTTGACGACGGCTCAAGGGTGCACGAAAGACTGGGAGATACATTCAAGGAGATCGCTGACTGGCAAGCACTTGGCAATCGGGAAGGTCTATTGGTAACTCTGGCCGAAAGCTTCCCCAGCTACTACTGGCATATCATATACATGCCAATCCTCGGTCTCGCCGGACTTACTTTTTTCCTGCTGCTATGGAAAGAACTCGCCTTTCTCAAACCTCGACTGATCCTCCTGGCCGCCATGAGTTGTTTTGTTTTCGCCGAGAGCCTGGACTTTGTCGAAGGACTTTATTTAAGCCATCAGTCACTGGTGGACCTAATCGGGATGGAAAAGAGAACTATCACCCACTTCCTCAAGGTGCTGGAAGAATTTCTTGAAATGCAGGGCATCTCATCAATGGCCTGCCTTATACTCTGGCTGTTCACGAGTTCAGTCGAGTCGCTGCAGCTGGACTTCCGGCAGCCCGAACGGTAAGCGTCCCCGAAGTAGAACCGGAGTGTGGCCGTTTACGGTAAAGATAGCTTTGACGGAATAGCAGACTGACGAAAATTTGAATTACAGAAAGAAGGCAAACCGGCGTGTCATGCTCCACCCCTCCCTTACCCGGCTCACTTGCGTTTCTTAAGGTCCGCCATAACTTTTAAATGGTCGGATTCCGAGCCATTAACGACATAGGCAATCGCCTCTTTCAAAGTATTGTCGTCATAGGCCTTAGAGTCACTGATATATTGGAGTATCGCCATATCATTTTCAAAAGGTGGCTTCTGCTTATGGGAGAGCAGATATTCACATTCCTTACGAAACGCCGAAACTTCGTCAGCTCCATCGGTTAAGCTTAAGTTCCTGTTTTTAAAATGCTGCAGTTCATGGGCTATTTCTGTGCCTTTCTCATACTTGTAATATTCAAGACCGGGCGCTGATAGATCTAATCCCGAAGTTCTTACCACTATAGATTTTTCCCTGTTGTCTACTCCTTCCGGACTGTAACAGGCACCTCCGGCGGTTCCCGTCCCTAAATCGCACATAGCATCGGCGATGTTGGAATTTGGCACAAGAAGTATATCCGGGCCACTGTTCCTTCCAGGTATCTTTGCAACTACATCGATATGTGTTCCTTGATTATCGCTGAGGGTTAATCTCTCTACTGTGATACTTTTGGGGTCCACCCCTTTTAGATAGTCACCAACAATATCGCCAGAAGGCTCTGATGAGAAAGCTTTGATAATGTAAGCAGCACGGCTTTTCATACTCTCCTCACGCTCCACCAGCATCTTCTCCATAAGGTCTTCCCTATTAACCTTTGGCGCTTGGAGTTCAGAGAGGAAAGTTGACACCGCGGTTTTTACCGAATGAACAGTATTTGCAAATTTCTCATCCATACAAATTATTACACAGGTCAATCATTTGGGTTCATTTAGGTTCACTGCTAAGTTCGCGGCAGTCTATTGGTCAGTCTTCGACCTATCAGATCAATAACTTTAGAGCCTGCGAACAGACCTGTTATGAATACTGGTGTATCGTCATCGCCTTTTGATATTCCCGATTTCTCCCATCTCTGGTGTGGCAAGCCCAGAAGAAAAGCCAGTTCTTTCGGCTAACAACCACTGGTCGTGACGAAACATCCGAATAAGAATCCAGGAAGTGGAGCACTCTGACGGTAATACATCAGAGCTCCCTTCTTACTTCCCGGCACCTCAGTTTAGAAAACAAGCTCATCGCCATCAATGGCGCCCGCGTCTACTGCTTGTAATATTGAGTTACTTCCATCTCTTTAAATTGCAGATCGAGAGTTGGACAACCCCCTACAGTATCCCCGTGGGCCTCATGGGCTGACAACTCATCAGCGTTAATTTTAATCGTATGAGCATTCTCTTGATTATCAACGGGAATATGGCAGATGATAATATCCTCCTGATCGGCGCAAACCCCCTCATAATCACCATGAGCCAAGTGCGCCG